>NZ_JBVIPD010000004.1:0-357091 GCF_055578235.1 Streptomyces sp. NPDC033136
GCGGCGTTCGGTGCGTGCTCTCGGCGTGCCGGGCGGAAGGCCTTGTAGCGGAGCTACCAGGCCTTTTGTCCGGTGCGGCGAGTGGGGGTCCCCCCCTGCTCGAAGAGCTTGGGGGAGCGTGCCGGGCGCTGCGGAGATCCATCAGAAGCCCCCTAGCTAGGCCCGCCCTCTGGAGCGAGCCGCCCGGGCAATGATCACCACGGCCTTCTCCAAGGCGTACTCGGGGTCGTCCCCGCCGCCCTTCACGCCCGCGTCCGCCTCGGCGACCGCGCGCAGCGCCACCGACACCCCGTCCGGGGTCCAACCCCGCATCTGCTGCCGCACCCGGTCGATCTTCCAGGGCGGCATCCCCAGCTCCCGCGCGAGATCGGCAGGCCGCCCGCCGCGCGCCGAGGACAGCTTCCCGATCGCCCGGACGCCCTGCGCCAGCGCGCTCGTGATCAACACCGGCGCCACCCCGGTCGACAGTGACCAGCGCAACGCCTCCAGCGCCTCCGCGGCCCGCCCCTCGACGGCCCGGTCGGCCACCGTGAAGCTCGACGCCTCCGCCCGCCCGGTGTAGTACCGCCCGACGACCGCCTCGTCGATCGTGCCCTCGACATCCGCGACCAGCTGCGAGACCGCCGACGCGAGCTCCCGCAGATCGCTCCCGATCGCGTCGACGAGCGCCTGGCACGCCTCCGGTGTGGCGGACCTCCCCACCGCGCGGAACTCCTGCCGCACGAACGCCAGCCGGTCCGCCGGCTTGGTCATCTTCGGGCAGGCCACCTCGCGCGCCCCCGCCTTGCGCGCGGCGTCGAGCAGGCCCTTGCCCTTGGCCCCGCCCGCGTGCAGCAGCACGAGGGTGATCTCCTCGGCGGGCGCCCCGAGGTACGCCTTCACGTCCTTGATCGTGTCGGCCGAGAGGTCCTGCGCGTTGTGCACGACCACGACCTTGCGCTCCGCGAAGAGCGACGGGCTCGTCAGCTCGGCGAGTGTGCCGGGCTGCACCTGGTCGGAGGTGAGGTCGCGTACGTCCGTGTCGGCGTCGGCGGCCTTCGCGGCGGCCACCACCTCCTGCACGGCGCGGTCGAGCAGCAGGTCCTCCTGGCCCACGGCGAGCGTCACCGGGGCGAGGGGGTCGTCATTCGTAGTCTTCCTGGCCATCGCGACAAGCATCCCACGCACCACTGACAGGCAGGACGAGCATCAGTGGGACCTACGCTTCAGCGAGGTTTACGGCTCTTCCCGCCAGCCCTCCCACTCGCCGGCGAACCGGTCCAGCTCGCCGGGATCCAGCCGCCCCTCCTCGTCCCTGAGGACGACCAGCCACTGCGCGTCCTCGGCGTCGTCCTCGCCGGCCAGCGCGTCCCTCACCAGCTGCGGCTCCTCGACGACCGCGAACCGCTCCCGCAGCGCCTCCACCACCTCTTCCGCGGCATCACGGTCGGGCAGCACCAGCACATGTCGCACATCACTCACGCCGGACATTGTCCGACACCGCTTCGCGGCCCGGCCGCTCAGCCCTTGCGCACGACCTGCACATCGAGGTCGACCCTGATGCTCGGCCCCACCACCGCGATGCCCCGCGCCAGCATCGTCTGCCAGCTCACCGTGAAGTCGTCCCGGTGCAGTTCCGTCGTGGCCCGGCAAGCCGCCCGCACCTCGCCCTCCAGACCGTTGCCCAGCCCCAGGTACTCCGTGTCCAGCGTGACCGTCCGCGTCACACCGTGCAGCGACAGCGCCCCGCTCACGGCCCACCGGTTGCCGCCCTTGTGCACGAACCGTTCGCTGTAGAACTCCAGGGTCGGGAACCGCTCGACGTCCAGGAAGTCCGCCGACCGCAGATGGTCGTCCCGCATCCGCAGGTTGGTGTCGATGGACGCCGCGTCGATCACCACGTGCATCGCCGAACGCTCCACCGGGTCGGCGACCCGTACAACTCCCGCGAAGGACTTGAACTGCCCGTGGATCCGGGCCAGTCCGATGTGCCGCGCGGTGAAACCGATCGAGGAGTGCGCCGGCTCGATCTCCCAGTCACCGGGATCGGGCAGCTCCGGCGGGCGGGCCGGCTGCAGCGTCACGTCCCCGAGCGACGCGAGCGCGTTCTCGGCGACCTGCGTGGTCGCCCGGTACGGCGTGTACCCCTCCGCGGACACCGCGAGCCGGTACTCCCCGGCGGGCACCGTGGTCATGAACGACCCGTACGGATCCGCTCCCCCGCTGACCACCGGTCGCCCCAGGGTGTCCGTGACCGCGAACTCCGCGTGCCTGACCGGCTCGTTGACCGGGTCGAGCGCCCGGCAGGCCAGCACCCCGGCGCTCGGCGGTGTCAGCACCGCCGCCAGAGGGCTCGTTCCTTGTACCCGAGGGGTGCGGCTTCCCCGCCAGCGGCCGATCATCCAGGCCTCCCTGTGTGACTCGACATCGCCTGTTGATCACTCTTGATCACAGCTGCCGAAGACGCATTCGACCACCAGTGAGGCTTTCGAGGCAACACGTGACCACATCACGGGAATCCAGCAGATGTGCTGGTACTACGCACGAGTAGCCCCGTGTGAACCGCATTGACCTCTAAACGGGGTTTCGCACGGTCGGCACCCTGTCGAGTTCGATCCCGAACCGCTCCCGGTACGCCCCGAGCACCTCCTCGTCCGTGCCCAGCTCCCGCTCCTCCCGCGTTCCCCCGGCCGCCGTCACCGTGAGCCTGCGCCCGCTGAGCGTGACCCTGCCTCCGTCCTCCGTCACCCGCGAACACACCAGCGACCGCGTGAAATGCGACACCGGCGAGGTGCTGTGCCACCACGCCCCGGCCGTGAAGTCGCCGAGCACCCGCGGCCGCACCTCCAGGCGGTACTGCGGTCTGCCGTCCCGGATCACGTCCAGGTCCGCCGCCTCCACCGTGTCGTGCCCCCCGCGCACCCCGGCCGCGTCCGGCTCCGCCTCGACGATCCGGAACGTGCCCGCCGGATCCTCCTGCTCCCCGCGGTCCCCGAACGCCAGCGGCAGATGGCTGTGCGCCCCGAAGCCGACATCGGCCAGCCAGTCACCCCCGTCCACCGTCCGCACGCGCAGCGCGAGATGGTCGTACGGGATCCCGAGCCGCGCCTCGTCCCCGTACACCCGCCCCGCGAGCAGCGCCACGTCGTACCCCAGTGCGGCGAGCAACGCCCCGAAGGAGCCGTTGAGTTCGTAGCAGAACCCGCCCCGCCTGGCGCCCACCACCTTGTCCAGCAGCCGCTTCTCCTCCAGCACGATCTCCTCGCCGAGGTGAATCGACAGATTCTCGAACGGAACGGTCCGCAGATGCCGCAGATGCAGCTCGCGCAGTACGTCGACGGTGGGCCACGCCGGATGCTCGACTCCCAGTCGGCGGAGATAGGCATCAACCTGTGCTGAGTTCATGCCCTCAGTCTCGTGCCACCCTCAGGTCTTTGCCCCCTCCCACAACCGCCAGGGCGCCGTCCCGGTCCGTCCGCAGCACCGCCGCGCCCCCGGCGCGCAGCGCCGCCACCGTGGCCGGTGCCGGATGCCCGTACCTGTTGTCCGCACCGCAACTGATCAGGGCCAGCCGCGGGGCCGCCCGGCGTATCAGACCGGGATCCTGGTAGGCCGAGCCGTGGTGGGCGACCTTGAGCACGTCCACGCCCTTGAGCGCCTCGGCCGCCGGTGACCTGGCCAGCGCCCGCTGGGCCGGGGGTTCGAGGTCCCCGAGGAGCAGCAGGCGCAGTCCGGCCGACCGGACCAGCATGGCGACACTGGCGTCGTTCGGCCCCTCCGGCACCGGGTGGGCCGCGAGCAGCGACGGGGACGAACCGGGCGGCAGGCCCGACGAACCCGGCGGCAGGCCCGGGGGCGGCCACACCACCTGCCAGGACAGCTCCCCCGTACGCCGCTGCTCCCCTGCCGCCGCCCGCGTCACCGGTACCCGCCGCGCCGCCGCCAGCCTCCTCACGAACGCGGCCTGATCCGCGGGCTCTTCGAACGCCGTCGTGGCGATCGCTCCCACCGCCCGTCCGCGCAGCACCCCTGGCAGGCCGGCGACGTGATCGGCGTGGAAGTGGGTGAGCACGACCAGCGGGATCCTGGTGACGCCGAGCGAGCGCAGGCAGTGGTCGACGAGCTGCGGGTCGGGCCCCGCGTCCACCACCACACCGGCGTTCTCGCCCGCAGCCAGCACCATGGCGTCCCCCTGCCCCACATCGCACATCACCAGCCGCCAGCCCGGCGGCGGCCAGCCCGTGAGGGTTCGGGTCAGTGGCGGCGGCTGTACCACCGCCACCGTCAGCACCAGGCCGCAGATCCCGCACCACCAGGGATGCCGGATGAGCCGCCGTCCCACGAGCACGACGACCAGGGTCACGGCGGCGAGCAGCGCCGCGCCCGCCCAACTGCCCGGCCAGTCCACTCCCGCCCCCGGCAGCGCCGCCCCCGTCCGGGCGATCCCCGCGATCCACTCGGCGGGCCAATGCGCGCACCACGCCAGTGCCTTGGCCACCGGCATCGCCATCGGGGCCGCGGCCAGTGCCGCGAAGCCCAGCACCGTGGCCGGCGCGATCGCGAACTCCGTGAGCAGATTGCACGGCACCGCCACCAGACTCACCCGAGCCGACAGCACGGCGACGACGGGCGCGCACAGCACCTGTGCGGCGGCAGCGGCGGCCAGTGCCTCGGCGAGTCTCGGCGGCACCCCGCGCCGCCGCAGACCGGTGCTCCAGCGCGGCGCGAGCGTGAGCAGCGCGCCGGTGGCCACGACGGAGAGCAGGAAGCCGTAACTCCGTGCCAGCCACGGGTCGTACAGCACCAGCAGCAGGACCGCCGTCGCCAGTGCCGGGATCATCGTTCTGCGGCGACCTGTCGCGAGGGCGAGCAGCGCGACGGCACCGCAGGCCGCGGCCCGCACCACGCTCGGATCGGGTCGGCACACCACGACGAACCCGAGGGAGAGCACGCCCCCGAGCACCGCCGTGCCCCGCAGGGAGATACCGAGGCGTGGCGCGATCCCCCGCCGCTCGACGCGCTGTGCCAGGCCCGGCGGCCCGAGCAGGAAGGCCAGGAGGATCGTGAAGTTGGCCCCGGACACGGCCAGTGTGTGGGTGAGGTCCGTCTCCTTGAAAGCCTCCTCCAGCTCCGGCGTGATGCGCGAGGTGTCTCCCACGACCAGCCCCGGCAGCAGTGCCCGGGCGTCCGACGGCAGTGAGTCGGTCGCCTCCCGCAGCCCGGCACGCAGCCGCCCGGCGAGCCGCTGGGCCCCCGAAGGCTCACCCACCACCTCGGGTCCGTCCCGGCCCCGCACCCGCAGCACGGCCGCGACCCGGTCGCCGCCCGTCATCGCGGGCGCCATCCGCGCACTGACCCGCAGCCGCGTCGACGGCAGCAGTTCCAGCCACGGCGACCGCCCCGGCCTCCCGGCCGTCCGACCGGAAGGGGACGCGTCCACGATCATCAGCACCGGCGTCCGTGTCGTCACCACCGCGCCGTCCGCCTGGTGGACGCGTCGCACACGGGCGTCGATCAGCACGGCCGTGGGAGTCACGTGATCGCCGCGGACCTTCGGCCGGGTGAGCCGCGGGTCGGACGTGAGCTCGACCTCGGCGGTCACCGTCGCGTACTCCCGTGCCAGACCGGGCACGGGCCCCCGGCGCAGATCCGCCCCGTGCAGCCCGGCGGAGACGGCGGCAGCGGCGACACACAGCAGCACGGCGCAGGCCGGCGCACGCGGCCACGACGCCGCTCTCGGCCGCCGAGCCGCCAGCAGGGCCGCGACGGCCAGACAGCCGGCCACGAGGACCAGAACCCAGCCCGGCGGCGCGCCCGGTACCAGCGCCGCCGTGGCCCAGGCCGCGAGGGCGGGAGGGACGAGCCGCAGGTCCGTGGGGCCTTCCTGGCGTGGGCGGGCGGCACCGAGCCGCGTGCCGGAGGAGGCGTGCACGGACGACCGGGCGGGAGGGGCCGGCTGGGATGTGCGGGCGCCGGAACCCGTCTCGGCCCGCCGCGTCGGCGGGTGCGGGAGGCGCCTCATGGCCGTACGAGATTCCGCAGGTCGGCGAAGCGGCGGTCTCCGAGAGGTAGAACTGTATCTAGCAAATCGCAAAGAAGCGGCCCCCGGGGGTGTTGGTAGCACCCGCCGAGGGCCTGACGGACCTACCTGACTAGACCAGGAGACCGCTGATGCAGAAGTCTGCCATCCGTCGTGACCGTCGCGCCACGCGCCGTACCCTCCGCGCCGTCCTCCGGCAGCGCTCCGCCGCCACCCGCCTGACCGCCTCCTGCCGGCGCCGCCCCCGCAGCCTCGCCACCGTGGCGATCGCCGCCGGGGTCGACCGCACCACCGCCGCCGGCTGCGCCAACGGCCTCCGGTCGGTCGCCAAGCGGATCGGCCTCACCCCGGCCGCGACCGCCCGCACCCGCCGCACCGTCCACGGTGGCCGCGCCCACCGCACCCACGGCGTCTCCCGCTACACCCTCGGCCAGGTCCGGATCCTCATCCGCTCCTACAAGCCGCGCAAGCCCGAGTACGTCGCCGCCGTCGCCCGCATCGCCGCCCTCGCCGGCACCGCCCGATGAGCCGCACCCCGGCCGAGCAGGCGCCCGCCACCACGGCGGGCGCCCTGCCTCCGGCCCTCCCCAGCAACCTCGCCGTCGCGACCCGCGTCGCGCAACTGCTCCTCGACGACTACGGCGACAGCAGCCGTGACGGCTTCTCCTACCCGGAGGCCTACGGTGCCCTCCGCGAGTCGCTCCGCCTGGTGCTGCGCGCCGTCGGCGCCGAGCCCGCCGTGTCTACCACGGTAGACACCGGCACCCCCGAGCCGCTGTACGGCGGGGACTTCGACCAGTTCGTCTCCGACGCCTACGACAGCCTCGCCGACAGCGACGCGGACGACGAGCCGGCGCGTTGCCCGGCCGCGCACCCCGAGGACCCCACCCCGTGCACGGGCCCGGTCGTCGTCACCGTCCTCGACGCCACGAACGCGGGCGCCGACGGGTGCGAGCACCACGGCGCCCGACTGCTCGCCTCCCTCGACGGAGGACGCGTCTACCCCCTGCCCGACGCCCCCGAGCAGGCCGCCATCCGCGTCTTCAAGACCGCCGACACCACCCACCCCTTCCCCTGGATCAACGCCCCGCGCACCCGCCCCGAGCAGCGCAGCCACGCCGAGAACCGCGCAAGGGGTGAGCGCGAGTGACTCAGCACCTCCCCCGCACGGTGACCGTGCCGGTCCTCGTCGTGAAGTCCCTGGAGATCGACGAACCCGACTGGTGCGCCGGCAGCCACGGCGGCCACCCGAAGTCGAAGGTCGACCTCGTCCACTACGGCCCCGAGCACGCCATCGGCGCGAACGGCATCGACCTGTTCCGCGCCATGCTCGCCCAGACCCCGTACGCCGACCGCGCCACCACCGACGTGGTCCTCTACGTCGAGCAGCAGGACCTCACCGGGTCGTACACGCCCGACGAGGTCGAGGAGCTGGCCGACGCCCTCGTCGAAGCCGCCGCCCGGCTGCGCGCCCTCGGCCGTGAGCTCGCCGAGATCCTCGCCCGAGGTGACCGATGAGCGGCACCGCCCTGGTGAGTCGACCGACCGAGGCTGCCGCCCTGCGCGCGGCGGCCCGGTCCGCCCGGCCCCTCCCCTCTGTCCCCGCCCTGATGGCCGCGCTGCTCGAAGCGAACGAGCGCCGCGACCGCGAGGGCGTCTGCCTCGCCGCGCACCGTGCCGTGCGCGCCGCCGCCCCGAAGGAGTTGGGCGAATGAACCCCGTACTCACCTGGGCGCAAGCCCACCCCCTGCCCGCGGTCCTCGTGGCCGTCGTGGTCCTGGCCGCTGTCGTCGCGCTCGCCGTGGCTGGCCGACGGGCCGCGCGCCGCACCCCGGCCGCCGTCCTGGTCGCCGCGCTCGCCGCCCTCGCGTGCACCGCGTACAGCGGTGACACGTCGTGGCGGTTCGCTGAGCACAGCCTCGACATGGTGTCGACAGCCGAGCGCGCGGCGATGTTCGCCGCCGCTGAGCTCGCCCTGTTCGCCTGCGCCCTGATGGCCCGCCAGAACCTCCGCACCCACGGAGCGCCCGGCGCCCCCGGGGTCCTGGTGTGGGTCATCACCGGCGTCCAGGTCATCCCCGCCTACTCCGAGTCCGGCATCGTCGGCGGCACCGTCCGCGCCGTCGTCGGCCCGGTCCTCGCCGCCCTGCTGTGGCACCTCGCCATGGGCATCGAGCTCCGGCACGCCAAGCCCGGCACCGACTCCGGCAGCCTGCCCGCCCTGCTCGCCCGCGAGGCGCGCGAGCGGCTGCTGTCCCGCCTCGGGCTGGCCACCCGCGACCGCACCGCCGAGCAGATCACCCGCGACCGGTGGACCGTCAAGGCCGTCGCCCTGGCCGCCAGGCTCGCCGATATGGGCCCCAAGGCCCGCGGTCGTGCCCGGGTGGCCCGGCGCCTGTCCGTGGCCGTGGGCAAGGCGCAGGCCGACGCGTCCGAGGAGCAGCGCACCAAGCTGCTGGAGCTGCTCGCCGCCCGCCGGCACGCCGCCTCCCTCGCCACGATCGCCCTGCCGTCGCCGTGGCAGGACGACATCGAGGTGACCGTCGAGCGGGTGCCCGAGGAGCGGCCCGAGCTTCCACCCGCCCCGCGCCCGACGGTGGTCCCGGACGGTGTGCGGCTGCTGCCGATCGTGGCCCGGCCCGAGCCGGTCGAGATGACCACCCGGCAGAGCTTGCTGCACGTCTGGAAGGACGCCCCGAAGTTCCCGCGCGACAGTTCCGCGCCGCGCTGGACGGTCGCGCAGGCGGTCACCCCGGACACCACGGCGGTGGACCCGTGGGCGCACAAGTTCCCGTTCCAGACGACCATCGGCCAGCCCCCGCCCGTGACCAACGCTCTGCCCGCCGAGACCGGTCGCCAGGTGGTCACTGAGCAGATCATTCGCACCCCGTCTGAACTGCGCCGTGAGGCCCGCAGGCTGAACCGGGAGGCGGTCAGGTCGACGAACCGGCCGGTGACCATCAAGACGTTGCAGGACGAACTCGGCCTGTCGCGTCGAGAAGCGACCGACCTGCGCCGCGATGTCGTCGGAGGTGAGCGGTCATGAAGTGGCTTCTCCTCGGCGCCCTGCTCGGTGTGCTGCTCGCCGTCCCGCAGGCCCTCGACGTGACCGCGTCCGTCGTCGACGGGGTGGCATCCAAGCCCCTGCTCGTCGCGTTCGTCCTCGGTGCCGTAGCGCGCCCGTACCTGCCCCTGCCGGGGAGGTGGGCGCGATGACCGAGCCGACCCCCCTCGACAAGGCCGAGGCCGCCGTCCGCGAGGCCGAGGGCAGCACAGACGTCGCCCGGATCGTCGCCGCCGTCCTCGCGACCCAGCAGGCCATGCAGCAGCAGGCCCCGACGCCGGCACAGCACTGCCAGCACCACCAGCCGAAGCAGCGCCGCAGCGCGGGCGAGTGGCTCGGCATCGCCTGCGCCGTGTGCGTCGGCGGCGTCGGCATCGCGTTCGCGTCGGTCGCGCTGGCCATCCTCGGCGGCGTCGCCGCGATCGTCGTCCTCGTCCTGCGGGACATGTGGCGCGACTACCAGAAAGGCCGCTGACCATGCAGAACACGCCCGTAGAGATCATCTCGTTCGGCTACCTGCACGACGCCCCGCCCAGCGCGCACCTGACCGTCGACCTGCGCCACCACTTCCGGGACCCGCACGTCTCCCCGAAGCTGCGCTACATGACCGCGGCCGACGAGCCGGTACGGCTGGCCGTCCTGACCACGCCCGGCATTCAGCATCTGGTGTCTAGCGTCGTCGACTGCGTGGCCGCGTTCGCTGCCGGGCCGTCCGCCGGAGCGGTCACCGTCGCCTCCGGGTGCGCGGGCGGCCGGCACCGGGCCCCGACGGTCGCTCAGGCTCTCGCCGACCAGCTCACCGCCCGCGGCTACGACGTCAGCCTCCGGCACCGGGACCTCGACAAGCCCGTCGTGCAGCGCTGACCTGCCCTTCCGTCCCCCGTTCGGTGTCTGGCATGCCAGACATCTGCGGGGGTGCGGTGGGGCCGGACAGCCCGGCCCGCCCGAGAGGAGCCCCGATGCCTGAGCCCGACGTGAAGCTGACGCTCGGCGAGAAGGCCGCCATCGTCCGCCTGGAACTCCGAGGAGCCCGCCGCGCCGCCGCCGGCATCACCCACCAGCCCGACATCGACCGCGGCATCGAGCGCATCAAGGAGAAGGCCCGGAAGCGGGCCGCGAAGAAGTAGCTCCACCCCGGGGCGGCCGTCAGCTGCCAGGCAAAACCGGCCACCCCGGGCCCCTGCAATTCCGTCACGCAATACGTCACGAAACAGGAGAGGCCATCATGACGGACACCCTGCCCAAGCCCGCAATCAACGGGCACGACAAGCCGCAGGTGAGCCTGCTCAAGTTCGCGCCCGAGCAGCCCACCGTCGAGGAGACGACCGAGGTCGAGGCCGTTGACCGGCCGGATAACCCGCTGGCCGACTGGCTGACCGTCCCGGACCTGCCGATCCTCCCGCCCTGGGCCCGCTCCGCGGCGTCCCTGAAGGCCAACACGGCGGCGTTCTGCCGGCTGTCCTGGTGGCACTCCCGCTACCACCTGCTGCGCGTCCCCAAGTACGCGTTCCGCATGACGTGGCTCGCCACAAAGGGCCTGTGGCGGGCATCCCGCGGCCTGTGGCCGACGCTCACCGCGCACGACCAGAGCGCAGCCGTGAAGGCCCTGCGCGCGCAGTTGAAGGTCAAGCCCGACGACGTCGACCTCGCCGTCCGGTACGCGCTGCTGCACCGCGAACGCACCCTCGCCCGCCGCTGGCGCTTCGGCGCCGCTGCGATCGCTGTAGTGGGCGCTGCCACAGGCTGGCCGCTGGCGCCGACGCCCCTGCAGGCCGGCATGGCCGCCGCCGTGACGATCCCCCTCGTCTTCCTGGGCCGGGGCGATGACGTGCAGCTGCTCGACAACCCGACGCCGCCGCTGCGGGTCGACATGACCGCCCAGCAGCTCAACGACGCCCTGCGCGCTGCGGGCCTGCTGAAGCAGGGCAAGGGCGACGACGACGGGCCGCGCGTCACCTGCGTCATGGGCCCGGTCCGTGACGGGCGCGGCTGGGCCGTCATCTTCGACCTGCCCAAGGGCGGCGGGAAGACCGCCGCTGACGTGCTCGCCAAGCGCACGGCCATCGCCGCCGAGCTCGGCGGCGACGAGATCCAGGTCATCGCCTCCCGCGTCCGTGCGGCGGCCGGCGGCAACGCCGGGCGGGTGTCCATGTGGGTCGCGGACGACGACCCCTACCTCGGCGACCCGGTGCCGTCGCCGCTGGTCAAGGCCGAGACGTTCTCCGTGTGGGACCCGATCCCGTTCGGGCAGGACGCCCGCGGCACCCGCATCACCGTGCCCGTCATGTGGCAGTCGCTGTTCTTCGGCGGCCTGCCCCGCCGCGGTAAGACGTTCACGCAGCGCCTCATGACCGCGGCCGGGCTGCTCGATCCCTACGTGCGGCACTACGTCGCCGACGGCAAGGGCGGAGCCGACTGGATGCCCATGAAGGCCGTCGCGCACCGCCTCGTCATGGGCGCCGAGGACGACGCCGTCGAGGCATTGAAGGCCATGCTGAAGGAGCTGCTGGCCGAGATGGAGCGCCGCTTCGTCCTGCTGCGCGGCCTGCCCGTCTCCGTGTGCCCCGAGGGCAAGCTGACCCCGGCGATCGTCGAGAAGTACAACCTGCCGGTCATCTTCGTGACCATCGACGAGTTGCAGGAGTACTTCACCGCCATGGAGAAGGAGGACCGCGACCAGGTCATCAACGACCTGTGCCGCATCGCCCGGCGCGGCCCGGCAGCCGGGTTCATCAGCAACTTCGCCTCGCAGCGGCCCGACGCCGACTCGGTGCCGACCAAGCTGCGGGAGATCATCACCCTGCGGTACTGCACGCAGGTCGTCGACCAGACCTCCAGCGACATGGTGCTCGGCAAGGGCAAGGCCGCCCAGGGCGCGGACGCTTCCGTGCTGTCCGAGGACCACAAGGGCACCGGCGTGCTCGTCACCGGCCCCGCCTCGTTCGTCACCGTGCGCGCCGACTTCCTGCCCGGCCCCGACTTCGCCGAACTGTGCCAGCGCGGCCGCGCCCTGCGGCAGAAGCACAACCAGCTCACCGGCGACGCCGTCAAGGACGTCACCGCCGCGGCTGACCAGGCCGGCTTCACCATCGCGCCCGTGCTGTCCGACTGCCTCACGGTGATGCGGCACACCGCCCGCATGCACACCGTGGACCTGCTCCAGCGGCTGGAGAACCTCGACCAGGACTACGGCGACTGGGACGCCGAACGCCTCGCCAAGGAGCTGGAGGACGCGGGCGTGAAGCGCACCACGAAGCAGGTGAACATCGGCGGGAAGAACCTCGCCGGCTACCGGCGCGAGGACCTTGAGGCGGCCGTTCCGCCCGAGTTGCTCGACGCCCGGTAGACCCCTCCCCCTCTACAAGCACCGCCCGGACACCCCTGCGGTCCCCCTCTACCCACACCAGTGGATCTAGAGGGGGGCCGCTATCCGCGTATAGGGGGGTGTAGTGGCCGCTGACCTGCGCAGTAGTGGCCATAGAGGGGGTGGGCGGCGCATCTCTGGGAGCCGTTTCCGCGCCGGATCAGGGTTCGCACGCGACCCCGTCGCCGTCACGGTCCAGGTGCGGCCCGTACCCGGGCTCTCCGACGAACAACGGCGCGGCGCCGGCAGCCCGAGCCTCATCGCAGTTCTCGTAGTACACATCCTCGGCCGGACTGCTCGCTGGCGGCTCCGACGTCGCTTCCTCGGTGGTCGTCTCGGTCTCCGTAACCGTGGCGGTGGGCACGGTTGGCACCTCGGTATCTGCGGTCGGCAGCCCGGTCGCATCTGGCGATGCAGGGGGCGACGTGTCCACGCTGCTGCTCGTCACAGGTGGCCCTTCGGGCTCGTCCTCCGCCGCCCCGCACGCTTCCAGTACGCCGCCCAACGCGATGAACGCGATCAGTAACCCCAGCACGATGACCACGATGCGGGCCAACAGGCCCATGCGAGCCCACCATCGCCGTATCGGGCCGTCACGTCTCGCGCTGCCAGCCATGGCAACCTCCTGCCGACCAGCCCCACGTCAAGTGCACCACCGGCTCCAAAAGTCCGCACCTCAGCCGCACAGGAGGCCAAGGAGTCGCAGATGATCCGGCCCGGACACCTCTCTGGCCACCAGGCCGATACCATCCCCACCTCGCACAATCCCTGGGGGGGACCATGGGCGCGCCCACACATCACTTCACACAACCATCCGAGCCGACCGGGGCCGGAGGCTGCTTGTTCGCAGCAGCTGCCGCCGTCCTCCTCCCGGCAGCCCTGCTCATTTGGGTCGACGGGAACGGAATCGGAGCCCTCTTCCTTGTCCTGCCACTCATCGGCGGCGCTATCGCACTCGGCATAAGCTGGGACCGACGAGCGGCCGAGCTTCAGCACGTTCTTATGCTGCAGTCCACCGAGGTGGCCCGCTACCACGCCATGAACCCGCGCGAGTTCGAGCACGCCATCGCCTTCCTCTGCGAGCGCGACGGCTGCTCGGGCGTCCAAGTGGTGGGAGGCGCCGGGGATCTCGGGGCGGATGTCATTGCTACGGCCCCAGACGGCCAGCGGGTCGTCATCCAGTGCAAGCGGTACGGCCCCACCACCAAGGTCGGCTCACCTGACCTTCAGCGGTTCGGAGGGACCTGCTACAGCGTCCACGGCGCCCAGATCGCCGCAGTCGTCACCACCTCAGTCTTCACCCGGCCAGCAGCCCAGTACGCAGGGCACCATGGCATCCGGATGTTCGACGAGAGCGCCCTCGCCGCGTGGGCCACCCGCACCGGACCAGCTCCTTGGATGCAGTAAACGCCAGGCGCCGCGGCGCCACGCCTCCGGCTGCGCGTCGGCCGGCGGGCACACAACGCGTGGCGCTGCACCCACCAGGCTGGCGTCCGCTGACGCATCGACCGCGCTGCCGATGGGCAGCGTCCAACGGATCGTCCGACACGAAGGAGCATGCGCATGAGCAGCAAGCCAGCTGTCCCCTACGGCCACTTAGCCGTGCCCGCCGACATTCTGGCCACCGCCCTGTACGGGCTCGGCCAGTACGAGGCCGCCGCGATCGAGCAGAGGGGGGACGGGCTACGTCCCAGCACCAAGGTGTGCGAGGCGGTCGTGTGGCTGTGGGAGAACGGGCACCGAGACGAGGCCACCAGCCTGATCGGCACGGTCTGTGCCGTTCTGCGCGGTCGGCCTGTGCCTGGGGGCTCAGGACGGATCACGCATACGGCTGTGATTGACGCGTTCGGTGTGGAGCTCGCAGAGCTTGGCATGCCGCTGGAGGGCGGATGGCCGCCTGTCGCCGAGTACCTCACCCGCGAGGTGCCGCGCGGGTTCTGACCACCGTCATCAGGGAGGGCAGGGAGGCAGGTCGCGGGTCCCTCCAGGGCCCCGCATACGGGGGTTCTGTCACCCTCGCGCCGCCTCCCGCCCTGTCGCGGCTAGGGGTTTGGAGGATCACTGGTCAGCCTTGTACGAATTCGTGATAGCTCGCGGGTATGCGGACCCCGCGGCCTGCTTGCTCCATCCGCTCAAGGATCTGTCGAGCATGGTCCCACTCCAGATCCCCACTGAAATGGAAGTCCGCGAGCAGTCGAGTGGTGTCCCAAGCGGTGAGGCTGCGACGCCCTGCCATGCGGCTCGCGTCTCGGTCGTCGGTCAGCAGTACCGCCCCGGAGAGCTCAGCACGCGTGAGTATCGCGTGAATGGACTCGGCCTCTCCCAGATGGAGGGTCGGCTCGTTGCGAGTACCACCAAGCGCGGTACGGAGACGACCGACGTCTTTCCGGTCCTCCACCCGGTTGAGCTCGATCGGCTCACCAAGCCAGCTCTCATCAAGCAGACGCTGCAGTCCCGGAAAGTTGTGGACCCATTTGCGCAGCTCAGCATCCACAGCCTGCGTGCAACGAGGCGTGCGGACCGAAAGGCCGGAGTTGAGCACCTCCATATCGCCTGACGCAGCAAAGTTGATCAAAGAGCAGGCGTCGGTCACCAGGATCGTCACGGAGTGAACACCGGTTCCTTGTCGTCGGCCACCTCGCTTGCCGCGCCGTCCAAGGCCTCATGGAGCAACTCCGCATCGCAGCCGAGGACGCGCGCCGGCCACTGAGCGCTGATGTCGCCTGCCACGAATGCCCGCAGTGAACGCAGCACGAGTGCCTCTGGTGGCCGCTGCCTGCTCTGATGCTTAACCAGGTCGAAGTAGCGGTCTTCCCAACCGCCCTTTCGCGCCGCCTCGGCTGCGGACATGCTGGCGAGCCTGCTCCGCTCGGCGTCATCGACGAGGTCTAGATTCTTCAGCCGCCACGCCAGAGCGTCGGAGGAGACGAGGAACACGCCGACCAGGGACGCGAACAATGCTGGCGTCACCGTGCCTTTGACGTGTTCCCGGACCTCTTGCTCTGGCATCAGCAGCGCGGCCGCGAATGCATTGGCGCGCATTTCTGGGATGCGGTGGTGCGTCGACATCACGTCCGTGTCGACGAGGAGGCCCTGGGTGTCAACGTCGCCCGCCAGGTGATGCTCCAGTTCGTGAGCCAGAGTGAAGCGTTGACGGCTCCAGGCGGCATCAGTGTTGATCACTATGATTCGGCAGTCCCCGCTCCGCCAGGAGAGGCCGTCGAAGCCGGGGCCGAACGTCTGGGCGGTGACGTGAATACCAAAGGCGCCTTCGATCGCGCTGGGCATGTCGGCACGGAAGTCGTCGGGGAGGAGCTTGCGCGCAGCAACAGCCAGCGTGGGCCCGTCGGCGATCGCTAGTCCACTGAGCGTAGGGCGCTCCCAGTCAGCGAGCGGTGAAAGGACCTTCGCGATGCCGAGATCGTTGAGCGCGGCCTCAGTCTCATCGAGGGCCTCGGCACGCTTCACAGCCACCTCCCACGCCGGCGACTCATGCGAGTCGTCGCGTGCGGCGAGCGCGGCCGTCGGCGGCTGTTTCCCACTGAGGAGATAGTCCACGGTTGTATGGAACTGCTCCGCGATGGCCGCCAACTCAAAGGTAGAGAAGTGGCGATCCCCGCCGAGGGACAGGGACAGTTTCGGCTTCGTGATTCCGATGGCTTCGGCCAGTTGGGTCTGGTTCATCCCCGCGGCTTGCATCAGTGACCGGACGCGGTTCTGTAGGGCTTCTTCCTCGTTCGGCATGCCTCCAGGATACCCGCAATTTTCGAAAATCGAAACAGGTTGCACGCGCTCCCACCTGCGCAAATGATCTCCAGTGGCATGAAAACTGCTGCTCAAGCAGCCTGCGGAGCCCTTGGGTCCCGAGGGGCGTCTCGCCGGCGGGCCACCTGTCGTGTTCCGCTAGCTGGCTAGGGATCCATGGAAGCCATACCCGCCAGCCTGGCGTACCAGGGAAGAGCCTGCACACTGGCCCACCCGCACGGGCAAACCCTGCCATCGAGTGGAGTCTCACGCACCCTACCGGGACAGAGTCTCGACATGGCAGACTCAGCGAATCAAGATCACGGATCGAAGCGTCCGGACGACTGCCTTGGCCACTGCCTGACACCCGCCGAAAGGCGGCGCACCCTCCTCGGCGACAAGGTCATCGCAGAGATCCACGCACGTGTCGATGCGGCTCCCGACCCATCTCCAGATCTGGTCGAGCAACTCCGCCGGATCATGACGAGCCCCCGCGGATCCCCGCCCAAGCCTCGACCCACGGGACCCTGCTGCGCCCGACGCCACGAGTGCGAGGGTGCCCGGCCAGATCAACACCCCGCGAAGGGGACCCAGCATGATCGCCCAGAGCCGAGCGCCGAATCATGACTCGCCACGCCGCCCGTGCTGTAGCCCCGGGCGACGAGAGCAGCTGAATCGTGAGCGGCCACCGCGAGGCGGCGTGAGCCCGGCGAGGCCGAGTTCTCCCTCGCTGACGCTACTGACGGCTGGCTGCGCCGCCGCGCGAAGCACGCTGACGCGAGATGCTGCGGCCCTTTCGCGGGTCGCCGGCGGAGCGAGCGGCGTGGATCGCGGCGCGCTGCTCCCGGTCGGTGACGATCCGGCCGCGGTTGCCGTTTCGGCCGCAGAGCTCCGGGTTGACCCGGAGGAATCGGCGGAGCCACGAGACGGAGCAGTGGAGGACGTGGGCCGTCTCCTGGACGGTCATGTACTCCTGGTTCGGGTCCTGCGGGGGGACGGGAACGCCGTAGCGCTCGTAGGCCTTGGTGGCCATAGGTACTCCTGAACCGGTTCGGGCGAGTCTCTTCGTGTCGATGAGCCAGCGCATCAGGCGGCTTCCAGTAGCCGCACCAGCGACGCGGTGATCACGCGGTGGCGGCCGTTCAGCGGCAGCACCTTCACCGGCGACTCGCCCTGCTTGATCAGCGCGTGCAGGTACGTCTTTGAGATGCCGAGCGCGGTCGCGGCCTGCGGGACGCTGACCGTCGCTGGCCACTTCCTGATCTCGTCGAGGGTAGGGACGGTGGCGGGCATAACGAGTCTCCTCCAGGTAGATGGCCTCGTCGTCGGGTGTCCAGCGAGATGCCGCTACCGATCTGCCAAGGTGTCATCCGTTTGGGGGAATTAGGCTGATCTGATCTTTTCCCGCAGCGGCCAGCCTGCCCACCTGACGTCCTACACCTCGATCCCGTTGCGTACGCGCGGAACTCCGCCCAAGGCCACGACCCGAACCGGGCACCGCCTCCAAGCCGCTCGACGCCAGACACGCATACGGCCGAAACATCGCAGGCAGCTGCTCAGTCTCCCGAGGAAGATCCCTGTTCCGGCACTCGCTGAATCAACCGCGCGACGAACGGGGCGACACCACAGATCACCATCAGCGTCGTCAAGATCCCGTACCAAGGGCCGAGCGTCCACCCGAGGTAGAGGAACATCGCGCCCGAGGCGAGGAACAGCAGGAACACCGCCGCCGTCACGACGATCATCAGCGCGAAGAACAGACCCGACCACATTGCCCCCCCATAGTGGTGTTGTTCTCAGGACGCCTCTGCCCCTCGACCGGTTACAGCTTGTGACCGGACGCCACCGCAGCGCCAAGCTGCGGCTGCGTCTCGGCCGGCCCACACAACGCGTGGCAGCGAACCCGTGACGCTGGCACCCGCCCCACACCGCAGCGGTTCACGCGGTGACAATCTCGGATGCAGTATCGGCAAACGGCCGTCATCCGCTGCCCAGGCGGGCCATGCTGTGCGCCATGTCCGTACACGGGGACCCTGCATCGAACGCTCACCTGACGTACTCACCACGGCCGCGCATGTTCCGCGAGCCTTGGCAGCGGTGGGCGTGGGCGGCGGTGCCACTGGTCAGCATGTCCGTCTTCGCCTTCGTACCGTTCACGGTGGCGTGGCGGCGCGGCGTCGTACCCGTGTGGGTGGCGGCTACGTACTTCGTGGGGAGCGCAACCGTGTTCGGCTTCGCCGTGGTACAGCCGAATGTCAACGCTCTATTCCCAACGGCAGTCTGGGCGTTCATGATCACGGCTGTCGTGCATGTGCTGCGCCTCGACCCGTTCAAGCCGCAGTCGAAGTAGCGCTCGCCCGGAGGAACCCGTAGCCGGCTCGGTGCCCGTGGGTAGGCTCCCGCGCATGACTGACTTCGTGCAGGTATCCACAGCGACGGAGACCCGTGAACAGGCGGTTGAACTAGCCCGATCGGTCGTCCAAGGCCGGCTTGCCGCAGGCGCGCAGATCATCGGGCCCGTCACCTCTGTCTTCTGGCACGACGGAGAGTTCGGCACCGGCGAAGAGTGGCAGTTGCTGCTGAAGACCCAGCAGAACCGGTACGCCGAACTGGAGGCGCACCTGCTCAAGCATCACCCTTGGCAGACCCCGGAGATCGCGGCCGTGCCGATCGTGGCCGGCTCGGAGGCCTGCCTGCGGTGGCTCGCCGCCAACACCACGCCGGCCGAGTAGCTCAGCCGCGCGCCCTGTCCAGCACCTCGGCGACAACGGGCACGGCCTGGTGCTCGTCGAGCCGCCGTAGGACGGGCGCGAGCCGCTGTCGGGGTCGTACGGACGCCACGCCGGAGGCAAGGTCGAGCGCGCGGCCTGTGACTGCGGCCGCCTGCTCGACCTCTCCGGCCGTCAGGTAGGAGTCGGCGAGCCACGACAGGTACAGGCTCTTGTCCCGGGCGTGAGCGTCGTCGTACCGGGACAGTGCGGCCTCGAGGACGGGCACCGCGCGGAGCGGCCGGCGCAGTTCCGTCCAACAGCGGCCCGTCATGATCTCCAGTTCGGTCTGGTCGACCCACGCCACCCAGTCCGGCTGCCGGTCCCCGCCTGCCTCGGCGAGCGCGGCCTGCGCGGCCTGCAGAGCCCGCTCCGTCTCGGTGTCGTTGCCCGCGACTGCGTGCGCCCACGCGAGCCGCTCGTGCAGCAAGGCACGCACGCCAGGGGCCGCGCCCGGCCCGGCCTCCTGCACCGAGCGCGAGGCGATCTCGATGCCCGCCTGGCGGTCGCCGTTGACGGCCTGGTACGCGAGGAAAGCGAGCGCGTTCCCCGCCAGCTCGGTGTCTCCCGCGTCGGTCGCGGCCCGGTGGCTGGCCTCGTACAGGCCGGTCGCGTCCTGGTGCCGCCCGCCGTCGAACGCCGCCCAACCGGCCTGCTGCGCCTGCTCGGCGAGCACCGAGAGCAGACCGCGCCCGGTGGGCTCGGTGTACGTTGCGTCGCGGAGGAGCGCCTTCGTGGACTCGTACTCGCCGAGATAGACGCGATACGTGTCGCCGCCGCCGAGAACGTCATCGAGACGGCGCAGCCGCGCTGTCCGCTTCCGCAGCCGCTCGGGGTAGTCGCTTCCGATCCGGCTGCCCACGTGGGGGCGCGTCAGCTCGGGCAGGCCGACGGCAAGCCCGGCTCCGGCCGTGGTCCTGAAGAACTTCCTGCGCCGCACGTCCTCTCCGTCCGCGTCGGGGCCATGGCCGTGCACAGCAGCCACCGGGCGCGGTGAGGCTGGTGCCTCCCACTGGCGAGGGGCCAGCCCGACCAACCGCCCGGGGATCCGTAAGGCATCTGCGATCTGTGCGATCTTCTCGAACGTTGTCACGGCCCCCTGCCCACGCGCCAGAAGGCCAACCCGCTCGGGCTTGATATCGCACTCAGCGGCGATCTTCGAGTAGCTGATCCCGGCCCGCGTGCGGGCGAGACGGAACACCGAACCGAAGTCGTGGGCAGCGAGCGCAGCCCTCATATCCGCCTGCTCAAGCAGGTCACGCGGGAGTGCAGTTGGCGGTTCGTAACCGGTCATCGGAGGCCCCGTCACACCAGGTTCTCGCTGCAAGAGGAGCAGCCTACCCATCATGGGGATACCCCTGGGCGGGAAGCCAGCAGCAGCGCAGGCCTGACAGGTTGAGACGCTCAGACCCCGGCGAGGCGGCGAGGCCTCCCGGGGCGTGGTCAACGCTGCTGAGGAGCGCCGACGCCATGCAAACTACAGCCCCAACGGCCGTTGCCGAAGCCCCGCCGGACATCGCCACGATGCGCCAGACCGCGCACCGCGTACTCGGCCCGGACAACGCCCCAGATGCCGTGCCACCCGCCGGCGCAGAACTGGACACCCTCACCGCCACGCTGCGCGGCCACCTTGCCGTGCTGGGACCCGAGGTCGAGGAGACGGCCGGACGCCTGCCGGAGGACAGCCCCACCCGCGCCGCTGCCCTGGCCTGCGTCGCCGAGGCACACGGCAAACTCCGCGCGCCCGAGCTCGGGTTCGCCCGGCTGGCCGGGAGCGTCATGTACGCCCGACGGCTGGCCCGAGTCCTGGCCGCCCTGTGCGACCACTACGACACCGTCAGCGCGGGAGTGGAGCGGACGCCCGTACAAGCCGCGTTCGAGCACCTGGCGGAGCACTGCCTGAGATGTAAGACGTGCCGGACCGTCGACGAGCAGGGCGCGCACGCTGCTCTGCCCTGCGAGGAGGAGAGCAGGCTGTACGAGGCCTACCGGGCTGCTCGGTCCCGTGCGGCCGCAGCCCGACTCGCCCAGCTGGGACGCCGGACGGAGGTCACAGCGTGACCGGCGTTGAAGCGGAGGCCATTGCGCCCGAGGCTCCCGATCCTGAGGAGGAGTTGCGGCGGCTCGGCAAGCAGCTGCTGCGCACCGCGAAGAACTCACGCCACCGTGCAGCCGTCCAAGCACTGATCGAGGAGCAGTCCATCGTGTCCCTGCCGGCTGTGCAGCACGCCCTGGTCGTCGACACCCGCAAGGGGCGCGCCGTGCGCTTCGATGGCCTGTTCGGGCTTCAGTACGGCCTCGGCCTCGACGAGCAGCAGCGCGCGTTCCTCGGCCTGGTCCTGTCGATGGTCGGCATCGGGAGCGCCACCCTCGCCTCCGTGGAGGACCTCGACGAACGCCGCTTGCCGATCATCCTGCGCGCGATCCTGCGCCTGGCGGGCAACGAGACGATCGCCGTCGGTACCCGCCTGTAGCCCGGGGCCCCGAACGAGGGGCCGTTGCCGGGCTGCGGCCCCCTACGCTGCACGGTCGTTGGACACCAGCAGCAACCAGCGATCGGAGACCCCATGGCAGGTATTGAGTTCGAAGCGAAGGCCCTCGACGTCGACCCCGCGAAGATCGCACGGCTCATCACCGAGGCCGGTGGCACGTGCACGAACGGGACCCGCCTCATGCGGCGGTACGTGTACGACACCATCCCGGCTGTCCCGGGCCGATGGGTGCGGCTACGCGACACCGGAACCGACGTCACCCTGTGCGTAAAGCAGATCACCACGGACGCCGTCGACGGGACCCACGAGACCGAGGTGACCGTCGACAGCTTCGAGGAAGCCGCCGCGCTGCTTCAGCTCACTGGCCTGACACCGCGCAGCTACCAGGAGAACCGGCGCACCTCGTACACCCTCGGCGCCGTCCGCCTTGAGGTCGACGAGTGGCCACGCATCCCGCCGTACCTGGAGATCGAGGCCGACGACGAAGCGCAGGTGTGGACGGCCGCCGCAGCGCTGGGCATCGGCCACGACCAGCTCACCTCGATCAACACCACCAAGGTCTACGGCCTGTACGGCCTCGACCTGGACTCCATCGCCGACCTGCGTTTCGAGTAGGCCGGCGCCTGCTACTCCGGCCGGGGCACCGCGCCCCGACCGGCCCGGAGAAGGGGGCACCATGCACGACTTGAGCGACGTGCCGGTGGAAGTGAAACCGGACCGGACCTTGCGCGTGAAGATCATCGACGCGTGCGGTCTCGCCTGCTCGTTCTGCCACAACGAAGGAACACCCGTCGCCGCACCGGGCAGCACCGGACGCGTCTCCATCTACCTCCGTACCAACGGCGCCGACTTCCTGCCCGCCAGGATCGCCGCCGACGCCGACTTCGCTATGGCCCTCGCTGCCGTGCGCGGTAGCCTCCCGACGAACGAAGTGCACTTCACCGGCGGTGAGCCCACGCTGCACCCCGACCTGCCCGGGCTGATCACCATCGCCCGGCGCCTCGGACTCACCGTCGGGCTCACCTCGAACGGCGAGAACGGCGCCGCGGTCCTGCCCGCCGCCGCGGCAGCCGGCCTCGACCGCATCAACCTGTCCGTGTTCGGCACCACCTCGGCCGAGCTCGCCGCCGTCCAGGCCCCGCGTCTCGCCTCACCGAAGCTCGCCGAGCGCAAGCTGGCCGCCCTCGACGCGACGATCGAGACCGCGACCGCGCACGGCATCAAGGTCTCCGCCAACATCGTGATCCCCGACCGTGGCCACGTCGACCGCGTGCTCCGCATCATCGAGCGACACGGCCGCTCCGTCGTGGTCCGGATGCTCGTGTCACTGGAGGACGGGGGCGCCTCGCTGGCCGCCATGCAGGATGTCGTCGACCACCTGGGCGCCATGCCGGTCCGCCGCATCATCACAGCGGGAGCGTCCGACCAGCGGGTGCGGTACCGCCTGCCAGACGGGCGCACGCTGTACGCGAAGAGCATCCGGCCCGTGCGCCTCCCCGAAACGTGCGCCGACTGCCGGTTCAACAACCCCGACGACTGCCAAGAGGGGTACTACGGGGTGCGGTTGTACCGCGCCGTGGACGGCCCGTTCATGGTCGGAGTGTGCATCCAGCGCATGGACCTGTGCCTGTCGCTCGGCGAGTTCGTGATGAGCCAGCGCTGCCGCGAGGTAGCGACCTTCCGCGACGACGAAGCGGCGCGGCTGACCCGGCTGCACGCCACGCCGGCAGCAACCGGCGGACCGCACCCCGGCTGACCACCGGCCCGGGTCAGCCCCACAGATGCCCGTCCGTCCTCTGCACCCCCGCCCTAGTGGCGAGAGGGCGGGCGGGTCATCACATGCGTGGGGGGTGGGCATCCAGTGCCCACCCCTCACCGCTGCTGAGGTGCTACCGCCGGAACGCCATCAGTCCAGCCCTCCAAACGCGGATCGCAGACCACCGCGCGTACTGACCTCCCTGCGCAGCGGGTCGAAGATCTGCTCCGCCACCACCCTGCTGTCCAGCTTGATCGTCTGATGCACCACGATCGGCCGCCCGCCACCCGCCGGTGCCGGCGCGTAGCGTGCGCCCCCGCTGCGCTGGGGGGTGTTGAGCATCGACGTCCATGCCTGTTGCTGCATGCGGCGGGTGTCCGGGCCGGAGTACACGCGCGACCCGAACGGCAACCTCACGAGCTCGGGCTCGTGCTCGCCGACCATGGTCCACGACCCGCGCGCCCCACCCGACGCGGCGCCGATAATGCCGCCCGTCGCCTTCATCCCGAACCCGCGCTCAATGGCCTTCTCCATCGCCGCCGCCAGCTTGTCCATCGAACGGGCAAGCTTCGACTGCTGCGACGCCAACGACTTCACCAGCTTGTTCTGCGCGGCGATCGACTTCGCGTACACCGCATCCGCCGCCGTCTTACCCGCACTGCCGGCCGCGCTGCTGATCTGCCCCTGCAACGAGTTCAGCGACTTCAACTGCCCCGACGAGGCGCCCAGCAGGGCCTGCGCTGTTTCCAGGCCGCCGCCGTCGATGCCGGCTTCGGCGACCTGCTGCAGCAGCGACCCTGACAGGCCGCGCTTCTTCAGATCCTTCAACGCCCGGTCGAACTCGCTGGCGTTCGAGGCGCTGCCCTGCATCTGCGACAGGATCGTGTTGATCGTCACCCGGCCCGATTCGGCGCCTGCGGCGCGGGTGATGTTCGCGCCGGAGAGGATGCCGGACTTGACGCCGTCGGCGAGGGACGCGGCGGCCTGCTTCAGGCTGTTGAGTTTGTCGCGTGCGCCTTCCAGGCTCTTGGTGACGCTGCCGAGTTGCTTCTCCCAGGTGAGGAGTTTCTTGCCGGTGGAGTCGAGGGCGCGCAGCAGGGAGCGTTCGGTGCCGCCGTGGGTGGCCTTTTTGATCTGTGTGCGCCACTGGTTGAGGCCGTCGATCA
The DNA here is from genome assembly GCF_055578235.1 of Streptomyces sp. NPDC033136. Lineage (NCBI taxonomy): Bacteria > Bacillati > Actinomycetota > Actinomycetes > Kitasatosporales > Streptomycetaceae > Streptomyces > Streptomyces sp. NPDC033136. Next base: position 24,374 of record NZ_JBVIPD010000004.1, read on the forward strand.
GGGAGCGCATGCTGTCGGGGTTGCCGATCTGCGACCGGAACTCGGAGCGCTTGTGCCCGGCGAACTGCCCGAAGCGGGAGACGGTGAGGTCAGACCACGCATCCTTACGGGCCGCCCTCTCCGCCTTCGTCACACCACCACGCGCGTACTTGTCCAGCCGGTACCCGAACCGGTCCGCTACCTCCTCCAGGATCGCCACGGAGCGGGGCCGCTTCGTCGGAGCAAGCGGGATGTACGCCTCGCCGCCCGTCTCCGGCTCCGCCCACACCCGCATCGCCCCGGCCGGCGCCATCTGCGCGATGTGGTTTTCGGCGCCGTCCGCGAACGAACGGATGCCACCCTGCGCGAAGAACTCCGCGATGCCGCCGTTGGCGTAGGACAGCTGCGAGCCGTGCGAGCCCGAACGGCGGGCCTGCTGGGCGCCCGGCGTGCCCGTGATGCGGTAGTGCGTGGTGACGGTGACGGTCCGGTTTTTCAGCGAAGCGAGGTCAGCCCGCGCCTGCCGCACCTTGGCCTGAAGATCCCCGATCAGGGCCTTCAGTGCCGACCGCTTCTCCGGCGGGACGCTCTTCATCTGCGCCTTCGCCGTCTTGATCTGCGATTCCCAGTTGGAGATGTTCAGCTTCAGCTGGCCCTTGCTGAGGTTCTCCGTGGTCACCGTGGCGAACTCGTTCGCCTTCTCCTGCGCCGTCTGCAGCGACCTCCGGAACCCGGTCGCGAACTCGTCGAACGCCTCGTTCGCCTTCTTGAAAATCTCGCCCCCGGGCAGATGGCCGAGTCCGGCCGCCAGCCCCGACACGAGACCATCGACAGCAGTCAGCACACCCTCAGTAGCTAGACGGAAGCCACCGACCAGCAGCGGCAGCGTGTTCACGCCGATGGTGACCATGTCCACGATGCCCGACGCGATAGCGAAGAAAGCGTTACGGATGGCGCCCTCGTTCTCGTGCACCCAGTCGCTGAAGCCGCGGAAGCCGTTCCCGAGCTGCGAGGTGTCGATACCAACCACGGCCATCAGACCGTCGAACAGGGCACCCCCGACGACGCTCGCCAGCTCGCCCATCACCTCCGCGCCGATCGCCGCAAAGTCGTTCATGGCGCGGAAGGCATCCGCCAAGAGCCCCGCGAAAGGCTCAGTGAGTTCCATCAGGCCCTCAAACGCGGTACCGAGGTGATTGAGCCCGGCACCCGTGGCTTCGAGCATCTCCCCAATCAGCGGCCCGAACGCCTCCGAGAAGGACCCAGCGACCTTGCCCAGCGCCGGAAGGAACCCGTCGTTGATGAACGACGCCAGCCCGCCAAGGAGCTCGCTGGAGCCGCTGATGCCCTGCTCCAGCCCGTCGAACATCTTCGGCAAACCAGTGTCGAGGAACCCGCCCAGCAGGCTGTCCCACGCATCAAGCGCAGGCTGGCTCTTGGCGCCGAAGTCGAGGAACGCCTGGGTGAAGGTGCCGATGCTGCCGGCGAACTCTTCGACCCACTTCGAGCCCATCTCGGCGTTCTTCGCCAGCGCGCCCTTGAACGCGGGGCTGTCGGCGAAGCGGGCGGCCTTCTCCGTGATCCGGCCGAACGTGTCCGCGCCGGTCTCGATCACCGGGGTCAGGTCCTTCATCGCCCCCTTCAGGGACTTGACGGCCTTCTCCGTGTGCGGAGCGACAGCCTTCTCCGCGACCTTCTTCCAGTCCTCGAACGGCTTCTTAAGCTCCTTCGCCTTCGCCTTCAGGTCATCCATCGCCAAGGCCGCGCCGCCGCCCACCGCAGCGAGCCCCGTCAACATCGGAGCGAGCGCCCCGATCGTCGGCAGCAGCGACGTACCCAGTGCGGCGGCCGCGCCGATCGCCTTGCCCCGCAGCCCCATCCCGCCGCCCAGGGAACTACCCGCGTCCCCGGCAGCAGAGGACACGTTGCCCAACTGGATACTCAACCCCCGCAGGGAGCCGAGACTGCCGTTCGCCTGGCGCTGCAACTGGTTGATGTTCCGGTTCACCGAGTTGAAGCCCGGCCCCGTCAGGTCCCGGACCGAGACGGTGATCGTGACGTCGTTACTCACGACCCACCCCCCGCCAGGCGAGCGAGCTCGACGTCGTCGAGGGCAGTCCACTCGCCCTCGGGCACGAACTCCAGCCACCGCAGGAACTCGATCGTGGCCGAGTCCGTCCACCCGTCCGGGTGGGCGTCGATGTCGTGACCGACCTGCGTAGCGAACGCCCGTATGAACTTCATGATCAGCGGATCGTGGATGTCACCGGCCCGCGCGAGCGACTGCACCCGCTCGTACTCCCGCCGCGTAATGCCCTCCAGGCGCACTCTCGCGTCGCCCGCGTTGTCGAACCGCAGGAACACCCCAGCATCCCGCTCCCGCTCCCTCCTGCGCGCCTTACGCGGCTTGCGGCGGCTCACCGGACCTCTCCGCCCGCCGACACGCTCTCGCAGCCCTCAGCGGCGCGCAGGGCATCCATACCGAGCAGCTTGAGCCGTATCCGACCCACGTCCGCCGCGAAGTCCGGACGCTGCCGCCACCGGCGCACCGTCGACGAGTCGACCCCGACCGCCCGCGCCGCCCTTGTAGAGACCTCACCAAGCGCCACGTACACCGCAGCCCGCTCCCGACCGGAGAGGCGCGAAGCGAGCGGCAGGAGATCCTTCGGTTCCGTGTGCATGTTCACATCAGCCATATGAAGATTCTACGGCTCAACGTGCCACTACACCGCAAATCTTCCCGCAACCAAGCGTGCAGCGCGAAAGTTCTTTGAATGCAGCCATGCCATACCGCAAGAACCGCATGCCCCCATGCACTGTCCAGACCCCACAACACGAAAGCGCCCGGCACCCCCGAAGGGACACCGGGCGCCACGCCCCACGAGAAAGCCGCTCAGCAGCCGCTCACTTTCCCCCACGCACCTTCCGGTACGCGTCCGCCAGCCCGTACCGCCTCGGCCGCTCCACCCGCCCCAGCGCCGGCACCTTCTCCACCACCGTCGGCACGCCCTGCTCCACCTGCTGCTCGCTGACCTTCACCATGACCGTTACTCCCTGATCCGCTCTACCGGTAACCCAGTGGACACACGTCCGCCCGGAACCGCTGGTCACCACCAGGGGTCCGCACCATTGCGGACCCTTTCTCGCCGGGGTCGAGACTGGCCCGTACCCCACGCGCTCCCTGCTACGAGGCCACTGCCCCTACCCCCACTGCCCGGCCCCCAGCGCCCAACTACGAGGCCGCCGGCAACCGCTGCCGCCGCAGCGCCCGCCGATCCTTCTCCGACAAGCCACCCCACACACCGCGCAACTCCGGGTGCTCAAGGGCATAGGCCCCGCACGGCTCGACGTACAGGCACGGCACACACAACGCCTTCGCCGCACCCGTCCTCCCGTCGATCTCGAAGAACGCATCCGAGCCAACGCCTCCCCGAACTTCCGAGCCCGCCCCATCAGACGCGCCCCTCCCGGCCCGTACGCGCCCGCTCAGCCGACCACGACACCGACGAGGCGCCACGACCCCGCCCGGAGCCCTGACCGGCCCTCACAGCCGCCCACACGACCGCGACGAACCCGACCGTCAGACACACCACGGCCACCGTCGCGAACCACCAGCCGTTCATCCGTCCACCTCCTTGTTGTCACCCGACCCGCCAACGCTCACAGCGGAGCCAACCCAGTCCAGATTTCAAACCCACCAAGGGCGTCACGCCCAAGCCGCAAGCCGCACCCGCCTCGCAGCCGCACGCCGACGCGCCACCGGATGCCGGGCCCGCCACGACCGCACGGCACACACCGTCCACAGGACAGCCGCCACGCTGTGGAGACCGGCTGAGATCAAGGTGAGGTCCATCGGAACTCCTCTCTGGGATCGTTGAGGGTGGCCGGCCCCGGCGGGGCCGGCCATGGTCGTACAGGGTCAGCGCCCGGCCGTGGTCGGGGCGGGCGGGAAGCAGAGGTGAACCTGAACGGTCACCCCGTCCAGCACGCCGAGGGCGCGGAGTTCGATGTACGGGTCCTCCGGGTCCGTGCTGCCGTGAACGGTCAACTCGGTGCCGAGCAGCTCGGCGATGTCCCCGGCGAGGGCCTCGCGCATGTTCTGCCGGCCGACGGACCACGGGATCGCGACGAGCACCGCGGTGGGCGTGACGGTCAGCTGCGGCAGTACGCCGTACAGGTCGCGCAGGGCTGCGAGTCGCCTGCTGAGTTCGGTGGCGCTGGTGAAGGCCTCGCGTGCCGTCTGGGCTGTGGTCACCGGGTTCTCCCTCATGGTTGTCTGGAGGTGGCCGGCCCGGTTCGCGCGGGCCGGCCGTTTCGTGTGCGCGTCAGACCGTGGACGCCAAGCCGATGAGCGCGGCCTCCTCCGCGACGGTGGTGGGTGAGCCACTCCGCCACAGAACCTTCGTCACCTCGGCCAGCAAAGCGGCCAGGCGGTAGACCGGGGCGAGGTCGACCGGCGTGGGCTCCCCGGGGTGGCGGAACCAGTAGGCGAGCCAGCCCTGAACGGCGTCCAGCAGCTCACGCGGGCCACCCCGCTGCTCGCCGCTGTCGAGCCGGTACAGGGTGCGCTCCGTCTCCTCCATCTCACTCAGCAGCTCGGGGGCAGTACCCTCGGCCCTCAGGTCGGCGAGGTCGGCACGGATGGCGGTGAGCATGTCGCCGATGGCGTCGTTCCAGAGGTTGGCGAGGTCGGTGGCTTCGCCGCCGAGGCAGGCGATGTGTTCGCGGTGCATGGTGTTCTCCTCGTTCGGGTTGGCCGGCCGCCGGTCGACGGCCGGAAGTCTGTGCTTACTGGTCGGCCTGGTCGTCGCCGGCGCTACCGGTTAGGTCTGCTCCAGCGCGAGACGAGACTGAACCGTTAGCGCTATCGGTTGAGTCAGGAGCAGGTCTGCCCGAGACCAAACCGATAGCGGTCCGATAGCCCTCATCCGTCAACTGAACGCCGGACCAATGACTGATGGAGCCGGAGAAGATGGCGACCAGCCCCCGGGTTTGGAGCCGCCGCACGGCACGGCTTACGGCGGAGACTGCGGAGTCGTAAGCCCGGTGGCCGATCGCGTTCCGGCTGAAGTTCTGTGTGCCGGGCCCGACCTTGCGGACGTCGCCCCAGAGGGTGGGGAAGCCGTACACCTCGGCGTACACCTCGCGGTGGTAGAGGTCGATGCCGTTGTCTTCGGTGCGTCCGTTGTCGCGGTTGGCCTGCGCGAGCAGGAGGATCTGTCGTTGCAGTGGTGAGAGTCCTCGGCCCATCACGGGTTCACCCCTTCGTCGTCCTGGTCATCGCCGAGCTGCTCGTCGTCCTGGCCGTCGGCCTCGTCGGGGTCGGGCCACCGGCCGAACGGGCCGACCGAGCCGGGGCCCGTGGCTCCGAGTGCGGACGCGCCGCGGGTGCGGTGCACGGTGCGGATCACGGAGCCACCCACTCGACGTCGACCAGCTCGGCGACGGCGGCCTCTACGGCGGCCACGCCGTCCTCGCCGAGGGAGCACGTGCCCTTCGCGGAGCACCCGGTGATCAGGGCCGGGCCACGGATGCCACCGGTCAAGCCGTGCCCGTCGGCCAGGGCGGACGCGACGACGTTGAGCGGGCGCCGGTAGTTGCCGTGCATGCCGCCGGTCTCGTCGACCCACATGGTCCACCGCTCGCCGAGGTCGGCGGCCTCGACGTCGTGGCAGCAGATGACGGCCTTCATGACGGTGAGCCGGTCCTCGGGGGTGTCGGGGAGGGTGATCCTGAAGGTGCGGCCGTCTGTGGTGATCAGGACGGCGTTCGGGGTGGTGGGCATCGGGTGGTCTCCTTCTCGGTGGGGGCGCTGCTCGGCCTCGGCGAGGCGGCGAAGCTTGTTCGCGTGCCGGGCGGCCAGGCCGCGCCGGCGGGCCTCGGCGAGTTCCTGCCGGCGCCGCTTGTCCGCCTCGGCCTTGGCCCGGGCGGCAGCGATCCGGGCCTGCATCTGCTGCTCGACGTAGCTCGTCACGAGGTCCTCCCTCGGGCGTGGTGGGGCCAGTTGCGGGAGTCGCGGAACCAGGAGGCGAGCAGCGCGGCCTGCTCCCAGCCGAGCCGGTCATAGATCTTCTCGGCGTCGTCGCGGTACCGCCCGGGGTCGGGCCGGTCGTAGACGTAGCCCCGCACGGCGGTGGCGATCAGCGCCGCGCGGTCCCAGCCGTGCCTCTCGATGAGGACGGCGGCAGCTTCTCGGTACTCGACGGTTGGCCCAGTCATCGGCGTTCCGCCTCACGCTGCGGGGGCAGCAGGGGCAGCCTCGCGCGCAAATTCTCTTCGGTAGAGCCGGACCGACCGGAGCGTGATCCAAATGGGAAGCAATGTCCGTTTTCACTGAGACAGCTACAGGGAAACTTTCCGAAGAAACCTGCCCTTCCTGCCCCCTGATGCAAGAAAGCGCAGGTCAGATGCCGTTTTGACTGGGGGCAGATTCGGCGGATTGCCTGCCCCCAAGCTGCCCCCACCTGCCCCCTCGTTGCTGCCCCCACCTGCCCCCAAGCTGCCCCCTGTGGATAACTGGCCGCCTCAGCCCAAAGGAGCAGGTCAGTGGCTGTGGAAAGGCGCAGCAGCAGGGAGGCGGTGCGGGGCCGGGGGCAGTTACTGGGGGCAGGTAGGGGCAGGTTTCTGGAGAGGACAGCGGAAGGCGTGTGCATCACCGCGACCACCCTGCGGGCGCCATCTGCTTGGGGCCGATGGTGATCCCGGCGAAGCCTCTGGTGCCGTTCACCTTGGCGGGCCTGTAGGCCACTTCCAGGCGGGTGTAGAACCGGGAAGGGCGCAGAGGCTCACGCATGGCGGACTCCTTGCACCAGCGCTTGTACATCTCGTACAGCTCGGTGCGGGCGGCCCAGCCGCTTTCCTCGATGGTCAGGAGCCCGTCTTCGGCGTACTCGGCGACGAACGCCGTGACACCGTCGGCCGTGGACCGGAAACGTTCGCCGGCCTGGATGACTTCGGGCGGTGCGGCCAGGCCCTCGGCGAGGTACATCTGCAGGCCGCGGGCGGCCCAGGCGAAGATGCCCTCCATCTCGGCGTGCAGCTTCTCTTCGAGCCGCTCGTCGCGGTCGGGGTCTCCGGCGAGGAACTGGCGCAGGAAGGGGACGACGCGGATGCGGGTCCAGATGGCGTCGTCGTCGCCGGTGATCTTCGGGTACTGGTTGGAGCACACCCAGATCACGCACTCTGGCGTCCACGTGCGGTTGTTCTCGTAGAGGGCGCGGGTCGTCTGCTCGTCGCGGCCGGTAAGCCGCTTCACCAAGGCCTCGTCCATCTCCTCGCCGGGTCTGGACTCGGACGTCGTGACGAAGCGCTTCCCTGCCATGCCGTCGACGTCGTTGTTGACGGCGCCTTCCCGTCGCGGCCTGAGAGCTCCGTCGGAGGCGACCTGCCCGTACTCGCCGAACATGCGGGACATGACGCCGGTGAAGATGCTCTTGCCGGTGTCCGACGGCCCGTAGAGGTACACCAGCGTCTTCTCGTTGGACAGCCCGGAGAGGGTGTAGCCGGCGGCCTTCTGCAGGTAGAGCCGCGTGGCCTCGTCGGGGATGTTCATCGAGAGGAAGCGGTCCCAGTTCGGCGCTGCGGCATGCGGGTTGTAGGGGACGCCGAACATCTTGGACAACATCAGCTCGGGGTCGTGGGGGAGCAGGCGCACCTTGTCGGTATCCAGAATCCCGTTGGGGAGATTCAGCCAGCGCCGGTTAGCGTCGAAGTCCTCGACCTGCGCGTGCAGCTCGGGGAACGACGAGGCCGCGGCGATGGCCCTGCTCATGACGCGGTGGTCGCGCAGCTTCGCGACGTAGGCGAGGAAGATCTTCCGGTCGCTGGGCAGCGGCTTGCCCTTGTCGTCGACCGGACTCTCGTCGCTGTAGGCCAGGGCCTCGCTCTTGGGCAGGTCCTCGACTGTGATCCGGACGAGGGTCCGGACGAGGGTGTCACCGCCCCGGAACGCCCAGCGGCGTCCGTCGTACACAGCCCACTCGCCGCCCTTCTTGGCAAGGGTCCAGCGGATGATCGGCCCGTACCGGTCAATCAGCCGCTGGGCGTTGCCGATGTCGTCCCGTGTTCGCATGGTCCGGGCGAGCCGCGGCGCTGGCGGGAAGGCCACAACGGCGTGATGCATGGAGGCCTGGTCGTCGGTGGCTCCCTCGCCTTCCCACATGTCGTCTTCCACTGCGGGCACTTTGGGGAACGACAGCGACGTCAGCATCTGCATCGTGGGGTCGACCGAGTCGCGGGTCATGCTGCGCTCTCCTGTACGTCGTCGAGGAGGTCGACCTGTTCGCCGTTGACGAGGTGTCGACGCCAGCCCGGCCGTCCCGGGATCGCCACGGGCGGCCACCCCTCGGCGGCCTGCACGGGGCGCGGCGGCTTCGGCTTGGCGAGCGCGTCCAGTTCGGCAAGCGTCCGTCGGTCGGCGATCGGGACGTGCAGCCGGGACGCTTCCCTGAACCACTGGACGACGTCGTCGCCGTACTTCCGCCACATCTCGGCGGCCTCGATCACAGACAGGTCCTCGTGGCCATGGCGGCGCCACAACTCGGCGGCCGTGAGGATCGCCGCCACCTTCCTCGGGTCGTCGCCCGCCAACTGCTGCCACTCGTGGGTGCCGTACGCCGGTACGGGCTGGCGCTGGTCGCCGACAAGCTCCGTTACCCGGGCAGACGCCCACAGCGCCACCGCATCAGGGGTGTCGCCACGAGGGGCGGCACGGTGTTCGTTCACGGTCTTTCCGTTCCGGGAGGGCGGCCGGTGGGCGGCCGGCCAGGGTCTGGGGGACGGCGTGGGGCGCGGGGTGGCGGACCGCGCGGTGGTTCAGGGCCCCGGGCCCCGCCCGGCCACGAGCCGGGCGGAAGCGACGGGGAGGAAACGGCTGATCACGCCGGGGTGTCGCCCGGCTCGATGGCCTCGACGGTGGCGGCCATGCCGTCCATGGCGTCGGCCAGCTCGCGCAGGCGTGCGGCCGTGATGCGGGCCTGGTCGGGGGTGAGGTTGTCGCCCATGAAGGAGACGGCGGGCGGGGTGTCGCCGATGTCGGCGATGCACGCGAACGCGAGGGGCTCGCCGTACCGGTCGAAGGAGCGGACCAGGAACTCGGGGCCGGAGTGGTCGTCGTGGGTGTCGACTTCCTCGCACCAGGTGTAGACGTCGCAGGGGCGCGGCGTCCGTCCGGCTTCCCGCTCGGCGGCCTCGCGGGCGATGGTCTCGTGCAGGGTCTCCGCGGTGTACTTGCGGCCGTACTCGACGAGGGCGCCGATGATCCGGTCGACGGCCACCTCGACGCGGGCGGCCTGCTCCGGGTCCTCGACGTGCTCGCGCGGCTCGTCGGCGAGGAACGGGACGGCTCGGCCGGTGCGCTCCGTGAGGCCCTCGGCAGAGGTAATGGGCTGCTGGCTGATGGCCGGGACGGTGCCTGCGCTGGTGCTGCTTCCCGGAAGCGTCGTACGCTGCATGTGAGACTCCGTTTCTGCGTCGGCCGGGTTGCCCCCCGGCCGTTCGCGTTGTCAGCTGGCGTGCTGGTAGGGGATCTCGACTGGCGGCGCTGCGGTTGCCCCCGCGGCGCTGTCGTCGTTGAGCGACCGACGCGGTCCGACAAGACCGAGTAGGGCGACTATCCGGCGGGCCTGTGCCTGCGTGAGGTCGCGTCCCTCGTACAGGTCTGCGAGCGTCCGAGGGCGGGCGTTGTCGCCCATCGCCGTCATCACACGACGCCCGTCGTGGTGTGGGCGTCGAGGTATGCCTCAACGTCGTCCCAGCGAGCGCGGAGGTGTCGGCCGACTCGTACGAGCCGTGGCCCGCCCCCGCGACTGGACCAGCGATAGACGGTGCTGAGCGGAACGCCCAGGTAATCGGCGATCTCCTGTGCTGTAGCCAGTGGTCGGCGAGCCTCAGTCGGCACGACGTTTTGAGACACCTGAACTCCTTTAGGTGATCTGACTTCACACAGAGAGGCAGTGAAGTCTCGCCCAGGTGCAATTATGGCTCACTATTGCCGAGTGACGCAAGGCCTCGTTAAGGTGAAGTCATGTCACTTGATGAGTCCGCCGACTCCACCGCCACGATCGCCAGGCGCGTCCGTGAACTCCGAGGCCGCCGAGGATGGACCGCCGCCCAACTCGGTGAGAGGCTCAAGAAACATGGCGTCCAGTGGGACCGCTTCACCGTGGCCAACCTCGAAAAGGGGAAGCGGCAGAACGTGACGGTACGCGAGTTGTACGCCCTGGCACTCGCCCTTGATGTAGCGCCGGTGAACCTGCTCGTCCCTCTAGAAGACGGGTCGTACCAGGTGACGCCGAACAGGGTGGAGCCGGCAGCAGACGTGAGGGCTTGGGTCCGCGGAGAGAAGCCCTTGCCGGGCACTGACGAGCGAACCTTCCTCGCCGAAGCCTCGGTGTACGACATGCGCCGCCGATTCGATGTGCTGTCAGAGACGCTGGAGCTTGGCCCGCACCCGGCTGACGAACCGCTCGAAGACAAGATCTCCCGCGAAGCACGTCGTATGAAGATTCAGAACCGATGGATGCAGAACCAGCAGGCAGAAGAGGGCGAGCAGCAAGAAGACTGAACGCAGAAGGCCCCGCATTCGCGGGGCCCGTCATGCGCTCGTCAGCCCTCGGACTCCGGCCAGTCCATCGGCACAAGCCGCTCCGGGCGGAACTTGTTGCCCCAGCTTCGGTCATGCGGCAGCACCTTGTACCCCGGCACCAGCGACAGCACGACCTCGCGCTTGTCCGCCGGAGTCAAGCCGTCCCACCCGGCCGCCACATCCCCGGCCAGCAGGCGGCGGAGGACCATCGGGGCCCGCGAGGTGAGCAGCGCGCGCGACTCCTTCACGCGCTTCTCGATGATGCCGCGGGCTTCCTTGAACTCGGCGAACGTGATCTCACGACGTCCGTACGCGCCGGCCAGCTCCTTCAACTGCGCCTCGTCCGCGGCCAGCTCGGCGCGGGCCTCGTTCGTCGTGTCGGTGTCGGCGACGGTTCGCAGCTGCTCCAGGATGCGCGGCTTGCTGAGGAGGTCGAGCACCTGGCGCTCGACCTCGTCCTCGACGAACGATGCCTTCACCGCGATCTTTCCGCAGCCGCCGCCCTTTCGGTCGCACCAGTAGCGCGGGCCGCCGTTGCCGTGGCTGCCGGACAGCCTGTGTCCGCACAGAGAGCACTCCAGCACGCTGCTCAGCCACCGCTGTAGCGTCAGGTCCGTGTCGCCCGCCCGCATGGCCAGGCGCTCACAGATCCGCTCCCAGCGTTCCCGGGGGATGATGGCTTTCCACGCTGCCGGGCCGACTACTTCGCCCTTATGGGAGCGCAGGCCCGCGACCGCCGCCTTCGAGACGACGGAGCCGACGCTGCGCCCGGACCACGGCACGCCCGTCGCCGAGGGCACCTTGCGTCGCTGGAGGTCGGCCGCGATCGAGTTGAGGGACTCCCCTATCTCCGGGTCGATGGCGGCCTTCTGCTCGTCGGTCCAGCCGTCCCACTCGCCGAGGATGCGGTCGCCGATCTCCCGCAGGATCTTGGCCTCGTCCTTGATGACCTCGTACTGCTCGGTGAAGCCGTAGCCGCGGAACCCACCCCCACCGGGCTTGCCTTCGGCCGCGAGCTCCTCATGCTTCCGAGTGACACGGCGCGCAGTGTCACGACTGGACTTGTTGGCCACGGCGACCATCACGCGGGCCATGGTGACGTCCGCGTCGTTCGCCAGCCGGAGCGATCCGGTCACGGACTCAACGGGGATGCGGGGCCGGCGGGACTCCACCACGTCGATCAGGTCCTCAAGGTCTCGGGGGTCGCGGGCGACGCGGTCGAGGTCGTCCGCGATGAGCCCGTCGAACTCCCCGGAGGCGAGTCCCGCGAGGGCGGCACGGAATCCGGGGCGCACAGTGCGCAGGGCGGTCGCCCCGTCGGGCAGCTTGATCTTGCGGCGCTTGAAGGCGGACGTGTCGTCCTCGGGGATCACCTTGGCGATCTTCCAGCCGAGGCGGTCGGCGAGTCGTCGGCCGTCCTCTTCCTGGCGGCCGATGCCCTTGGAGAACTCGGCGCGGGCGCCGTTCTCCTGCTCGTCGTCCTCGTCTTCTGGCTTGCGGTAGCTGATCCGCAGGAGGAGCACTGCACGCTGTGGAGTCATGTTCGTAGATTACCATTGACATCTCGGATCGCCGATGCCGTTCACCTCGCGCAGCTCGTCCACGGAACGGAAACCGCCGTGCTGCGTGCGGTAGTCGATGATGTGCCGCGCCAGCACGGGACCGACGCCCGGCAAGGTGTCGAGCTGGTCGAGGGTGGCGGAGTTGAGGGAGACCGGAGCCCCCGGCATCGCGCCGCCCGCCGCCGCGCCGGCGGAGCCACCGGCGACCGCACCGCCCGCCCCGGGACCCGCGGCGGCACCGGGTCCACCGACGATCACCTGCTCGCCGTCCACGAGGAACCGGGCCTGATTGAGACCGTCGGTGTTCGTGCCCGGCTTCACCCCGCCCGCCGCGCGCAGCGCGTCCGCCACCCGCGAGCCGGCCGGCAGCCGGTGGATCCCGGGTTCACGGACCTTGCCGCCGACGTCCACGACGATCTCGGCAGCCCCCGCTGTCGCCGTGCCGGAGGAAGCGCCGGAGGATTCGCCGGAGGAAGCCCCCGCAGGCGCCCCGGCAGGGCCCGTCCCTCGCTCCTCAGCGGCCTGCCCGTCCTGCTCCTGCTCCCCGTACGGCACCGCCGCCCGCACCACCTCGGGCGGCCGCACGGACTGGGTCCGGCCGGTCCAGAAGTGCTGCACGGCGAAGGCCACGGCGACGACGAGCACCACCGTCAGAGCCAGCACACTCCGCCGCTCCAGACCACATCTGGCCTGCAACCACACAGGCATGCGCTCCCGCAGCGCAAGCCCGGCCCGATCCCGCCAGGCGCTCTCCCCGGCGCGACCGTCCCCGCCCTCCACCCCGGACAGAACGCCCCCGGGCTCCGGGACCGCCGCGCGGCTACCGAGCCCTCGCCGCGTCTCCTCGGCGCCGGAGGGCCCCGGTGGCCCCTGCCCCGACTCGCGCCGCTCCCCGGCCGGTTCGGCCGGCCCGGTGTCCTCGCCGAACAACGCCCCGGCGCGCCGCCGGAGTTCCTCCGCCGAGGCATGACGCTGCCGTGCCCGCCCTCGCGCGCCTGGCGGGCGGGGGCGATGACGGACACGCCCGTCGGACGCCGGCTCCCGGCCCGGCCCACTGGTCGCGGTCGCTGTGCGTGAACGTGATCGAAGTGCCATGCGCCGAGGATCGGCCACATCGGCCCACTCGCGATGATCTTGGTCGATTCCCGGGGACGGCCTCCGGGTTGTGGACAACTCCGCCACTCACACGGGTGATCGGAGCCCCGCAGCACTGTTCACCGAGGCGAAACCACGACTCCCAGGAGCCCGGGTCCCGTGTGCGCCCCGATCACCGCCCCGACCTCGCTGACATGCAGATCGGCGAGCCCTGGCACCCGGTCCCGCAACCGGTCGGCGAGCGCCGACGCGCGGTCCGGTGCGGCGAGATGGTGGACGGCGACGTCGACCTGGGCACCGCCCGCCCGGTCGGCCGCGATCTCCTCGAGACGGGCGATCGCCTTGGACGCGGTGCGCACCTTCTCCAGCGGTTCGATACGGCCGTCGGTCAGCTGCAACAGCGGCTTGACCGCGAGCGCCGAGCCCAGCAGGGCCTGGGCGGCCCCGATCCGCCCGCCGCGGCGCAGGTAGTCGAGGGTGTCGACGTAGAAGTAGGCGGAGGTGCCCGCGGCCCGCTTCTCCGCGGCCGTGACGGCCTCGTCCACCGTGCCGCCCGACTCCGCGGTCCCGGCCGCGGCGAGCGCGCAGAAGCCGAGCGCCATCGCGATCATGCCGGTGTCCACCACCCGCACCGGCACCGGTGCCTGCCGCGCCGCGGCGACGGCCGCGTCGTAGGTGCCGGAGAGCACGGCGGACAGGTGGAGGGAGACGATCCCGGTGGCGCCGGACTCGGCGACCTTGCGGTACGTCTCCTCGAAGACCGCGGGACTGGGCCGCGAGGTCGTCACGGGGCGCCGCTTCTGCAAAGCCTCGGCGAGGGCGCGAGTCGAGATCTCGGTGCCCTCCTCCAGCGCCCGGTCGCCGAGAACCACGGTCAGGGGGACCGCGGTGATGCCGTGACGCTCCATCGTCCGGGCCGGCAGGTAGGCCGTTGAATCGGTGACGATCGCGACATGGCGGGACATGAGCTGGAGGTTACCTGCCGTAGCGCCCGTGCGGCAGCCCGGCCCCGGTGCCCGGCTCCGCGTGTGGCCGGATCAAGTGGTGCTCTCGGGGCGGGGCTTCTTCTGCCAGGGGTAGGTGGGGCGCGCCGCGGGCGGGGTGATGGCGGGCCGGGAAGGCTCCTGCTCCGGGCTCGCCTGCGGGGTCTCCGGCCAGGTCTGCCCGGCCGTGGCGGCGTCGGCGGCGGGGGCCTCGGGCCACGGCGGCGCGGCGGGCGGGGGCGTCGCAGAGGAGGCGGTCGGGGACTCCGGGGTCGTCGTCCAGTGCCGCAGCGCCCCGGACTCCAGGTCGATCTGCGCGCTGAGCGAGTCCAGGTCGTCGTCCGCGAAGCGGCGGGCGCGGTCACGGGCCGCCCAGCGCAGCGAGTCCGCCGCGTGCGTGATGCGCTCGGTGCGCTCGCGCAGCTCGGGCAGCCGCTCGGCGAGCGCGGTGCGGTCCGGCTCGGACTCCAGGCGCTTCAGCTCGTCGTCCAGCTCGTGCCCGTGCGCGCTGAGGCGTTCGAAGAGGACGAGGGACTCCTTCAGGGGCTCGTCCTCGGCGACGGCCGCGTTCAGCGCGTCCTGCGTGGCGCGCATCGAGGTGCGCAGCTTCAGCCGGAGCTGGGCGAGTTCACCCGCGGCGCCGGGCTGGGCGAAGGACTTGGCCCGCAGTGTGTGGTCCTCGACCGTGCGGCGGGCCTGGGTGATGCCGCGGTCCACGCCGCGCCTGGCGGCGCCGACCGCCTTCACCGTGGCGTACACCCCGAGCCCGAGCATGAGCACGAAGAGCAGGGCGAAGACTGCGATCACTTCTTCCACAAGGGCTCCTCCTCAGGACGTCACGGCACCGCACGTCGCTCTTCAACGGTAAACGCAACGGGCAGGTACGGAGTTCCGGACGAACCCCGAACCTGCCCGTAGGGGACCACCCCGAGAGCGGTCCGCGGTGCCTGGCGGCTACGCCGGAACGATGTTCACCAGCTTCGGCGCGCGCACGATCACCTTGCGGATCCCGGCCCCGCCCAGCGCGGCGACCACCTTCTCGTCCGCCAGCGCGACCTTCTCCAGCTCGTCCTCGGAGATCGACGGCGAGACCTCCAGCCGCGCCTTGACCTTGCCCTTGATCTGCACCACGCAGGTCACGGTCTCGTCGACCACGTACGCCGGGTCGGCCACCGGGAAGTCCTGGTGCACCACCGAGCCCTCGTGCCCCAGCCGGCGCCACAGCTCCTCGGCGATGTGCGGGGCCAGCGGCGCGACCATCAGCACCAGCGGCTCGGCCACGGCGCGCGGCACGGCTCCGCCCGCCCGTCGCCCGCCACCGCCCTCAGCGGAAGGGCCTGCGGCCCCGCCCCCGCCATACGTCTTGGTCAGGTGGTTGTTCAGCTCGGTGACCTTGGCGATGGCGGTGTTGAACCGCATGCCCTCCAGGTCCCCGCGCACCCCGTCGATCGCCTTGTGCAGGGCACGCAGCGTCTCCTCGTCGATGCCGGCGTCCTCGACGTCGACGACGGTGACCTCGCCGGTCGCCTCGTCGACGATGTTGCGCCACAGCCGCTGCAGCAGCCGGAACTGGCCGACCACCGCGCGCGTGTCCCACGGCCGGGAGACGTCCAGCGGGCCCATGGCCATCTCGTACAGACGCAGCGTGTCGGCGCCGTACTCGGCGCAGATCTCGTCCGGAGTGACCGCGTTCTTCAGGGACTTGCCCATCTTGCCCAGCAGCCGGGAGACCTTCTCGCCCTGGTGGTAGTACGCGCCGTCGCGCTCCTCCACCTCGGCGGCCGGTACCGCGATGCCGCGGCTGTCGCGGTACACGTAGGCCTGGATCATGCCCTGGTTGAACAGCTTGTGGAACGGCTCGGCCGAGGAGACATGGCCCAGGTCGTACAGCACCTTGGACCAGAAGCGCGCGTACAGCAGGTGCAGCACGGCGTGCTCGGCGCCGCCGACGTACAGGTCGACACCGCCGTGCGGCCGGTCCTCGCGCGGCCCCATCCAGTACTGCTCGATCTCGGGGTCGACCAGCTTCTCGGAGTTGTGCGGGTCCAGGTAGCGCAGCTCGTACCAGCAGGAACCGGCCCAGTTGGGCATGGTGTTGGTCTCGCGGCGGTACTTCTTCGGGCCGTCGCCCAGGTCCAGGGTGACATTGACCCAGTCCTCGTTCCGGGACAGCGGGGTCTCGGGCTCGGTGTGGGCGTCGTCCGGGTCGAAGGTGCGCGGCGAGTAGTCCTCGACCTCGGGCAGCTCCAGGGGCAGCATCGACTCGGGCAGCGCGTGGGCGATGCCGTCCTCGTCGTAGACGATCGGGAAGGGCTCGCCCCAGTAGCGCTGACGGCTGAACAGCCAGTCGCGCAGCCGGAAGTTGACGGTGCCCTCACCGGTGCCGGACCGCTCCAGCCACTCGGTGATGCGGGCCTTGGCCTCGACCACGTCCAGACCATCCAGGCTGACCTCGTCGTTGGACGAGTTGATGATCTTCGCGTCGTACGACGCGAAGGCGTTCTCCCAGGTCGAGGTGTCGGTGCCGCGCCCGTCGGTGGGCTCGACGATGCAGTGGATGGGCAGCTCGAAGGCGCGCGCGAACTCGAAGTCGCGCTGGTCGCCTGCCGGGACGGCCATGATCGCGCCGGTGCCGTAGCCCATCAGGACGTAGTCGGCGATGAAGACCGGGACCTGCTCGCCGTTGACCGGGTTGGTCGCGTACGCGCCGATGAAGACGCCGGTCTTGTCCTTGGCCTCGGCCTGGCGCTCGACGTCGGACTTCGAGGCGGCCTGCGCGCGGTAGGCGGCGACGGCCTCACCAGGGGTGGCGTGACCGCCGGTCCACACCTCGTGGGTGCCCTCCGGCCAGGCGGCCGGGGTGAACTTCTCGACCAGCGGGTGCTCGGGCGCCAGCACCATGTAGGTGGCGCCGAACAGGGTGTCCGGGCGGGTGGTGAAGACGGTGATGCGCTCGCCGTCGATGGGGAAGTCGACGCGGGCGCCCTCGGAGCGGCCGATCCAGTTGCGCTGCTGCAGCTTGATGGCCTCGGGCCAGTCCAGCTCCTCCAGGTCATCCAGCAGCCGGTCGGCGTAGGCCGTGATGCGCATGTTCCACTGGCGCAGCTTGGCCTTGAAGACCGGGAAGTTGCCGCGCTCGGAGCGGCCCTCGGCGGTGACCTCCTCGTTGGCCAGCACGGTGCCCAGCCCGGGGCACCAGTTGACCGGCGCGTCGGAGGCGTAGGCCAGCCGGAACCCGCCCAGGACGTCGGCCTTCTCGGCGGCACTCAGCTCGCTCCACGCGCGCGTGTGTCCCGGCACGGGCCGCTCACCGGACTCGAACGCGGCGACCAGCTCGGCGATGGGGCGGGCCCGCCGGGCGTCGTGGTCGTACCAGGAGTTGAAGATCTGCAGGAAGATCCACTGGGTCCACTTGTAGTAGTCCGGGTCGATCGTGGCGAACGACCGGCGCTTGTCGTGGCCCAGGCCCAGCCGGCGCAGCTGGGACTTCATGTTCTCCATGTTGGCCTCGGTGGACACGCGCGGGTGCGTGCCGGTCTGCACCGCGTACTGCTCGGCGGGCAGGCCGAAGGCGTCGAAGCCCAGGGTGTGCAGGACGTTGTGGCCGGTCATCCGCTGGAAGCGGGCGAAGACGTCCGTGGCGATGTAGCCCAGGGGGTGTCCGACGTGCAGGCCCGCGCCGGAGGGGTACGGGAACATGTCCATGATGAACTTCTTGGGCCGGTCGGCGATCTCCCGCTCGCCCGCCAGGTCGCCCGTGGGGTTGGGCGCGGCGTAGGTGCCGTCGGCGTCCCAGAAGTCCTGCCAGCGTGCCTCGATCTCGGCGGCCATGGCGGCCGTGTAGCGGTGCGGCGCGGCCTCCGCCGACGTGGCTACGGCGGCAGCGGGGTTCGTCTCGCTCATGATCCTCAAAGCTCCATCGATCGTCTCTGCCTGCGGCTGTGTGGTCCGAGAAACGAAAAATCCCCTCGCACAGGAGGGGACGCCGCGCCGATTCCGGCCACTCGACTCGTCCGGTGGCCGGGGGTGATCAGCGCGGCCCGCTAAGCAGAAGGCGTACGGCACGCATGGCGTTAGGGTACCGCAGGCCCTCAGCACGCGCGACGCGCTTCCGGAGGGCCGCTTCGGCGCCCACAACCTGAACCAGAGCCAAAGGTTACTTCGCGTAACAGTCACTAAGGGACATCACAACGGCCACATTGTCCTTTGATAGCAATGCAACACCTCAAACCTCGTACTCATCGGTATGGCTCCGCCTAGAGTGCGGCAGCGGGACCGCTTTCCCGAACCGCTCGGAGTTGCCCCCATGAACGCTCATCGCAGTAACACCTCGCTACATCCGGTCACCGGGATGTGCGGAGGCCGGCCGTGACGAACTACGACTCCACGGTGGACGACACGCTGGCCGAGTTCCTCAATTTCGGTGCGGGCGTGCTGTCCCTCGTGTGCCTCACCTGCTCGGTGATCTGGGGCCTGGTCGCCCAGGACCGGGTCATCCTCGACGCGCGCAGGCGCATCCTGGCGCAGGCCGTGCACCGGAGCACGGCGGTCGCCTCGATCGTCTTCCTGCTGGTGCACATCGGGGTCAAGCTGGCTCTGTCCCACACCTCGTGGATCGCCGTGGTGATCCCCTTCGGGCTGCTCCTCACCGAGGAGGAAGCCGTCATGGGCAGGTCGTTCCTCATCGGCCTCGGCACCCTGGCGAGCATGCTCATGATCTTCGTGGGCGTCACCGGCATGATGCGCAACCGCTTCGCCTCCCCCGCGCCCGTCGCGGCCCGCTGGCGGGCCATGCACATGCTGGCCTACCCGGCCTGGTGCGCCGCCCTCGTCCACGGGCTCTACGCGGGTCGCACGGCCAAGCCGACCTTCGTCATCCTGTACTGCCTGTCCCTGGCCGGGGTGGCCGCAGCCCTCGCCCTGCGCGCGGCTCCGCGCCCGGTCAAGCGCATGGTCGCCGACAGGATCGTCTCGCTCATCGGGCCCGGCGAGGGCCCGGGCCGCAGGGACCTGGAGGAGAGCCGGGCCCGGGCCGCGGCCGGCTTCGCGCTGCCCGGCTACGAAGGCCGGGACGCCCGCGCCGGGGCCGCGGAGTCCGCGTCCGGCCGGCGGTTCGAGAAGGCGGAGCGCCCCGCGCCCCAGGAGTCCACGAGAGGCTTCGCCGCGGCCTACCGGGCCGTCTCGGGCCCGCCCCCGGGCCAGGCTTTCGCGCCGGGACCGGCCACTGGCATGGAGCTACCCCTGGACGCGCAGCCCACCGAGGCCATCCCGACCCTGGACGGCCCCTCCAGCACGTCGGGCAACTGGCCGATCCCGTCCCCGCCCCCGGTCGGCGAGGCCCCGCCGTCGGCCTATGACCCACTGCAGGACACGGGCTTCAACATCCCGCCCTACGACTCCCTGCAGGACACCGGACAAAGCATCCCGGCCTATGGCAATCCAGGCTCCTCCGGGTACGGATCGAGTGACGTGTACGACACGGGTGAGACGAACGCCGCCTACGACACGTACTACCCGAACGACACGTACAACAGCGGTCCCGCCACTGAAACACTGCCCGGTGCGTCCTACAACTTCGACGCACCGGGTTCGGGCGAACCTTGGAACACGCCTTCCGGAGGCTTTAAGTGAACGAGGCCCTGCCCGACGTACCCGAAGTCCGCGTGGTCGGCCTTCCCCAGCTCACGTCGGGCTTCGACCTTGTCGATCGGCTCGATCTGCCCATGCATCTGAAGGTGCACGGGCCGCTCGAGCCGATGGGCGGCGAACAGCTCGCGCAACTCGCCGAACGCATCAACCTGAAGGGCCGCGGCGGCGCGGGTTTCCCCTTCCACAAGAAGCTGCGCTCGGTCGCCGAGGCGGCGATCAAGCGCGGCGTCCGGCCGGTCGTCGTCGTGAACGGCAGCGAGGACGAACCGGCCTGCCGCAAGGACACGGTGCTGATCAACCGTGCCCCGCACCTCATCCTGGACGGTGCGCTGCTGTGCGCCGAAGCCCTGGGTGCCCGCACGCTCGTGGTGGGGGTCACCCGTGAGTCGACCCAGCGCTCCATGGAGGCCGCGCTCGCCGAACGCGGCCTGAGCAACGGCCGCCGGTCGGCGCTCCGCGCGCGCGTGCAGCGCAACCCGGTCCGCATGGTCACCGGCGCCGCCGCCTCCCTGGTCCGCTCGATCGACGGCGGTCCGGCCATCCCGCCCGGCCGCAAGGTCAGCGCCTCGCAGAACGGCGTCGGCGGCGCGCCCACGCTGCTCTCCAACGCCGAGACGTTCGCCCAGCTGGCCATCGCGGCCCGCATCGGCCCGGAGCGCTACGGCAACACGGGCCTGTACGACGAGCCGGGCACCGTCATGCTCACGATCTCCGGGGCGGTCGCCCGTCCCATGGTGATCGAGGCCCCGACGGGCGTGCCGCTGCGCTACGTCCTGCAGCTCGCGGGCGCGCCGCCCGTCCCGCAGGGCGTGCTCACCGGTGGCTACCACGGCAAGTGGATCGACGCGGCGACGGTCAACGAGGCGGTCGTCTCCCGCAACTCCCTGGACGCGGTGGGCGGCGCGCTCGGCGCCGGCGCGATCCTGCCGATCACTCAGGAGACCTGCCCGCTGGGCGAGTCGCTACGGGTGGCGCAGTGGCTGGCCGAGGAGAGCGCGGGCCAGTGCGGCCCCTGCTACCTGGGCCTGCCGGCCGCCGCGCGCGGGCTGGAGGACATCCTCAACGGCGGCGGGCCGGCCGCCCTGGAGGCGCTCAAGCAGGTCGCCAAGAACGTGAAGCGGCGCGGCGCGTGCTCCCACCCCGACGGCTCCGCGATGTTCCTGGAGTCGACCATCAAGGCGTTCACGGACGACCTGGCCGCCCATGTCCTCGGCAACGGCTGCGGACGGCCCGTGGAGGGCGTTCTGCCGCTCTTCGAGGGTGGCAGGGCCCCGACGGGTATCCCGGGCGGCGGCGAGTCGGAGAACGGCCCCAGCCGCCAGAAGATCTTCGTGGACTGGACGCTGTGCCGGGGCCACGGCCTGTGCGCGGACATCCTCCCCGAGGTGTTCCAGCTCGGCGCCGACGGCTTCCCGACCGTGGCGCAGGCGACGGTACCGCGCTACGCCGAGGACAAAGCTCTACGCGCGGTGCGCCGCTGCCCGGCACTGGCCCTGCGCATCGAGGAGGACACGCGCGCCCAGGGCGGCGCGCCGTCCCGCAACCTCCCGGTCCTGTCCCAGGGCCGCGGCCGCCGCGCGCTCGGCCGCTGAGCACCCGTACGGCGGGCTTCCCTCAGGGGAGCCCGCCGTACGCGTACGCCGACAGCACACAGCCGGCAGCGCACACAAGAAGGCGGGCCATCCGATCGGATGGCCCGCCTTCTTCATCTTCTGTGGAGCTAAGGAGAATTGAACTCCTGACCTCCTGCATGCCATGCAGGCGCTCTACCAACTGAGCTATAGCCCCTTGCTGTGCCCCTCCGGGTTTCCCCGGCGGCGACGCCAACATTACTGGTCCACAGGGCCCAACACCAAATCGATTTCCCCTCGCACGAAGATGCCCGCTATGTCGGATTTACACCGACTCTGCGGACTCTACGCCGTGACGAACGAATAGAACCGCTTGAGCGTGCAGTGCTCCTCCAGAAGCCGGCCGTAGATCGGCTCGCCCTCCAGCTCGCGGTACGTCTCGATCGGGTCTCCCTTTATGATCAGCGCCCGCGCGCACTCCTCGCACCAGTACTGGTAGTCGGGGTTGATCGGCTCCATGTCCCGGACGATCGGAGTCCCGCTGCCGCACCAGTCGCACTTCCGCCTGTGTGCACCCATCGATCAGCTCCAGCTGTGGCCGCAGGCCGTGCACACGTAGGAGATCCCGCCGTTGTCGCCGAGCATCTGGGCCACGTGCGCGGAACCGCAGGAAGGGCAGCTGAGGCGGGTCGACATGTCCCGTGTCCGTGCTGCTCCGAGGAGGTGGTCGACCTCCTCGAGGATGCTCGCAGGCATCGCTACTCCTCCCGTCGGGCCGCGCCCCCTTCCGGCCGTTTGATTCTGCCACGGCCGGACCAATACGGTCAGCGACGCCTCAGTACCAGTCCGGACACGGCACCCGGCGGGGCCGTAGAGGTATACGCCTCAGGGGGCCCGAGTGACTCAAGCCGGAGCATGAAAAATCCCGCCCCCTCGCGGGAACGGGATCTTGACGTGGAGCTAAGGAGAATTGAACTCCTGACCTCCTGCATGCCATGCAGGCGCTCTACCAACTGAGCTATAGCCCCTCGCCACGCAGCGGAGCCGCATGGTTTTTCTGTTTCCCGGCGGGCCGGGCGAACGAGAAGAACTTTAGCCTGCGACCTGCCGGAAAGTGAAATCCGGGGTCAGTCGTCGTCGCCGAGCACCGGCTCCGGCAGCGTGCCGGCGTTGTGCTCCAGCAGCCGCCAGCCGCGGGCGCCTTCGCCGAGGACGGACCAGCAGCAGTTGGAGAGTCCGCCGAGGCTCTCCCAGTGGTGGGGGTCGAGGCCCAGGAGGCGGCCGATGGTGGTGCGGATCGTGCCGCCGTGGCTGACCACGACCAGGGTGCCGTCCTCGGGGAGCTTCTCGGCGTGCCGGAGCACCACGGGGGCGGCGCGGTCGGCGACCTCGGTCTCCAGTTCGCCACCGCCCCGGCGCACCGGCTCGCCGCGCTTCCACGCGGCGTACTCCTCACCGTGGCGGCTGATGATCTCCTCGTGCGTCAGCCCCTGCCAGACGCCCGCGTAGGTCTCGCGGAGCGCCTCGTCGTGGGTCACGTCGAGGCCGGTGAGCACCGCGAGCTCGGCGGCCGTCAGCGAGGCGCGCCGGAGGTCCGAGGCGACGATCGCGTCCGGCCTCAGAGAGGCGAGCAGACGGGCGGCGCGGCGGGCCTGGGCGGCGCCGGTCCCGGTCAGCTCGACGTCCGTGGTGCCCTGGAAGCGGCGCTCCACGTTCCACGAGGTCTGGCCGTGCCGCCACAGGATGACGCGGCGGCCGCGGCCCGGCCTGCCGGCCTCGCTGACGGCGCTCACCGCCAGTCTCCGTCCAGCTCGGCCGCCTCCTCCGCCGCCTGCAGCTTGGCGTGCTCCTCGGCCTTGCCGCGGGTGGCGCGGGCGTCCTCGGGCAGCGCGAGTTCGGGGCAGTCCTTCCACAGCCGCTCGAGGGCGTAGAAGACGCGCTCCTCGCTGTGCTGGACGTGGACGACGATGTCGACGTAGTCGAGCAGGACCCAGCGGGCCTCGCGGTCGCCCTCGCGGCGCACCGGCTTGGCGCCGAGTTCCTTCGAGAGGCGCTCCTCGATCTCGTCGACGATCGCCTTGACCTGGCGGTCGTTGGGCGCGGAGGCCAGCAGGAAGGCGTCCGTGATGGACAGCACGTCACTGACGTCGTAGGCGACGATGTCGTGGGCCAGCTTGTCGGCGGCCGCCTGGGCGGCGGTGTTGATGAGCTCCTGGGAGCGGTCGGTCACGGTCACTGCATGGCTTTCGGTCGGCGGGCACTGGACCCCAAGGGTCTCACGGACCGCCGCGCGCTCCCCACGCGATCGCGGGGACCCGTGGGGAGCGCGCTCCGTCCGGCTAGCCGGACGAGGGCTCGTAGTCCTGGCCGAGGACCACGGCGACGTCGGCGCTCGCGGAGATCTTCCCCTTGGTGACCGAGCTCACCGGCAGGCCCAGGGTCTTGGCGACCTCGGTGGCGTTCGCCTTGTCCGCGGCGTCGGCGTAGACGACCTCGGAGGCCGCCCGGGCGGTGCCGGTGCCGCCGCCCAGGAAGGTGAAGCCACCATTGAGGAGCACCACGCGGGCCTTCTCGGTGTTGTCCTCGACGCCGGTGGCGTTCTGGACGGAGACGCTGACGGCGGCGTCCTTGTCGGGGCTCTTGGCGGCGCCGCCGAGGACGTTCCTGACCACTCCCGCGCTCGCCTGGGCGCTGAGCGTGCCGTCGGTCTGGACGGGCAGCAGGGCCGTCCGGTAGTCGCCGCCCTTGGCGAGGTCGGAGAGCCCGGCGAGGAAGGTGCCGAGGTCCTTGTCGGTGAGGGACGGGTCCAGGACCTGCGCCAGCGTCTGGATCGTGAGGGTCGCGGCGTCCGGGTCGGAGGACAGCTTGCGCAGGACGCCCTGCATGACCTGGCCGAAGCGCTCCAGCTGGGCGTTCTGGGCCTCGCCCGGGGCGCGGTAGGTGGCGTAGGCGACGGCCGTCTTGCCGCTGAGGGTCTGGTCCTTGCCCTTGTTGACCAGAGGGGCCTCGCCCTTCTTCTTGGCGCCGGGGTCGGGGACGTCTGCATTGGTGTCGACGTCGATGTTCCCGACGAAGTCGACGAGGTTCTGCAGGTACGGGGTGTCCAGGCGCCAGGTGCCCTCGATGGCGGTGCCGAGGACCGTGTCGAGCGCGTGGCGGGTGCCGTCGGAGCCGTCGTCGTCCACCGACTTGGCGAGGGTCGTCGTGGTGCCGTCGTCGCTCGTCAGGGCGAGCGAGTTGGGCACCAGGACGGTGGTGCCCTGCTTGGTGGTGGTGTTGTCGACGAGGAGGGCCGTGGAGGTGCCGCCGTTCTTGGTGTCGTGCAGATGGACGACGATGACGTCGCGCTTCTGGGCGCCCGCGGCCGTGGCGGTGCCGGTCCGGGAGTCGTCGGAGGACAGGCCGGGCAGCTTGCCCGCGTAAGCGAGGTAGCCGACGCCGCCGGCCGCGGCGAGCGCGAGGACGACGACCAGGGCGACGATCCGGCTGCGGGCGCGGCGCCGGGCCTCCTCGCGGCGCTCGGTGCGGTTCTCGGTGAACTTCAGCCAGTCGATGACGTCTTCGGAGTTGTCGTCCGGTTCCTCGACGAAGGCGAACTGCTCGGTGCGGTAGTCACGTTGCGGCTCGGCGGCTTCCTCGTGGCCGGCCGGGCCGGCCTGCTGCGGGATGTGCGGGGTCTGCTGGGCCGTCTGCTCGGCGACCCGGGACTGCCTGCCGGTGCCGTCCGCGGCCGCCTCCCGGCCGTAGGGGTCGTGGGGGCCACCCTGGTGCGGGACGGAGGGGTAGGGGTGGGGGTCGTAGCCGTAGGGTGCGGCGGGCTGCTGCTGACCCGTGCCGTAGTCGTACGCGGGCGGGGGCTGGTGCGCTCCCGTGGCGTACGGGTCGTAGCCGTAGCCCTGCTGTTGCTGTTGCTGTTGCTGTTGCTGTTGCTGTTGCTGCTGGGCGTACGGGTCGTACGTCTGCTGCCTGGTCTGCTGGGCCTGGACCTGCCGGTAGACAGGTTGGCCGTACTCGTCGTAGCCGACGAGTTCGTACTGGTCGGCGCCGTGGTCCGCGGCCCCCGCGTCGTATCGGTCGTTCACCGGTGCCCCTCTCGGCTCACTCGCCGCGGTACAGCTCGCGCTTGTCGATATAGCGCACGACGCCGTCCGGCACCAGGTACCAGATGGGGTCGCCCTTGGCGACTCTCGCACGGCAGTCCGTGGAGGAGATGGCGAGAGCGGGAACCTCCACGAGCGAGACGCCCCCTTCCGGGAGTCCTGAGTCGTCCAGGTGGTGGCCCGGCCGGGTGGCCCCGATGAAGTGCGCGAGGGAGAACAGTTCCTCGCTGTCGCGCCAGGTGAGGATCTGGGCGAGGGCGTCGGCGCCGGTGATGAAGAAGAGGTCCGTGTCCGGGTTGAGCGCGCGCAGGTCGCGCAGGGTGTCCACGGTGTAGGTGGGGCCGCCGCGGTCGATGTCGATGCGGCTCACGGAGAACTGCGGGTTCTCGGCGGTCGCGATGACCGTCATCAGGTAGCGGTCCTCGGCCGGGGAGACACTGCGGTGGCTCTTCTGCCACGGCTGGCCGGTCGGGACGAAGACCACCTCGTCGAGGTGGAACGCCGCGGCGACCTCGCTGGCCGCCACCAGGTGCCCGTGGTGGATCGGGTCGAAGGTACCGCCCATGACGCCGAGGCGGCGCCTGCCCGGCTGCGACGGGCTCTTGCCGGGGCCGTCGATCTGCCGGCCCACCGCGGCGGCACGGCGGGGCCCCGAGTGTCGCTCGGTGCCGCTCGCCGTGTCCGGTGCCGTCTCGTGCGGCGTCTCGCGCGCCGGACCGGTCGGCATGTCCTGCTCTCCCATGCGTGCAGACCCTACCGGCCCTGCCTGAGGGCTCCGGCCGCCCCCGTGGTTCCCGGGGTGCCCCGCGCGGGCACCCGGCCGGGCTCAGCGGTCGCGGTTGAAGCGGGTGGTGATCCACAGCAGGAGCAGCAGGATGAAGAGTGCGGCTCCACCGGTGAGGTAGGGGTTGAGGCTCTCGTGGTTTCCGCCGTGCTCCTCGCCCTCGGCGGCGAGGGTGACCAACTGGGCAGCGGTGCTGTGGAAGCTCATCTTCGGCAGGACCTATCGCGTGTGGGCGGGACAAAGACGTCGGCTCATCGTAAGCGGGCGCCCCGGCCGCGATCACCCCGACTCCGCCTGTTCGTACGGCGGGCGGTGGCGCGCACTGCCGGCGGGCCCGCTCCCGGGGCCCGCCGAGGAACCTTCCCGGTGCCTCAGTCGTCCTTCCGTCTGTAGCCACGCAGCAGAACCACGCGGTCAGCGCACACCCCACGACCATCACGAGGAGCACGACCCGGAGGATCCCCGGCCCCCCTTGCCGGTCCGCGGCGCTCGCGGCCTCGGTGAGCCAGGCTCCCGCGGGGTGGTGCTCCATGGCGGTGGTCTCCTTCGCTGTACTGCCCGACCACCGTAACTCCGCCTAGGCTGGGCTCTGCCTCGGGGAAGCAAAGGGCCACACAAAGAGCCGCAAAGGTCACACAGACGCATGGGGGACGACATGTCCGACGGCCACGAGCACAACGGGCACGAGCACGTGCCGAGCAGGCAGCGCAGGCGCTTCCCCGGAATCTCCTCGCGTACGTACGAGCATCCGGCCGACCGTTCCGCCCTGGTGGCGCTGCGCAAGCTGAGCGGTTTCGACACGGTGTTCAAGGCGCTCAGCGGCCTGCTGCCCGAGCGCAGCCTGAGGCTGCTGTTCCTGTCCGACTCGGTGCGGGTCTCGGACCAGCAGTTCGCCCATCTGAACGTGATGCTGAGGGACGCCTGCTACATCCTGGACCTGGAGAAGGTCCCGCCGATGTACGTGAACCAGGACCCGCAGCCCAACGCGATGTGCATCGGCCTGGACGAGCCGATCATCGTCGTCACCACCGGGCTCGTCGAGCTGCTCGACGAGGAGGAGATGCGGGCGGTCGTCGGTCACGAGGTCGGGCACGCGCTGTCCGGGCACTCCGTCTACCGGACCATCCTGCTGTTCCTGACCAGCCTCGCCGTCCGGGTCGCCTGGATCCCGCTGGGCAACCTCGCGATCATGGCGATCGTGACCGGGCTGCGGGAGTGGTTCCGCAAGTCGGAGCTGTCCGCGGACCGGGCGGGGCTGCTGGTCGGGCAGGACCTGCAGGCGTCGATGCGCGGCCTGATGAAGATCGCGGGCGGCAACCACCTGCACGAGATGAACGTGGACGCGTTCCTCGCCCAGGCCGAGGAGTACGAGGCCGGCGGCGACCTGCGCGACTCCGTGCTGAAGATCCTCAACGTGCTGCCCCGCTCCCACCCCTTCACCACCGTGCGGGCGGCCGAGCTGAAGAAGTGGGCCGAGTCGCGGGACTACCAGCGGATCATGGACGGCCACTACCCGCGGCGCGACGAGGACAAGGACACCTCGGTCCGGGACTCCTGGCGGGACTCCGCGAACCACTACACCACCCAGGTGAAGGGCTCCAAGGACCCGCTGATGAAGCTGGTCACGGACCTGGCCGGGGGCGCCGGCGACCTGGGCGACCGGGTGCGCCGCGGCTTCGGCGGCTTCACGAACCCGGCTCAGAGGCCGCCCCGGGACACGGACACGGAGACGCCGGGCCCGTCGGACTCACCGGGGGACGACCGGCCGCCGCGCGACGACAGGTGACACAGCCGCCGGTCCACAAGGCCGGTCCACAGGGCCCCGTGGCGCCCGCCTCACACCTTCGGCTGCGCGCTCGTCGCCAGGGAGCCGCACAGGGCCGTGGCGCTGCCCGTGGCGTAGGGGTCCGTGCCGGCGGGGCCGCCCTCCTTGGCCGTCTGGCCGGCGAGGAGCGGGCGGAGGTGGTTCGTGGCGTCCTCGGCGCAGGAGTGCGGGCCGGCCTGCACGTAGGAGACGACGAGCTGGGCCTGGTGCAGGCGCAGGTCGTCGCGGTCGAAGCGGAACTGCAGCTCGCGCCGGAGGGTGAACAGGGACACCTCCTCCTTGTCACCGGCACCGGCCGGCCGCAGCGCGTACACGAAGGTGTGGTCCGCGGTGACCTCCAGCGTGGACGCGTCGGCCTCGGCGGCCTGGAGCGTGCCCTGGACCCGGACCTCGGGGTCGGCGAGCTCGGCGCGGGAGGGGTCGAAGCGGACCAGCCAGCCGGTGGGCGCGTGGCGGCCGTCGGCGGTGGGACGATCGAAGCTCTGGTCGAACTGATCCAGCTGGGCGGGGTCGAGCAGGACGCGGACGGACCGGACCTCACCGCCCGTGAGCACCTTCGGGTCGAGGGCGGAGCGGACGATGTAGTCCTTGGCGGTGGTCAGGGCGGCCACGACCTGGCTGTCGGAGAAGTGCGCGGTACGCCGCGAGGCGGGCAGCGGCACGCCTTCCGCGCCGGACTTGAACTGTGCGGCGGGGCTGTGCTCGTACAGGGACGCCGTGTCGGCCGTGCCGGGCACCTTGCCCTCGGGGGCGAGCGGGATGACGGTCATCCGCAGGGGCTCGACGGCCCCCTGGGCGGCGGGGGCCTGGTAGGGGTGGCGTACGCCCATGTAGATCGCGGTGCCGAAGGCGACGGCGATCAGCAGGACCAGGACCAGTGCCTGCCGGGACGGGCCCCTGCGCAGCGGCGGGCGGCGGCGCACCGCGGGGGCGTGGTCGGCGATGCGCTCATCGGCGGAGAACTCCTGGAGGCGGGCAGCACGGACGAACGACTCGTCGAAGACGACGGATCGGTACTCGTCCTCACCACCTCCGGGAGCGCCCTCGGGTGTCCCCTCAGGTGGGTCTCCAGGCCCGCCCATATCTTCAGGGTAGGTCGCGGGAAGCTGGGGTAAACGCCCCGCTGCGCCACAAGTTTTGACAGGTTCTCACCAGGATGGGCGGGTTCCGGTCAGGGGGTGCGCGGGATCACCGACATGGCCGGCTGGGAGTGGTCGGCGGAGGCGGAGGGAGCGGCCCCGCTGCCCTGTTCCGGCCCGGTCGAGGCGGGCGGCTGCACGGGGTCCTCGCGGGGGGAGGACGCGCCCCGGTAGACCGCCGTGAAGGCCAGGGCCACCATGCCGATGCCCATCACGAGGGCGAGCACCCAGGCGACCGGGCGGTGCCAGCGGGCCTGTCGGGAGTACGGCCCCGGGTGGCCGTAGTGGTCCTCGAGGATGTCGGGGTCGTCGAACTCGTCCAGGTCGGGATCATGGCCGAAATCGCCGTGACCGTCCGGGCCGTATCCGTCGTCGTACCGGTCGCCTCCGGAGTGGGCGCGGCGGGCCTCCGCCTCGGAGGCTTCGGCTCTCGCCTGGGCCGCGGCCAGGAGGCGCTCCACGGCGGTCGGCTCGTGCACCACGGCCGCGCGTACGAAGGCCTCGTCGAAGACCACGGAGGCGAACTCTTCGTCCGACACCCCGCGGTCGTGGTCGTCGTCGGGCTCCCGGCCGTCAGGAAACGGCGTGCCCCCCACGTCCTCCGGCACGGATCCAGAGTAGACCTGGGGGGTCAATTTGGGCAGACGGTATGGAAATTCATCCGCCGATCGAGACGGCTTCCACGGGGTTCCGGCAGGCGCGCACCGGGCCGGTCCGCCCCTGCCGCACGCGAACGCGCCGCCTCACCAGGGCCTCACACCCACGTGCGGGACCGTAGGGCCCCCGTACGCCGAACGGGGGTCAGCGCCGTACGTGCCCGTCCCCGGTCACGATGTACTTGGTGCTGGTCAGCTCCGGCAGGCCCATCGGGCCGCGGGCATGCAGCTTCTGCGTGGAGATGCCGATCTCCGCGCCGAAGCCGAACTGGCCGCCGTCGGTGAAGCGGGTCGAGGTGTTCACGGCGACGGTGGTCGAGTCGACCAGCTGGGTGAAGCGGCGGGCGGCCTGCTGGGAGGTCGTCACGATGGCCTCGGTGTGGCCGGAGGTCCACAGCCGGATGTGCTCGACGGCCTTGTCCAGGGAGTCGACCACGGCCGCGGCGATGTCGTACGACAGGTACTCCGTCTCCCAGTCCTCGGTGGTGGCCTCGACGACCGTGGCCTTGGTGTCCTTGGCGTGGGCCTGCACGCGCTCGTCGGCGTGCACGGTCACCCCGGCCTCCGCGAGGGCGTCCAGGGCGCGCGGCAGGAACTCGGCGGCGATGTCCTGGTGGACCAGGAGGGTCTCGGCCGCGTTGCAGACGCCGACCCGCTGGGCCTTGGAGTTGATCAGGATCTCGACCGCCATGTCCAGGTCGGCCTGCGCGTCGACGTAGACGTGGCAGTTGCCGGTGCCGGTCTCGATGACCGGGACGACGGACTCCTGGACCACGGTGTTGATCAGCGAGGCGCCGCCCCGCGGGATGAGCACGTCGACCAGGCCGCGAGCGCGCATCAGCTCGCGCACGCTGTCGCGGCTCTCTCCGGGCACCAGCTGGATGGCGTCGGCGGGCAGCCCGGCCCCGCCCACGGCGTCGCGCAGGACGCGCACGAGGGCGGTGTTCGACTGGTACGCCGAGGAGGAGCCGCGCAGCAGGACGGCGTTGCCGGACTTCAGGCAGAGGGCGGCGGCGTCCACGGTGACGTTGGGCCGGCCCTCGTAGATGATCCCGACGACGCCGAGCGGCACGCGGACCTGGCGCAGGTCGATTCCGTTGGGCAGCGTGGAGCCGCGGACGACCTCGCCGACCGGGTCGGGCAGGGCGGCGACGTCGCGGACGTCGGAGGCGATGGCGCGGACCCGCTCGGGGGTGAGCGTGAGCCGGTCGATCATGCCCTCGCTGATGCCGGCCTCGCGGGCCTTGGCCACGTCCTTGGCGTTGGCCTCGACGATCTCGCTCGTCCGGACCTCCAGCGCGTCCGCGATGGCGAGCAGCGCGTCGTCCTTGTCGGCCCGCGGCAGCGGCGCGAGGCTCGCGGCGGCGGCCTTGGCCCGGTAGGCGGCCTGGGTGACCGGGGACATGGAGTCGTACGGAGAGAGCGTGGTCATGAGGGCAGGGTAGTGCGCGGAACGCGTCCGTTCACGGCGCGTTCCACACCCCGAGACACTCCATGGACCGGATCAAAACGGGTGAACCCCGACGGGCGAGGCCGGAGGGGGCCCGTACCCCTCGGCGATGCGCTGGTGGTAGGTCGCGCGGTCGATGACCTCCAGGCCGACGATCTCCCAGGGCGGCAGCCCGGCGGTCTGCCGGTGCTCGCCCCACAGGCGCAGGGCGACGGCCGCCGCGTCGTGCAGGTCGCGGGCCTCCTCCCAGTACCGGATCTCCGCGTGGTCGACGGCGTACCGGCTGGTCAGGAGGAAGGGGTGGTCGTGGGCGAGCTGCTCCAGGGCGCGCCGGACCTCGGGGAGCGGGGCCTCCTTGCCGGAGACGCTGAGGGTGACGTGCCACAGGCGCGGGAGGTCCGCGGGTTCCTCGCCCTCGAACCGGTCCCCGGCCGCCACACTCGTCAGGGCGCGCTCGTCGCCCGCCGCACGGGAGCCGGCACCACGGGAGCCGGCACCACCGCGGGATGCGGCGGTCCCCGGGCGCACTCGTCTCACGACGGCCTCCTTCGCTCAGTGGCGGTGTGCGGAACAGGTCCCCGAGACAAAGTTGAGCAGGCCGCAAGGGATCGCGTGGCGGTTTTGCGGAACGTCCACCACCGAGGGCGGATGTTTCGACACATTACGGGTGCAGGACCACCAGGTCGTCCCTGTGTACGACCTCGCGCTCGTACGCGGGCCCGAGATCCCGGGCCAGCTCGCGGGTCGAGCGGCCGATCAGCCGGGGGATCTCCTTGGCGTCGAAATTGACGAGCCCGCGGGCCACGGCGTGCCCGGTGCCGTCCCGCAGTTCGACCGGGTCGCCGGCGCTGAACTCGCCCTCGACCGCCGCGATCCCGGCGGGCAGCAACGACTTGCGGCCCTGGACGACGGCCCGCACGGCGCCGTCGTCCAGAGTGAGCGCGCCCTGCGGGGTGGAGGCGTGCTGGAGCCACAGCAGCCGGTCGGCGGAGCGCCTGCCGGTGGGGTGGAAGTAGGTGCCGGTGTCCTGGCCGGTCAGGGCGTCGGCCGCGTGGACGGCACTGGTGAGGACGACGGGGACGCCCGCGGCGGCCGCGATCCGGGCGGCCTCGACCTTGGTGACCATGCCGCCGGTGCCGACGCCGGCCTTGCCCGCGCTGCCGATCTCGACGTCCGCGAGGTCGGACGGGCCGCGCACCTCGGCGATGCGGGAGGTGCCGGGCCTGGCGGGGTCGCCGTCGTAGACGCCGTCCACGTCGGACAGCAGGACCAGCAGGTCGGCGTGGACGAGGTGGGCGACGAGGGCGGCGAGGCGGTCGTTGTCGCCGAAGCGGATCTCGTCCGTGGCGACGGTGTCGTTCTCGTTGACGATCGGGACCGCGCCCATCGCGAGCAGTTTGTCCAGGGTGCGGGAGGCGTTGCGGTGGTGCGCGCGGCGGCTCATGTCGTCCGAGGTCAGCAGCACCTGGCCGACGCGGACGCCGTAGCGGGCGAAGGAGGCGGTGTACCGGGCGACCAGCAGGCCCTGGCCGACGCTGGCGGCGGCCTGCTGCCGGGCCAGGTCCCTGGGCCGGCGGCGCAGGCCGAGCGGGGCGAGACCGGCGGCGATGGCTCCGGAGGAGACCAGGACGATCTCGCGTTCCCCGCCACCCACCCGTCTCCCGCCACCGCCCTCGGCCGAGGCCCTGCGGGCCGCCCCCTCGCCGCGGATCTTGGCGAGCACGTCGACCAGCGCGTCCACGCGGTCCGCGTCCAGGCCGCCGGAGGCGGTGGTCAGCGAGGAGGACCCGACCTTGACGACGATCCTGCGAGCCTCGCCCACGGCCTGCCTTGCCCCTGCCACGTCGCCGTCCGTCCCCTCGCGTCGATTCGGTCGCTCACCAGGAAATCTACGGGACGGCCGGACGGGGCGCGGCGCCGGTCCACGCTACGGACGGTGCCACCCGCGTCACGGGACGGCAGCCGCACATCTTCGCCCCCGCCTGATGACAGGAACGCGATCTTCCGCTACGCCCTGCGGCAAGCGGGACGGCAGCCACCCTTCGTCGCCCCCGTCTCATGACATGAAGGCGATCTTCCGTTACGGTCCGGGGACACGCACACGGCGGCCGCCCCAGTACCCTGATCGACACACGCGTGTCGTCAGGATGTCGCCGCGCGTTAACCCGGACGGCTGACCTGCGCCGACCTGATGCTCCTGGAGTGACCGCAGTGCCCCTACCTCTCCCCCACCCGCCGGCCCTGCTCAAGGGGCTGGTGACCGTCGTCCTGGCCGCCGCGTTCGCCGCGCAGGCGGTCGCGGCGCTGCTGCCCCACGTCCCGCTGCTGCTGGCCGCGACCGCCGTCTCGCTGGCCACCGAGGGCGTGCTGTACCGGTGGCAGCGCGGGGTGCTGTCGCTGTTCGCCAAGTCACACGCAGACATCACCGTACGGCACGTCCTGCGGGACCTGTTGCTGGTGGTGGGCCTGCTGCGGCTCGGCGAGCAGGACCGGGAGACGGTGTACGCCCCTCTGGTCGCCGGGCTGTTCGCCTTCTACGCGCTGCACTGCGCGATCCAGGCGGTCTCCGTGCTGGTGCGCCGTACCCGCACGCTGCCGGTGGTGACCCGGAACATCGACGCCTCGGCGCTGCGGCTGTCTCCGGCCCCGGCCCTGCTGCTGCGCCGCCCCGGCCAGCGGCTGCTGGTGTTCGGCCTGCCCGCGACGGCGGGGCTGCTGGCCGCCGCGGCGGGCGACGAGCCGTTGTACGCGGCCGTCGGCATCGCGCTCTCCCTCGCCCTCGGGCTGGCCGGCCTCGGCGCGCTGCTGCTCCGGCTGCTGCCGGGCCGCCGTCCGGCAGGCGAGCAGGAGGTACTGGAGTGGTTCGACGGATGGCTGGCGGAGTACCGGCCGACCGTCGGCCTGTACTTCTCCGGCGGCGCCTCCTCGGCGTACCAGGCGAACATGTGGCTGGAGCCGCTCGCGAAGCTGGACGGCAGGCCGGTCATCGTGCTGCGCGAGCGGTTCATGGTCCAGAAGATCGCGGCGACGGACATCCCGGTCGTCTGCCTGCCGAAGGTGGCCACGCTGATGCGGCTGGAGCACTCCACGCTCCAGGTCCTCATCCACCCGTCGAACTCCGGCAAGACCTCCCAGGTGCTGCGCATCCCCACGATCAGGCACACCTTCGTCAACCACGGCGAGAGCGACAAGCTGTCCTCCTGCAACCCGTACGCGAAGGCCTACGACGAGGTGTGGGTCGCCGGGCCCGCGGCGCGCGAGCGGTACGCCCTGGCCGAGGTGGGCGTCGAGGACAAGGACGTGGTGGAGACGGGCCGCCCGCAGCTGGACGGCGTGACGCCGTACGCGGGCCCGCCGACCGGGACTTGGACGACCGTCCTGTACGCGCCGACCTGGGAGGGCTGGGACGGCAACCCCGGCAACACGTCGGTGATCGCGGCCGGTGAGAACCTGGTGCGGGCGCTGCTCGCCGACCCGGGCGTACGGCTGCTGTACAAGCCGCACCCGCTGACGGGCTCGGTGGACCCGCGCGCGGGCGCGGCCGACCTGCGCATCCGCGAGCTGATCCGGTCGGCGAACCGGGAGCGGACGGGGACGCGCCACCCGGCACCTGCGGCCGCTGCCGCCACCGCGGCACTGACGGAACGCACCGCCGAGCTGGACCGGCTGACCACGTCCGTCTTCCGGGCCGGGGCCGACACCGTGGAGCGGATGCTGGTGCAGTCGGCGCCGGAGCCGGGCCGCGCGGAGGCGGTGGCACGGGCGACGGCCGCGTGGGAGGAGGCGTACTGGGCCTCGCTGCCGGAGGGTGAGCACCAGATCATCACGGACGTCCGGCCCACGCTGTACTCCTGCTACAACGCGGCCGACCTGCTGATCAGTGATGTGTCGAGCGTGATCAGCGACTTCCTGGCGAGCGAGAAGCCGTACGCGGTGGCCAACACCAGCGGTCTGCCCGAGGACGCCTTCCGTGCGGCGTTCCCGACGGTGGCGGCGGCGACCGTGCTGACGCCGGACGCGGCGGGGGTGGCGGGCCTGCTGGAGACGGTCCGGCGCCCGGAGAAGGACAACCTGGGCGAGGCTCGGGCCGAGTTGAAGCGGCGCCTGCTGGGTCCGGCCGAGCCGTCGTCGCAGGAGCGCTTCAACGAGGCCGTGCGGGCACTGTGCGAGGAGGCCCGGGACCACCAGGCCCGGGTGGCGGAACGGCTGGCGGCGGAGCACCTGTCGGCAGTGCCGGGCCAGCGCACCAGGACGGCGAGCGACCCGGCCGGAGTGCCCACCGCCCCGCGCTGACCGGCGGCACGACGAGACGGCCGCGGGGTCACCGGAAACGTCCGGTGGCCCCGCGCCGCTGTGCACACCGGGCCGGCACCCGCACCACCGCATCCGCACTCCCCGGCCGGCCTTCACGCCGCGGACCGCACCTCGCGGGACGGCAGCACCCGCCGGGCCTTGCGCACCGCCCGTCGCATGAGCGTGTCGGCGCCGCCCTCCCGGTAGCCCGGGAACGCGCGGGCCTCTCGGGGCTCGGCGAGGTACACCGCGTCGGGGATGCCCGCGGCGCGGTCGCGGAAGTGCGGGTAGGCCAGGTAGACCCGGCGGCCCTTCTTCTCCAGGAGGGCCGCCGCCTGCTTCTTGGCCTTGACGAACGTGACGACGTCCGGCAGCAGTTCCGGGCGCTGCTCGGCGACCAGGTGCAGCCGCAGCCGCTCGTGGACCTTGAGTCGCTGGGCGACCCCCTCGCTCCAGTAGGCGTCCATCAGCGGCTTCGCCAGCTCGAACTTGTGCCGGCGGATCTCCTCGCTGTCCGTCAGGTACTTGGGCCCGAACTGCGGCAGCAGCGTGACGACGAAGGGCCGGACCATCAGCTGGTCGCGCCGGCCGCCCGCGGGGACGAGTTCGGCGATGAGATCCATCAGGGCCCGCGCGGAGTCGAAGCGCAGCGTGTAACTGCCGCTCTTCGTCACGTGCTTGCCGTCGTCACGGCCCACCAGGTAGTAGCAGGTGTGGTCGGCCACCACGGACACGCCGTCCGCCCGCAGGTACGCCTCCATGGTGAACAGCGCGTCCTCGCCGGTGAACAGCGACTCGTCGAACCGCATGCCGTGCCGCTCCAGCAGCGCGCGGCGGAACAGCTTCTGCGCGCTGAGCGTGAACTTGATGTTGGAGGAGTAGACGTCCGTCCGCTCCACCGTCCTGCCCCACATGGACTTCGGCGCCGAGCGGTTGACGCCCTCGACCTTGCCGAGGACCACGTCCGTGCCGGCCCGGTCGGCCATGGCGACCATGCGCTCCAGCGCCTCGGGGCCGAGCCGGTCGTCGGCGTCGAGGAAGAAGACGTAGCGTCCGCTCGCCTTGCCCAGGCCGAGGTTGCGGGGGCCGCTGGGGCCGCCGGAGTTCTCCTGCCGGATCACCAGGACGTGCATGGGAGCCCGTTCGGCGAACTCCTCCAGGTACTCCCCCGTGCCGTCCGTCGATCCGTCGTCCACCGCGATGACCTCGATGCGCTCCGGATCGATGGTCTGTGCCTCGACGGACGAGAGGCACTCGATCAGATACGGCATCGCTTCGTACGCCCCGATGACCACGCTCACATCAGGCTGCGTCACGGCCACGTTCCCCCTATTCAATGGGATATTCCCCCCGTATCGCCTCATTCGCTACTTGGTAGACGGGTGATCGAGGCAAGCGGTTGCCTCGCACGCACGTGTTAGTGAGTCACCTCACACGGTGAGTTCACAGGGGGCGGGAAAGCGAAAGAGTTCGGCCCCGAGGAGAACCTCCTCGGGGCCGAACTCTTCACTCGGCTACGGCAGTTCAGCCCGCGCCGACACCGTCCGTGTCGCCGGCCGCGGACACCCGCTGCCCGGGCACGGCGTTTGCCAGCCCGGCCTCGGCGCCGGCGGCCCCCGCCCGTGACTCCTGGCCGACGTTGCGCGTCTCGGCCTTGAGCGCGAGGTTCGCGACGGCGGTGTTGAACTGCTCCAGGGAGGTCGGCTCGTCCGGGCCCAGCAGGTACTGCTTGAGCTCCTTGCGGTCCTCGGCCAGCGGATCGGCGGCCGGGTCGCGGACGGCGCCCAGCAGCTCGCCCAGCTCGGTCGCGCTGTTGGAGAGGATCACTGCGGCACGCACCGCCGTGTTGTTCCGCTTGAACTCCTCGACGCCCAGTTCCGCGGAGTCCGTGACGGCGTACGGCTTGCCGCTCGCGATGAAGTCGGAGACCACGCTGGAGATGTCGGAGACCATCGCGTCGGAGACGTTGAAGCAGTCGTACAGCCGCGGCTCGGCACCGGTGATGACGCGGTGCTCCCAGGAGGGGAAGGAACGCCAGTAGGCGTCGTTCCACTCGGCGCGCAGCCGGGCGGCCTCCTCGTGCCGGGCGACGTCGATCAGCCCCTCACGGGTGGCCTCGGCCTCGTCACCCCGGTCGCCGCCGGAGCCGGACAGCTGGGCGAGCCGGGCCTCGATCCGGGCCAGCTCGGCCTTGGCCTGCGCCTGGGCGGCGGTGTCGGCGACGAACCGCGTGCTGACGGCGCGCTCGGCGGCGGCCTTCCGCACCAGCGCGGTGATGCGCTGGTGGGCGTCCTTGGCGTCCTCGCTGCGGGTGCCGGTGAACGGGTGCGGCTTGTACAGCACGCGGACCGGCGGGTCGGCGGCGACGAGCTTGCGCACGATGTTCTCGCCGGCCAGCAGGATCGAGGTGTTGCCCGGGTTGTCGTCCCAGCCCTCCCAGGTGGGGGCGTACAGGACGGTCGGGATCCGCCCCTCGGGCACGCCCTGCCAGGTCTGGATGGGGGCGAGCTGCGGGCGGCCGACCTCGACGATGTCGTCGTCGCGGACACCGACGTCGGCGATGGCGTAGCGGTCGCGGCCCGCGCGGCCGGCCGTCCATACCTCGTCGTAGGCCTTGCTGTACGGGTTGACGCTGGCGAGCTTGTCGCTGTCGCCGTGGCCGATGAAGACGTGCTTCATGGTGGGCACACGCAGCAGGTGGATGTTCTTGCCGACGTTGGCCGCGTAGAGCGCGACACGCACCGTGGACAGGTCCATGTTCATCAGGTGCACCCCTCCGGGCACGCAGATGACGGGGACCGTGGTGGGCACCAGGTTGTTCAGGATGGCCCGCTCACGCAGGATGATCAGCGGCTTGGAGTCCAGGTTCTCCATGGTGTCCAGCCACATGTTGACCTGGTAGGCGGAGTCCTTCGACCCGGAGAAGTACAGGACCGTCTCCGGCTTGTACTCCCCCAGCCAGTCGTCGACGGCGGCCAGGACCCGCTCGGCGTTCGGCGCGATCCTCCGGCCGCGGACGTACGGCATGAGAGCCAGGACGTACAGGGTGGCGAGGGCCACCGTGACGCCGATGCCGATGAACCCGACCAGGGCCGAATTCACCTGCGCGGCGACCAGGATGCCGACGACAGCCGCGAGATCGAGGTGCAGCATCTTCTCGGCGGAGCGGTGCAGCAGCCGGCGCGGCGGGGCGTCCGGGATGCGGATGCGCGACTTGAGATCGACGTTGCGGGTGGCGACCGGCATGCGACGGCGGTTGCGGGCCAGCTGGACCAGCGCGCCGTGCGGGGCCTGCAGCCCGTAGAAGGCGATGAAGCAGGCGATCGCACCGTAGTAGATCAGGTTGTCCGCGAGGGACAGCCGGGCCAGCAGCAGGACGAGGAGCAGCTGCCGGATCAGGAAGCGGATCGACAGGCCGGCCCGGACCTTGCCGAGGCGGTTGATCAGGTAGCTGCCCTTGCGGTGCAGATAGTGGTCCGCCAGGTACGTCACGGCGGCCGCTGCCGCGAAGGCGGGGACGCTCGGGACGAGCGCGGCCAGCATGAGGGCGGGGAAGCCCGCCACCATGAGGACCGCCGCGGCCAGTTCGGCCGCGCTGCCCACCCGGGCGACCCGAATAGCGGTGGATATCACGGAGAAACCTGCTCTTGGGAGGGTGTACCGGTCTTGTTCAAGAATGCGGCTGGTCTGTGAATATTCCGAGGGCTATGGATTCAGGCCCCTGCGAACACTCCTGTAACCGAGTTCGTCAACAGGAGAGCGCAGAGGCCTGAATTACCAAAGTCTATTTGACGCCAATTATTACACGTCGTCCTGCCGGTCCAGCACCGAGGCCAGCGCCTGCTCGAAGCCGGAGGCCCGGGCCGCGCCGGCCGTCGGATCCTGCTGGCGGACGTCGATGACGTGGCCGGTCAGCTCGGACAGCAGCACGTCCAGTGAGGTGCGCGCCACGGCCTCGGAGGACAGCAGCGAGCCGCTCGGCTCCTGGCCGAAGGCCTTGGTGCGCATCGGGGTGGCGGTGCGCTCGGGGTTGACGCAGTTGACGCGGACGCCGTCACCGGCCCACTCGTCGGACAGCGCCTGGGTGAGGTTCACCATGGCGGCCTTGGTCGAGGAGTACAGGCTGTACTCGGCGCGGCCCCGGGTGTAGCTGCTGGAGGTGTACAGCAGCAGCTGGCCCTTGGTCTCGGACAGGTACTTGTACGAGGACCGGGCGATCTGCACCGGGGCCAGGTAGTTGACCTTCAGTGCCTCCTCGATGGTGGCGTTGTCGGTCTCGGCGAGCTTGCCGATGCGCAGCACGCCCGCGGTGTTCACCACGTAGTCGATGCGGCCGGTCTCGGCGTACGCCTTGGACAGGGCGTCGTCGACCTCCTCCGGATTCTCCACGTGGGTACCGGTGGTGGAGCGGCCCAGGGCGTAGACCTTGGCCCCGTAGGACTCGGCGAGCTCGGCGATGTCCTTGCCGATGCCGTAGGAGCCGCCGAAGACGACGAACGTCTTGCCGGTCAGCAGCTCGCGGTAGGCCTCCTCGGAGACCTGCTCGGGCACGGCCGTGGAGGCCAGCTGGAAGAGCTTGTCGGCGATGAAGACGTCGACGGGCTGGGTGACCTTCATGTTGTACTCGTCACCCGCGACGACGTGGATCGGCACGTCCGGCAGGTACTTGAGCACGACGGAGCAGTCGTCTGTGGCCTGGAAGTTGGGGTCGCCGGCGGCGACCTCGTAGGCCCGCTTGATCGTGGACAGTTTGAAGGCCTGCGGCGTCTGGCCGCGGCGCAGCCGGGAGCGGTCCGGGATCTCGGTGATGAACTCGCCGTCCTCGCCGTGCGTGCGCGTGACGATGATGGTGTCGGCGGACGGGATGGCCACGTCGACGGCCTGGTAGCGCTCCAGCGCGGTGACGCAGTCGTCGATGACGCGCTGCGACAGCAGGGGGCGCACGGCGTCGTGGAAGAGGACGTTGGCGTCCTCGCCCTCGGCGAGGCCCTCGCCCAGGGCCGAGATGGCGCGCTCAGTGGTCTCGTTCCGCGTGGCGCCGCCCTCGATGATCTTCGAGACCTTCTTGAATCCGGCCTTCGCGACAATCTTCTCGATGTCGGGCACATAACCAGGCGCCATCAGCACGATGATGTCGTCGATCGAGTCGGCGTTCTCGAAAGTGGCCAGCGTGTGCTCGATGACTGCCTTGCCGGCGATCTTCAGCAGCTGCTTGGGGATCGACAGACCCACGCGCTGGCCGGTGCCACCGGCCAGAACCACTGCGGTAGTACGGGGCTTGGCTATGTGCTGGGACACAGGCGACCTACCTCGGGGCGACAGGGGACTCCAAAATGGTCCCACTTGTGGTTATTGCGGTGCAAGATGAGCGACCTCTGCCGCATATGTGCGCGCAACCTGTCATTCACCTCCCACTCCTTCTGGTTGGTGAGACGACTGTGCGGGCCCCGGGGAAGTACGCTGTGAGCAACCCCACAGAAGCTCAGCGACGTCGGAGCCGCTCGGGACGGCGGCGACCGAGGCCCAGCGCCGGTTCCTTGGACGATGTCCCGTGCACGGTACGCGCTTTGACGATGCCCCGCATACCGGGTCCGCCGCTCGCGGTGGCGGGATCCGCGCCGTGGTGTGCGGTTCTTCACGTCCCGGGGCACGGCTGCACGCCTCCTTCATGGACCCGGCCGCGAATGCGGCCCGCAGGGCCGCCCATTGACGCGGAATGCCTGATCAGGATTCCGCAGCACTCCGGCCTCGGAGAGCCATACGCGGCAGGCCCGGGTCGGACTTCTCACAGGCTCCCCGGTTCCGCACGGCGGTCCGGTACGGCGAAGAGCCCGGCACTCCGAGGAGTACCGGGCTCACGCGGGCGGCGGCGCCGGGTCGGGTGTCGGGCGCGGGTGTCAGACGACCTCGACTCCCGGGCGGCCCGCCTCGCCCCTCAGCCGGGCCTGCGTGCTCGCGGTCGCCGTCGGCTGCCGGACGGTGTCGACCACGCGCACCCGCGCGTCGATGCCGTCCCGGCGGATGTCGAACAGGTGGTAGCCGCGGTGCGCGTCGAGCAGCTTCCAGTGCGGGTTGTCCGGGCGCCTCGGGTCCCACTCCCTGCGGAAGGCCTCCTGGTCCTGGTCGCCGTTGCTGGAGACGGAGGTGCCGACGAACTCGGCGCCGACGACCACGGAGTCCGGGTCGGCGTAGTCCTCCTTGAGGTCGCTGATCATGGTCAGGTGCCGGTCACCGGAGAGCACGACCGGGTTGCGGACCTGCTTGAACTCCCGCATGAAACGGTTGCGTTCGGCCTGGTAGCCGTCCCAGGCGTCGTAGAACCAGAGCTTGCCCTCGCCGACCTTGAGGTCCGTCTCGGCCATCATGATCTGGGAGGCGATGAGGTTCCAGCGGGCGGGCGAGTCCTGCAGCCCGTTCAGCAGCCACCGCTTCTGCCGCGCGCCCAGCATGGTCAGCGACGGGTCCTGGGCGCCGGCCTGGCTGGTGGCCTGGTCGCTGCGGTACTGCCGGGTGTCCAGGACGTTCAGGCGGGCCAGGCGGCCGAACTCCAGGCGGCGGTACATCCGGATGTGCGGACCCGTGGGGACGGCGGTGGCCCGGACCGGCATGTGCTCGTAGAACGCCTGGTAGGCCGCGGTCAGCCGGGCCACGAACGCGTCGTGCGGCTGCTTGCCGGGGTCCTGCGGGATCTGTCCGGCGAAGTCGTTGTCCACCTCGTGGTCGTCGAAGCTCACCACGAAGGGCGCGTTCGCGTGCATCGCCGCGAGGTCCGGGTCGGTGCGGTACTGCGCGTACCGGTTGCGGTACTGGGCCAGGCTGAACGGCTCGCCGGTCCCCTCGTGCCGCCGGACGCCCGTCGCCGAGGGCGTGGACTCGTAGATGTAGTCGCCGACGAAGACCACGACGTCCGGGTCCTGCCGCAGCATGTCGGCGTATGGCGTGAAGTAGCCGTGCTGCCAGTTCTGGCAGGAGGCGAGGGCCATGCGCAGGAAGCCGCCGGAGCTGTGGGGGTGGGGCGCGGTACGGGTGCGGCCGACGGGTGAGAGCTGCCCGCCGGTACGGAAGCGGTACCAGTACGAACGGTCCACGCGCAGGCCCCGTACGTCCACGTGAACGCTGTGCCCGT
This sequence comes from Streptomyces sp. NPDC033136, assembly GCF_055578235.1. Taxonomy (NCBI): domain Bacteria; kingdom Bacillati; phylum Actinomycetota; class Actinomycetes; order Kitasatosporales; family Streptomycetaceae; genus Streptomyces; species Streptomyces sp. NPDC033136. The sequence continues at coordinate 67,171 of NZ_JBVIPD010000004.1, forward strand.
ACTCGGGCCGGGCCTGGGCGGTGCCCCGTCGGACGAGCTTTCTGAAGCGGTGGTCCTCCGCGACCTGCCACTCCACGGGCACCTTCCGGTCGGGCATCCCCCCGCCGTTCAGCGGATCCGGGGCGAGCCGGGTCCACAGCACGACGCCGTCCGGCAGCGGGTCGCCGGAGGAGACGCCGAGGCTGAACACCCCGTCGGGCAGCGGCGTCCCGGCCGCGTGCGCGGCGGCCGGAACCCACAGCTGGGCGGAGGCCGCGGCACCGAGCACCGCGGCACCGGCGGTCAGAAGGCGGCGTCGGTCGGGGGATACTGCTCCGGTCATCGACTGACTCCCTCACCTCTCCGGCCACTTGGACACTGGGAAGCTTCACGCCTGCGGGCGGTCCGCCCGCTGAACGTCGGGATTCACGTACATGACAACTAGGCAGACAGCCGAAGACCCGCCGCCGGCGCTGGAACAAGCCGTTGCCGGGGCGGGTCTGACGGGTGATCAGTAGGCGAAGCCGGTGCCGAGGCGTGCGCCCGTGGCAGTCGTACCGAGGAGGGTGTTGCCGAAGGCAGTCGTGGCGTTCGGGCTCACGACGCTCGTCGGGCCGGACCTGAAGTACCACACGGACCCGGCGTTGCCGTTCTCCCCCGGCGCGCCCGCGGCCAGGTCGGCCAGGCCGTCGTCGTCGGCGTCGGCGAGGTGGACGGCCCGGCCGAAGGCGTCGCTCTTCTCGGGGGTGCCCGGCACGTCGGGCGTGTTCTGCGTGACCACCTGGGCGCCGGTGCCGGTGAGTCCGCGCGCGATGCCGGGCAGTACGACGACGGCCCCCGCGTCCGCCACACTGCCCAGGTTCTCACCGGGCAGCCCGGTCGCCACGTCCGGGTATCCGTCGCCGTTGACGTCCGCGACCTGGACGTCGGTCCCGAAGCCGTCGCCCGCCTCGGCGCTGCCGGGCACACCGGGGCTGTCCTGGTTGAGGTGTTCGGCCTTCACACCGTCGGGCCCGTCCGGGCCGCCCGGGATCCAGGTGACCCGGCCGCCCTTGGCGGCGGGGGTGTCGAGGTCGCTGTCGTACCCGTCGACGGCCCGGCCGACCACGATGTCGTCGTAACCGTCCCGGTCGACGTCCCCGATGTCGAGGTTCTCGCCGCCCTGGAGCCGGTAGCCGTCGCCGCCCTGCACGGTGGTGTACGGCTTGAGTCCCTGCCGGGTACCCAGCCAGTACACGACCCGGCGGGCGTCGAACTCGTCGCCGTCGTTCTGGACGGCGGCGACGTCCGTGACGCCGTCACCGTTGACGTCGCCGGCGGCCAGGTCGAGAACGCGGCTGTCGAACTCGTCCGTCACGAGTTGTTCGCCGTGAGCCGCGGAGCCGTCCCGGGCGAACGGGCCTTTCAGCACACGCAGATTGAAATGATTCTCCGCGGTCACCAGGTCCCCGGCGCCGTCGCCGTTCGTGTCCCCGACGATCAGGCGGCCCTTGCCACCGAGCCGGTCGTAGGTCGTCCCGGTGGCCAGGACGGCCCCGCCGGACAGGCCCTTCGCGCCACCCCAGAGGACCTCGACCAGCCCGGACTCCTCACCGCCGTCAGCCGTGTCCTCGTTTCCCACGCCGACCACCAGGTCCGCGTACCCGTCACGGTCGAGGTCGGCGGTGGTGAGCGCGCTGCCGAACGCGTCGTCCGTCTCGGGGCTGCCGGGCACGCCGGCCGTGCTCTGGGTGAGCACCTGCCGCTTCGTCACGTCCAGCCCGTTCCGCGAGCCGTAGACCACGGCGACGTATCCGGCGCCCTTCTTGCCGCCGACGGTCGCGGTCGGGGCGGCCACGGCGAGGTCGGCGTAGCCGTCGCCGTTGAAGTCGTCGTGGAGCTTCGCCGCGGTGGGCGGGGCGACGGGGGCGGCGTGCGCGGCCGTCGGGGTGGCGACCGCCGCGACAACCGCGACGGCCACCGCGACTCCTCGGCCGATCCTGCGCTTGCTCATGGACTGGGGCACGTGAACTCCAGTGGTCAGCTGGGCAGTTGTCACGCGGCGAGGAACAAGATCCTCACCCGCGCCGCCCAGTACGACTCACCGGGGGACCACTTGGTTGCCGTGGGATCCGTTGCGTATGCGCGCTTGCCGTCGACTCAGAACGGCTCGAAGTCGTCGAACTCCTGCTGCGCCTCGTCCCGCTCGGCCTGCCGGTCCCTGCGGCGCTGCGCCGCCGGCCGCGCCTCCTCCAGCCGGTGGTCCTCACCGCGCCGGCCGAGCATCTCGGCCCCGGCCATCACGGACGGCTCCCAGTCGAAGACCACGGCGTTCTCCTCGGGACCGATGGCGACACCGTCGCCACCCCGGGCGCCCGCCTTCATCAGCTCCTGCTCGACACCGAGCCGGTTGAGCCGGTCCGCCAGGTAGCCGACCGCCTCGTCGTTGTTGAAGTCGGTCTGCCGCACCCACCGCTCGGGCTTCTCGCCGCGCACCCGGAACAGCCCATCGGCCTCGCGCGTCACGGTGAAGCCGGTGTCGTCCACGGCCTTGGGCCGGATCACGATCCGCGTGGCCTCTTCCTTCGGCTTCGCGGCCCGCGCCTTCGCCACGAGTTCCGCGAGCGCGTACGACAGCTCCTTCAGCCCCAGGTGCGCCACGGCCGAAACCTCGAACACGCGATAGCCGCGCGCCTCCAGGTCGGGCCGCACCATCTCGGCCAGGTCCTTGCCGTCCGGTACGTCGATCTTGTTCAGGACGACCATGCGCGGCCGGTTGTCCAGCCCGCCGTACTGCCGCAGCTCCTCCTCGATGATGTCGAGGTCGGAGACCGGGTCGCGCTCCGACTCCAGCGTGGCCGTGTCCAGGACGTGCACGAGCACACTGCACCGCTCCACGTGCCGCAGGAACTCCAGGCCCAGGCCCTTGCCCTGGCTGGCCCCGGGGATCAGCCCGGGCACGTCGGCGATCGTGTACACCGTGGAACCGGCCGTGACGACACCGAGGTTCGGCACGAGCGTGGTGAAGGGGTAGTCGGCGATCTTCGGCTTGGCGGCGCTCAGCACCGAGATCAGCGACGACTTGCCGGCGCTCGGGTACCCGACCAGCGCCACGTCGGCGACGGTCTTCAGCTCCAGGACGATGTCCTGCAGGTCCCCCGGCTCGCCGAGCAGCGCGAACCCGGGCGCCTTGCGCCGGGCGGAGGCCAGCGCCGCGTTGCCGAGCCCGCCCCGGCCTCCCTGCGCGGCGACGTACGAGGTGCCCTGCCCGACCAGATCGGCGAGGACGTTGCCCGCCTTGTCCAGCACCACCGTGCCGTCCGGCACCGGCAGGACCAGGTCCTGCCCGTCCTTGCCGGAGCGGTTGCCGCCCTCGCCGGGCTTGCCGCCCGTGGCCTTGCGGTGCGGGGAGTGGTGGTAGTCGAGGAGCGTGGTGACGGACTGGTCGACAGTGAGGATCACGTCCCCGCCACGACCGCCGTTGCCGCCGTCGGGCCCGCCGAGCGGCTTGAACTTCTCACGGTGGACGGAGGCACAGCCGTGGCCTCCGCTACCCGCGGCGACATGCAGCTCGACGCGGTCCACGAAGGTGGTCATGGTGTGTGCCTCCAGTGATGTACGGCCGTTGTGTACGGGGTTGTACGGGGTCGTTCTCTGCGTAACACGCGAAAGGCGGACCCGCTTCCCGTGAGGGAAGTGAGGTCCGCCTCGCGAAAGCTTCCGGTCAGGCGACCGGAACGATGTTCACGACCTTGCGGCCACGGTGGGTGCCGAACTGCACCGAACCGGCCTCGAGGGCGAACAGCGTGTCGTCGCCGCCACGGCCGACGCCGGCGCCCGGGTGGAAGTGGGTGCCGCGCTGACGGACCAGGATCTCACCCGCGTTGACGACCTGACCGCCGAAGCGCTTCACGCCGAGCCGCTGGGCATTGGAGTCGCGACCGTTCCGGGTGGACGATGCGCCCTTCTTGTGTGCCATTTCTCCTCAGTCCCTTACTTCGCAGCCGCGGGGATCTCAGTGACCTTGATCGCCGTGTACTGCTGGCGGTGGCCCTGGCGACGGCGGTAACCGGTCTTGTTCTTGTAGCGCAGAATGTCGATCTTCTGGCCCTTGTGGTGGTCCACGACCTCGGCCTGGACCTTGATACCGGCCAGCACCCACGGGTCGCTGGTCACGGCGTCGCCGTCGACAACGAGCAGGGTCGAGAGCTCGACCGTGTCGCCAACCTTGGCAGTGGAAATCTTGTCAACCTCAACGATGTCACCGACAGCAACCTTGTGCTGACGGCCACCGCTGCGCACGATGGCGTACACGCGGGACTCACTCTCTCGCTCGGGAAACGGCACCCCCGCAGGCCAGCAGCCCGACACAGCGAGCAGCCTCTCCCGGGCGCCCGGCGCCCTGGAGGATGAGGTTTACGGGGATGTGACGCGTCAGTCGACACGCCGACAGTCAAGGTTACGGGGCCGCGACCGAAGGGGTCAAACCGAGCCGGGCCCGCCCTCTGTGCGACCGGTCACGCCGGTCGCGTCCGCCGGGACGTACGCGCGGTCGCGCACGCCCCGGCGGACACCGACGCCGGTCAGCCCTCGTCGGTGGCAGCCGAGACGGAGGGCGCGGAGGACGCGGACTGCTCCGCCGCCACGGTCTTCTTCGACGCGGTCTTCTTGGCGGCGGTCTTGGTGGTCTTCGCCGCCTTCTTCGCCGTCGCCTTCTTGGCCACGGTCTTCTTCGCCGCGGTCTTCTTGGTGGCGGCCTTCTTGGCCGTGGCCTTCTTGGCCGTCTTGCGGGCCGTCTTCTTGGCCGGGGCCGACTCGGCGCCCTCCTCCACGGCGACGCCCTCCGCGGCGGCCGCCTCGGGGGCGGGCTCGGACGCGGCCGACGGTACGACCACGACTGCCGTCTCCTCGGACGCGGTGGGCGCGGTGGGCTTGCGCACGGCACGGCGCCGCGGACGGGCCGGGGCGACGCTCTCGGCGGGTGCCTCGGCGGCCGGCTCGAGCTGTTCGGCCGGCTCGGGCGCCTCCGGAGCCGCGGGCGCGGTCTCGGAGACCGTCACCACGGTCGCCTCCGCCCCCGCCGGGGAACCGGCCGGCGCGGACACCTTGCGCGTCGCCCGGCGGCGGCCACGGCCCTTGGGCGCGGCCTCCTCGGCAGCCGGGGCCGGGGCCTCGACCACCGGGTCCTCGACGGCCACCGGCTCGGCGTGCGCCTCGGCGGCCGGCTCCGGCTGCACCGGGCGTGCGGCCTCCTCCTCGACGGTCACGTCCTGAGCGGTCGGCGCCTCGGCCCGGCCCCTGCCCTGCTCGGCCTGCGGCTCCGCCGTCTCACCGCGGGGCGAGCCCGCCGGAGCGGACGCCCGCCGGCTCGCCCGGCGCCGCGTCCGGCCACGCGTGGCCGCGGCCTCCGCCTCGGCGGCACTGTTGAACAGCTCCTCGTCCGGCTCGAAGGCCGGCTCGGGCAGCGCGACCGGTTCGGCGACCTCGGCGACGACCTCCGCCTCGGTCTCCGCCTCCTGCTCGGCGGTCGCGGCGGCGGCCTCGTGGACGTGCGGCTCCTCGGCGGCACCGGCCCGCGCGCGCTTCTTGCGCTTGCCGCCGCCTCCGGGCGAGGTCGGCTGCTCCATGTGCACGATGACACCGCGCCCGTTGCAGTGGACGCAGGACTCGGAGAAGGACTCCAGCAGTCCCTGCCCGACCCGCTTGCGGGTCATCTGCACGAGGCCCAGCGAGGTCACCTCGGCGACCTGGTGCTTCGTACGGTCCCGGCCCAGGCACTCCAGCAGGCGCCGCAGCACCAGGTCCCGGTTCTGCTCCAGCACCATGTCGATGAAGTCGATCACGATGATGCCGCCGAGGTCGCGCAGCCGCAGCTGACGCACGATCTCCTCGGCCGCCTCCAGGTTGTTCCTGGTGACGGTCTCCTCGAGGTTGCCGCCCTGGCCGGTGAACTTGCCGGTGTTGACGTCGACGACGACCATCGCCTCGGTCCGGTCGATCACCAGCGAACCGCCGCTGGGCAGCCAGACCTTGCGGTCGAGGGCCTTGGCGAGCTGCTCGTCGATCCGGTAGGTGGCGAAGACGTCGACCTCGGAGGTCCACTTCTGCAGCCGCTCGGCGAGGTCGGGCGCGACGTGCGAGACGTACCCGTGGATGGTCGACCAGGCCTCGTCGCCGCTGACGACGACCTTGGAGAAGTCCTCGTTGAAGATGTCGCGCACGACCCGGACGGTCATGTCCGGCTCGCCGTACAGCAGCGTCGGCGCGTTGCCGCCGTTCTTGGCCTTCTTCTGGATGTCCTCCCACTGCCCCTGCAGCCGCTCGACGTCCCGGCGCAGCTCGTCCTCGCTCGCGCCCTCGGCGGCGGTGCGCACGATGACGCCCGCGTCCTCGGGGACGATCTTCTTGAGGATCGTCTTCAGCCGGGCCCGCTCGGTGTCGGGCAGCTTGCGGCTGATGCCGGTCATGGAGCCCTCGGGCACGTACACGAGGTACCGGCCCGGCAGGGAGACCTGGCTGGTCAGACGGGCGCCCTTGTGGCCGATGGGGTCCTTCGTCACCTGGACGAGCACGGACTGGCCGGACTTCAGGGCGGACTCGATGCGGCGCGGCCCGTTGGCCATGCCCAGCGCCTCGAAGTTGACCTCACCGGCATACAGGACGGCGTTGCGGCCCTTGCCGATGTCGATGAAGGCGGCCTCCATCGACGGCAGCACGTTCTGCACCTTGCCGAGGTAGACATTGCCGACGTACGAGGTCGACTGCTCCTTGTTGACGTAGTGCTCGACGAGCACGTTGTCCTCGAGGACGCCGATCTGTGTGCGGTCGCCGTGCTGGCGGACGACCATCACGCGCTCGACGGCCTCGCGGCGGGCCAGGAACTCGGCCTCGGTGATGATCGGGACGCGGCGGCGGCCCTGCTCGCGGCCTTCGCGGCGGCGCTGCTTCTTGGCCTCCAGACGGGTGGAGCCCTTGATGGACTGCACCTCGTCGGAGGGCTCGGCAGCCCTTTCCCGCGCGGGACGGGGCTCGCGGACCTTGACGACGGTGCGCTCGGGGTCGTCGGAGGACTCGGGTTCGGCGCCGGAGTCACCGGCGCGGCGACGGCGGCGACGGCGACGACGGCTGCTGCTGGAGCCGCCCCCGGCCGACTCGTCCCGGTCGGTGTCGTCGGAGTCGTCCTGGTCCTCGTCGGTCTGCGAGGCGCTGTCCTCGCTCTCCTGCGCGGCGGACTGCGCGGCGGACTGGTCGGACTCGGCGTCTGCGGTGTCCTCGGCGTCGGAGTCGGCGGACTCGCCACGCCGGCGGCGGCGACCGCCCCGGCGGCGGCGCCGGCGTGAGCCGCTGCCCTCGGACTCGTCCTGGTCGTCGCCGTCGGCCTGGTCGTCGGCGGACTCGTCGTCCTCATCCGTCTCGTCCTCTGCGGACTCGGCGGACTCGGCGCTCGCGGCTGCGGGGGTCCGGGCGGCGGGGGCCTCGGCCGCCTGAGCCTCGGGCTCCTCGCCGGAGCCACGGCGCCGGCGTCGGCGGCGCGACCCGGCGGGCTGCTCCTCGCGGACGTCCTCCGCCTGCGCGACCTCGTCGGGTTCCTCGGGCCCGGCCTCCTCGGCGGCGGCCGCGGCGGCGGCCCGCTCCGGGGTCTGGAACTGGGGCTCGGTGAAGACGGGCGCCTGGAAGAGCGCGACAGCGGGCCGCGCCGGACGCGCCGGGGCCTCGCCGTCGCCGTCCGTGGCGTCCGCGTCCGCGGCGGGCTTCGAGGACTTCGAGCTCCTCGACGGCTTCGAAGGCTGCGCGGGCTCGGCGAAACCGCCGGCGGCCCGGCGGGCGACCCGCCGGCGGCGACGCGGCCCGGCGTCCTCGGCCGGCTCGGCCTGGGCGGCCGGGGCGGTCTCGTCGGCCGGGGCCTCAACGGCGGCGGGCTCGGCGGCGGCGCTCTCCGCGGCAGGGTTCTCGGTCACTGGTGCCTCCGCCTCCTCGGCGTTCCCTTCGGCGGTCGCGGGCGCCGCGGCGGGCGCGGACACCCGTCGCGAGGCACGCCGGCGGGTCCGGCGCGGGGCGGCGTCCTCGGCGGCGTCAGCAGCCTCGGCGCCTGCGCCGGCGGGCTCGGAGCCGCTCGGCGCGGTCTCCACGGCCACGGTCTCGGTAACGGCCTCCGCCGGAGCCGCGGCGGGCGCGGTCACAGTGCGCGTCGCCCGGCGCCGGGTACGCCGGGGGGCGGCGTCCTCGGACACCTCGGCGGCTGCGGGGGCGTCGGCGGGCGCGGGGGCCTCGGCCGGCTCCGGCGCCTCGGGGGCGTCCGGAACACCGGCGGTCACGGGCATCACGGTCTCGGCGGCCTGAGCAGCCGCGGGGGCCCCGGCGGGCGCGGAGGCGCGACGCACCACGCGCCGCCGCTTGGGAGCGGCGGGCGCGACTTCTTCGGCACCGGCAGCGGCCTCGGGGCTCTCCTCCACCTCCGCGGCGGCTTCCTCGACCTCATCGGTCTCCACGCCGTCGGCCGCGAGTGCGTCGGCCTCGGCGGCCGGTACGGCCGGCGCGACGGTCTCCGCCGGCGCGTCGGAGGAGGCACCGACGGGGGGGCCCGCCGGGCGGGACGCGGCACGGCGCCGCCTGCGGGGCGGCAGGGTGTCGCTGGGGGTGTTGTTCTGTTCGGAGCCCGTGGCGGACTCTGTGGGTTCGGTCGGTTCGAGCATGCGGGCTTTTCTCCCGTCAGGCTCCCGGGCGCCGCGCCTGGTCCGGCTGTGCCGGTGACGTCCGCGGCTCGCGCTGTGCGCGTCGCCGCCGTCCGGGGCGCGGGCGCCGCACGGGAGCTTTCCGTGTCCTGTCTCGCCGGTTCCGTACGCCGAATGCGTACGGCCTGGCGAAAGTCTTCTGGTCGGTGCGCTGCCCGACCCAGGTGGCTCCCGAGTCCGAGGGCGGCGCTACGACGTCCGTCCCTACGCGGAACCTTCCTTACGCCGACGCCGTCGCGGCGGCAGTCGGTTCGGCCGTTGAGTGGGCCTCGGCTGCCTCGCGGTCGGGCGCGAGCGGGTCGGTCACCGTGCCGGTCTCTTCATCGAACAGCCCCTGCGCCAGCCTGGTCACCGCTGCGGGGACCGGCGGCGCCAGGTCGGCCACGGCGCGGAGACCGGACAGGACGTCGTCGGGTCGTACGGCAGGCGTCACGTGCCGAACAACCAGCCGCAGTATCGCACAGGGCTGGTCGGTCGGCCTATCAGCCTGCGAACTCTGCGTTTCCGAGAGATCGCGGATCTCCAGGCTCGCGACGGCGGAGCGGGCGTCGAAGGTGCGGACGCCGTTCTTGGCGAGGCGCTGGACCTCGACGGTCTCGGCCGCGTTGAAGGCGCCCGCCGCGCGGCGGGCCTCCGCCGGCGACACGCCGTCCAGCCGGAGCTCCCAGACGGAAGCCGTCAGCCGGTCGGCGAGTCCCGAGGTGCGGGCCTCGACCGCCTCGACGATGTCGAGCCCGGTGGGCATCGAGGCGTCGAGAAGAACTCTGAGCTGCTCCGGGTCGCGCGGCGCGGTGAGCGCGATCTCCAGGTACTCCGCCTCACTGCCCGTGCCGGTGGGTGCGGCATTGGCGTACGACACCTTCGGGTGCGGTGTGAACCCCGCCGAGTAGGCCATCGGCACCTCGGCACGGCGCAACGCACGCTCGAAGGCGCGCTGGAAGTCACGGTGGCTGGTGAACCGGAGGCGGCCGCGCTTGGTGTAGCGCAGTCGGATGCGCTGCACCGCGGGTGCGGGCGGCGGGCCTTCGGGCTGTCGCTTGCCCAGTGTCGTTCAGTCCTTCGTGAGAGCGGTCGTACTTCTACCAAGACTACGTGCCCCGCGGCCCGAAGGTTCCCCGCGGTCGACCGGCCGGGGCTGCCGCGGGGCGCCGAAGAGCATCCGCCGGGCGTCGACGCGGGCCTGCCGTACGGTCTCCCGGGCGGCGGCCAGCGCCTGCCGCGTGGCCCGTCCCACGCTGCGGGCGGCCTCCGCGGCGGGCCGCAGGACGGTGCCGCGCACGACGTGCCCGAGGGGCGTGAGCACGCTGCGGTACACCCATCGCCCCGGCTCGACGAAGATCCACCGGAAGAGCGTCGCGAGGAACCGTCCGACGGCGAGCGAGAGGTGGCCGGCGACGCGCCAGGCGTGGCCGAGGGCGTCCCGGACCTCCCGTCCGACGACGGCGAGGACGCGTCCGGCCGGGGTGAGGATCCAGCGCCAGAGGGCGAGCGCGGGCAGGACGAGCATCCCGTTCTCCCGCGGATCCTCCGCGCGACCCCGGGCTCGTACGAGTCAGGCGCCCATGACGTGTGCCTGCAGCAACCGGGGGGACTCCTGGAAGCCGCACCGGGCGTAGGCGGGGATCGCCCGGGAGGTCGAGTGCACGGTCACCCGCTCCAGGCCGAGCTCCCGGGCCCCGTCGAGAACCGCCCGGATGAGCCGCCCGCCCAGGCCGCCGTCCCGTGCCTCGGGGACGACGTACACGCACTGCACGTCGCCGGAGGCCCGCCGAGGTGCCCGTGGGGTGGGCACCCGCTGCACCACCACCAGCCAGGCCATGCCGATGACCACGTCGTCACGCACCAGCACCATGCAGCGGTGCGACGCGGCGTTGTCCCACGCCCAGTCGGCGAAGTGCCGTACGAAGTCCTCGCGTTCACCGGCTGCCTCGTCGCCGTTCTCCACGAGCCAGTCCCACCGGAGTGCGGCCACGGCGGTCAGTTCGCCGGGCCGGGCCGGGCGGATGTCGATGTTCCCCATCAGGGCATTGCGGGGTCCCCGGGCGCGTCCGTCTCCCAGCGCAGGAGATCTCCCGGCTGGCATTCCAGCACCTCACACAGGGCGGCCAGGGTCGAGAAGCGGACCGCCTTGGCGCGGCCGTTCTTGAGGACGGCCAGGTTGGCGGGGGTGATGCCGACGCGTTCTGCGAGTTCGCCCACGGACATCTTGCGCTTGGCCAGCATCACGTCGATGTCGACGGCGATCGGCATCAGATGACCTCTTCCAGCTCGGCCCGCATCCTGGTCGCCTCGATGTCGCGCGCGACGGCCTGCGCGAGCAGCATCCGCAGCACGAGCACGACCAGCGCGACGCTCAGCACGGCCACGACGACCCCGCACAGCAGCAGGACCACCCCGGGAGCGACGGCCTCGCCCGGCGCGAGCACGACCGCGAGCGCGAAGACCAGCAGCGCGGCCGCGACGAACGCGCCGATCACGACGTGCACGTACCGGAAGGCGGCCGTGGAGAACACCGTCCCGCGACGCACCATCGTCACCAGCCGCCACACGCAGACCAGGACGACCTGGGCCGTCACGACACCCAGAACCGAGATCACGAGGATCGGGGTGCGCAGGTAGGCGTATTCGGGCCTGAGCCCGTTCATGTCGATGGCCAGCAGCGGGACCATCACCCCCTGCACGAACAACGACCCGGCGAGCAGCACCACGAGCACCCCACGCAACGCCGCCACGGCCAGCTTCCCCATCGCCACTCCTTCGATCGACCCACGATGGAAATCCATCGAAATTCGATAGCGACGGCAAGTGGCCGTTCCCGCCGAAGCGTGCGACACATGGAACTGTGGGCAAGAGGCACCCAAGGCCAGTACGCGGACCGAGGAGGACGACAGTGGACTGGCGCGTGTTCGCACGGGAGATGGCCTCCATGGCGCGTGACCTGCTCGCCCAGGAATCGGTCGGCGCCACCCTGAAACGCATCACCGGCTCGGCCACGGAACGGGTGGAGGGATGCGACGCGGCCGGCATCCTCCTCCTGCACGGCAGAAGCGTGGAGACGCTCGCGCCCACCCACGACCTGGTCGTGGAGAGCGACCGGCTCCAGGAGCGCCTCGCGGAGGGTCCCTGCTTCGACGCGGCCCGCAGCGGTACCGGGGAGCGTGTGTTCCGCATCGCCGACCTCACCGCCGAGCAGCACCGCTGGCCCGCCTACGCCGTACAGGCGCGTGAGCTGGGAGTGGGCAGCATGATGGGGTTCCTGCTCTACACCGAGGACGAGGACTTCGGCGCGCTCGACCTCTACTCCCGGCGGCCGGGATCCTTCTCGGAGGAGAGCGAGACCGCGGGCTGGCTGCTGGCCTCGCACGCCGCCGTGGCCTTCGCCAGCGCCCGCAGTCACGCCCAGATGGAACAGGCGATGGCCACCCGCCATGTCATCGGCGAGGCGATGGGCATCCTCATGGGCAGCCACCGCCTCACCGAGGAGCAGGCCTTCGACGTGCTGCGCCGCTACTCGCAGGAGAACAACGTCAAGCTCCGCGAGGTCGCCCGCCGGGTGTGCGAGCAGGGCGGCCTGGGCTGACGGCTCCCCCAGCACACAGTCTGAACTGGGGGAACCTGGCCGGGACGGCCCCCCGGGGGAGCGTCACCGACCCGGCCTGATGCAGCGGGTCCCCCTCAGGACCGGCCTCTCACCTCCCCGTCCTCCTCGCGTAGGGCGCGACGGTGATCCGGTCGATCAGCGGCGCGTACCGGGAGCGGAGCAGCACGCCGGGGAAGGTGTCCGAGGCGTAGGTGGTGCCGTCGAAGTTCGGCAGTTCCTCGGAGCGGAAGGCGATGGTGTTCTCCCCCTTCTTCAGCCGCACCGGGACGGTCAGCTCCCAGAAGTTGTTCCGGTGGAAGCTGTGCGGGAAGCCGACGCGCCGGGCCGCTCCGCCGTTGACGCTGATGTCGGCGTGGCGGGCGAGCGGGTCCGGGTTGTAGTGGGTGGCCTCGGACTGCTCCGGGTTGGAGTAGCGGACGCGCAGCGCGTACGGGCCGGCCCGGTCGGCGGTGACGGTGAACGTCGCCGTGTTGCCGTTGCCGGGGTCCCCGCCGATTCCCGTGATCGCCGTGCCGCCGGTGGCCAGCGAGAGCGGGGCGAGCGTGGCCGAGCCCGAGAGCCGGGCGTCGCCCGCCTCGTACGTCCGCGCCGGCAGCGCGCCCTCGGTCGGTGTGACCGTGAGGCGGTCGAGGAGGGTCGTGGACGCGCCCGCGGTCACCGTCACCTTGTTGACGCCGCCGGACAGGGACACCGCCACGCTGCCGCCGCCCTTGGCCAGGCGCAGGACGTCGTGTCCGTTGACGGCGAGCCGGGCGCCCGCGCCGCCGAGCGTGTCGGCCCGGAGCGTGGCCTCGCGGTCGGCCGGTGAGTAGACCCAGAACGTGGCGCTCTGGCCCTCGGCGAGCCGGGCCGCGCCCGAGCCGGTGGCCGCCGGCTTCGGCAGGTCGTAGACCGGGCGGGCCCCGCCGGCCGGCCAGGCCAGCTCGCCCTCGTACACCCGGGTGCGCGCCGAGGCCCCGGGGAGGGAGAGCGTGAGACGGTCGACGATGGCGTCGCCCTGGGTGGCACGCTTGCCGTCGAGGCTCTCGGCGGCGAGGGTCAGGGTGTGCCTGCCCTTGGTGAGTTTCACCTCGGTGTCGGTGTGGTCCCACACCACCCACTTGTAGCCGAGCGGCAGATGCAGCTCCTGCTCAGTGTCGGCCTTGCCGTCCACGCGCAGGAAGACGTTGGTGGGGCCCTGCTCCTTCACCTTGTCGAAGGTGTTGAGGGAGTTGGCGAAGACGCTCAGGTCGTACGTGCCGTCCTCGGGCACGTCGACGGTGAAGTCGAGTGTGACGTCCGAGCCGGTGCGCAGACCGCCCACGTTGTAGCCGCCGGAGGTGTAGAACTTCGACACGTCCCGGGGCGAGCCCTCCGGGCCGTTCTTCGACCAGCCGGAGCCGGTGTGCGCGGCGTCCTCCGCCTCGTAGGACCCCTGCCAGCGCACCGGCGGGGCCTGCGTGGCCTTGGCCTCACCTGCGGGACTGAGGACGATCTCGTACGCCGAGGACTCCTTCAGCTCCGGCAGCGCGCCCTCGCCGAAGCCGACGACGACCGTGCCGTCGGCGCCGACCTCCAGGTTCTGCTCGGCGAGCAGCTTCGGGCCGGAGTTGTCGCCGACCTGACCGCTCCAGTCGATCTCCCTCACCCAGGCGTGCACGCGGTCCCCGAACAGCTTCTCCGGGACGTCCTCGAAGGTGATGTGACCCTCGCCGGTGGAGCCGCCGAAGATCAGCCGGGACTGCTTCTTCTTCTCGTCGAGTGTGGCGACGCCCTGCATGCTGTAGTTCTCGCCCGGGAACGGCGGGGTCACCTTCACCGTGTGCCCGCTCATCGAGGCGTACGCGTTCAGCAGCCACCACTGGCCGTTGCCGCGCCCCGACTGCACCGCGGAGTCGGAGAGGTTGCCGTCGATGTTCCAGTACGCGATGTCGGCGTCGACCTTCGACTCCTCGATCGCGGACACCCACTGGATCATCTGGCCGGGGACCGAGGTGTGGTAGTTGAAGGCGTACTCGTTGATGTTGACGGGGAGCTGGGTGCCCTCGCGGTCGGTGCCCTTGAACAGCTCCTTCTCCCACGCCCGGTACTTGGCGACGCTCTGGCGCACCGCCTCCGGGTGGCTCAGCTCGTGCCAGGTGATGACCTCCGGGAGGGTGCCGGCGGCCAGGGTGTGCGTGAGGAAGCCCTTCACCTGGTTGTACAGCACGCTGGTGTTGGGGCCCGCGATCCGGGCGTCCGGCATCCTGCTCTTGATGAGCTTGTAGGACGCGTCCCAGGCGGCGAAGAAGTCGTCCGGGTCGTTGAGCCAGCTGACCTTGTTGTAACTCCACTCACCGGTGCCGAACATGTTGCCCTCGGGCTCGTTGTACGGCACGAAGACGACGTTGTCCTGGTACCGCTCCGGCAGCTTCAGGACCTGGTCGACCTGCTCGGCGATCTTCTCCTGGTAGAGCTTGAGCTTCTCCTCGGGCGTGTCGCCCGGCCACTGGTACGGGAAGCCGCGGTGGATGTCGGTCATGTAGATGTACACGTCACCGTCGGTGGAGTCCGCGAGCGGTTTCACCACCTCCAGCGCGTCGGCACCGGGATGCTGCGGGCCGTCCTGGGCCTTGGTGGAGACCGTGCGCAGGCCCATGCCCTCCATGAGGTTGTTGGTCGGGACGTCCGGCCCGTACACGCCGTAGAGGGTGCCGGAGGCGCCGCCGTGGAACGCGCCGGTGTCCGAGCCGAGGTCGACGGTGAGCTGTCCCTCGCGCACCACGGTGACGGTGGCCTTCACCGCACGCCCCGCCGCGGTGCCGGCGACCGTGAAGGTGCCCGGCTTCGCGTACGTCTCGGGCGGTACGGCGTCCCAGGTGACGGGCGTGTCGCGGTCGTAGCCGTCGGAGAAGGAGGCGCGGACGGCACCGGGCAGGGACGGGGCGGTCCCGGTGGTCGTACGGACCTCGAAGGACGTCCGCGAGAGCTCCTGGAGGGTCGGCACGGCGTCGACCGTACCGGCCACCTGCTCGGCGCTCAGTGCCGCGTGCCACACGGTGAAGTCGTCGACCGCGCCCTTCAGCAGCGGGTCCGGGTAGAGGGACTTGCCGATGTAGCCGGCGGCGGTGGCCGAACCGTCCAGCAGATCCCCGGCCTTGATGCCGGTCTTGGACGAGGAGACCGCCACACCGTCGAGGTAGGCGGTGAGCCGGCCGGCGGTGGTGTCGAGGGTGACGGTGACCGTCCGCCACTCGTCCGCGGGCAGGCTCGCGTAGCCGCGGACCTGGGTCTCCGCGCCGCCCCCGCCGGTGGTCACGGAGGTCTGGAACAGCCCGTTGCTGTTGTGCGGGGTGGCGAAGAGGTACTTGGTGGTGTTGGTGCCCAGGTCGAAGAGCCGCTGCCAGGGCGCCTTGTCGCCGCTCCACTTCACGCGGGCGGAGACGGTCAGGTCCGTCGTGCCGTCGAGCACCTGGCGGGGCAGGCGGACGTACGCGCCATCGGAGGCGGGGGCACCACCGGGCAGGGCCAGGGCCTTGCCCCCGGCCGCGCCGGTGACCGACTGGGCGGTGGAGCCGTTCACCAGGGTCGCCGTCAGGCCGTTGCCGGAACTGTCGGCGATCTTCCCGGCGGCCAGGTCGTCCTGGTCGAAGGTGTAGCGGGCGGCGGGCTGCGGCGCCTCGGCGGCGTGCGCGGGGGCGGCCGGTGCGGCCAGCAGGCCCGCGCCGAGGGTCAGCGCCAGGGCGGCCGGGGCCCGGCGCCGCGGGGATCTGTCAGCGGATGGCATGAATGGCGTCCTCTGTTGTCGGGGCGTCGTCGGGATCTTCTTCGGGTCGTCGTCGGGGCGTTGTCGGGCTCTTCGTCGGGTCGGCGTCAGGGCGTCGTGGAGTCGTCGTCGTGGAGTCGTCGGCGGATCGCTGTCGGGGCGTGTCGGGGTGTTGTCGGGGGCGTCGCGTCAGTGGTCCGTGTCGTCGAACCGGTTCGATTGCGGAGCGCGCGGCCGCCAAGGAGACGTGTCGGGACACCGGGCGCGGCGGCTCCGCGCATGGAAGCGTGAGGGGTCTGCCCCACCGCTCCCGGCAGGGATCGATGTGTCGAACCGGTTCGGGAAGCTAGCACCGGGCCTTGCGGCCAGCAATCCCTTCGACACGAGGAACTTGCCGACGGACCCACCCGACCAGGGAAGTGCGCCCGAAGTGTTGACAGACGTCCGGGCAGTTCCTACGTTCTGCCATGCGAACCGGTTCGACGAGCTAGGAGTTGCCGTGAACATCGGTGAGATCGCCCGGCGAGCCGGTGTCTCGCGCAGCACCGTGTCCTACGCGCTGAGCGGCAAACGCCCGGTGTCGGAGGAGACCCGCCGGAAGATCCAGCAGGTCGTCGACGAACTGGGCTACCGGCCCAGCGCCAGCGCCCGCGCCCTGGCCAACGGCCGGACCCGCACCCTCGGCCTGGTCTTCCCACCCGCCGGGAACCACTACACGGGCATGCAGCTGGACTTCATCGGCAGCGTGGTGGAGGCCGCCGCGGTCTACGACTACGACGTGCTCCTCTCCCCCAGCGGCGTGGACAGCGACCGCTCCTTCCAGCGGTTGCTGGGGGAACGGCGGGTCGACGGCGCGATCCTGATGGAGATCCGGCTGGAGGACGACCGGGTCGACCACCTGTCCGACCTGGACTTCCCGTCCGTCGCCATCGGCCGCACCGCCCACCCGGAGGGCGGCTGGTGGGTCGGCCTGGACCACACCGCGCTGGTGGAGGCGTGCGTCCATCACCTGGCGGATCTCGGCCACCGCCGAGTCGCCTTCGTCAACCGTCCCGAGCAGTTGCTCCGGGCCGGGTACGAGTCCGCGCACCGCGGCCTGGACGGCTTCACCAAGGCCGCGGCCGAACGCGGGCTCACCGTCCGGACGTACTGCTGCGGGGACGATGCCGCGTCGGGCCAGGCGTGTGTCGAGCGGATCCTGCACGAGGATCCCGCGACCACCGGCCTGGTCACGCTCAACGAGGCCGCGCTGGGCGGCCTGTACCGGGGGCTCGCCCAGGCGGGCCGCCATGTGCCGCGTGACGTCTCCGTCACCGGGGTGGTGGCGAGCCGGTGGGCGGAGACGGTGACCCCCCAGCTCACCGCGGCGGACGTGCCGGCGGAGGAGATGGGCCACCGCGCCGTCGAGCTCCTGGTGGAGCGGCTGGACCAGCCCGACGCCCCTGCCCGGCACCACCTCCTGACGCCCCCGATCTCGCTGCGGGCCAGCACCGGCCCCGCCTCCGGCGCCCCGTAGTCCTGTCCTCGACCCCGCCCTTCCCCTCTCATCTTCCAAAGCAGCTTCAGCAAGCACCTCCTGCGACACCTTCTTCGAGCACGCCCCCCACCGCCCCCGTTCGGCGTGCCCGCCTCCCCCCATCGCCCCTGCCCCGGCACCCGTGTGCCAAGAACGAAGGAACCCGCGATGCACCACAGCTCCTCAAGGCGCCGCCTCGCCGCAGTGACGCTCTCGACCGTCCTCGCCGCCGCCGGCACCGCCTGCTCCTCCGGCTCGGGCTCCGCCGACGCGAAGGCCGCGAACAGCGGCACGTACACGATCTGGGACCCGTACCCCCAGTTCGCCAAGGGCTCGGCGTGGGCGAAGCTGCTGGACGCCTGCGGCACCGAGGCCGGTGTGAAGGTCGAGCGGACCGGCTTCGACACCAGCGACCTGGCCAACAAGACCCTGCTCGCCGCCCAGCAGGGCAACTCCCCGGACGTCCTCATCGTCGACAACCCGGTCGTCTCGACCCTGGCCGAGGCGGGCGTACTCACCACGACCGACGAGAACAAGCTCGACACCTCGGCCGTCGACCCCAACCTCCTCGCGGCCGGCCAGTCGGACGGCAAGACGTACGGCACCCCCATCGGCGCCAACACCCTCGCGCTCTACTACAACAAGAAGGTCCTGAAGGAGGCGGGCGTCGACATCGCCGCGATCGAGGACTGGAAGTCCCTGACCGCGGCGCTGGCGAAGGTCGAGAAGGCGGGCAAGAAGGGCATCACCTTCTCCGCGATCGGCACCGAGGAGGGCAGCTTCCAGTTCCTGCCGTGGTTCTGGGGCTCGGGCGCCGAGCTGACCGACCTGGACTCCCCCGCGGCCATCTCCGCACTGTCCCTGTGGAAGGGCTGGCTGGACAAGGGCTACGCCCCCAACTCCGTACTCAACAACACCCAGACCACCAGCTGGCAGGAGTTCGCGACCGGCGACTACGCCTTCGCGGAGAACGGCACCTGGCAGCTCGCCGCCGCCGAGAAGGCCGGCTTCGACTACGGCGTCCTGCCCATCCCCGCCTCCGGAGGAGGCAACGCCGCGGCCCCCACGGGCGGCGAGTTCGTCACCGTCCCCGTCCAGGACGACACCGCCCGCTACACCACCACCCGCAAGCTCACGACCTGCCTGACCAGCACGAAGAACCTGTACGACACCGACACCACCCTCTCCTACGTGGCACCCACCCGCGAGGTGCAGGACAAGCAGGTGGCGTCCAACGCCGGCCTCAAGCCGTGGGTCGACGCGGTCAAGGCGGCCAAGGGGCGCAC
Organism: Streptomyces sp. NPDC033136; assembly: GCF_055578235.1. Classification (NCBI taxonomy): domain Bacteria; kingdom Bacillati; phylum Actinomycetota; class Actinomycetes; order Kitasatosporales; family Streptomycetaceae; genus Streptomyces; species Streptomyces sp. NPDC033136. Next base: position 85,988 of record NZ_JBVIPD010000004.1, read on the forward strand.
CAGTGACGACCTGGGCACCAGGTACCCGAAGATCTCCGAGCAGATGTGGAAGGCCGTCCAGTCCGCTCTCAGCGGCTCGAAGTCCCCGAAGGACGCGCTCACTGCCGCTCAGGCGGCGGTCAAGTGACATGGCCCCGATGAAACAGACGCGGGGGCGATGGGCCGCCTGGGCCTTCCTCGCCCCCGTGACCCTCTACCTCGCCCTCTTCTACGCCTACCCGCTCTACCGCAACATCGACCTCAGCCTGCGCGACTACACCGTCCGTTCCTTCGTCCAGGGCGACGCGCCCTTCACCGGCCTGCAGAACTACCAGAAGGTCTTCGACGACCCGGTCTTCGCCCCGGCCCTGCTCCACACCGTGGTCTTCACGACCGTGTGCCTGGCCTTCCAGTACGCCATCGGCCTCGCCCTCGCGGTCTTCTTCAACCAGCGCTTCCGGCTGTCGGCGACCCTGCGGGCCCTGTTCCTCGTCCCCTGGCTGCTGCCGCTGATCGTGTCCGCCTCCACCTGGTCGTGGATGCTCAACAGCGACTCGGGCATCGTGAACGCGGCACTGCACGCCCTCGGCCTCGACCCCGTCAACTGGCTGACCTCCCCGTCCTGGTCGCTCACCTCGGTGATCATCGCGAACATCTGGATCGGCGTCCCCTTCAACCTCGTCGTGCTCTACAGCGGCCTGCAGTCCATCCCGTCCGGCCTGTACGAGGCCGCCGCCCTCGACGGGGCGGGGCCCTGGCGCCGCTTCTGGAGCATCACCTTCCCGCTGCTGCGTCCGGTGTCCGCGATCACCCTGCTCCTCGGGCTGGTCTACACACTCAAGGTCTTCGACATCATCTGGATCATGACCAAGGGCGGCCCGGCCGACGCGTCCACGACCTTCGCCACCTGGTCCTACCAGCTCGGCTTCGGCAACCTGCTGCCCGCCTTCGGCCCCGGAGCGGCCGTCGGCAACCTGCTCGTCGTCGCCGCCCTGGCCTTCGGCCTGGTCTACGTGAAGGTCCAGCGGAAGCAGGCACTGTCATGAAAAGACGCACCTGGGGCACGACGGCCCTCGGAGTCCTGCTGACCGCGGTCATGCTCTTCCCGGTCTACTGGATGCTCAACGTCTCCCTCACCCGCGACCAGGACATGCGCAAGAGCCCGCCCGGCCTCTTCCCGGTCCACGGCACCCTGGCCGGCTACCGCACCGTCCTGGACGAGCAGTTGCCCTACCTCGGCACCAGCCTCGTCATCGGCCTGGGCACCGTCGCCCTGACCGTGGCCCTGTCCGCCCCCGCCGGCTACGCCCTGGCCAAGCTGCGCCCACGCGGCGGCGGCGTGCTGAGCTTCCTCCTCCTGACCGCGCAGATGATCCCCGCGATCATCATGGCGATGGGCTTCTACGCCATCTACCTTCAGCTCGGCCTGCTCCGCTCCATACCCGGCCTGATCATCGCCGACTCCACCCTCGCCGTACCCTTCGCGGTGCTCATCTTCACCGCGTTCATGTCCGGCATCCCCGGCGAACTGCTCCAGGCGGCGACCGTGGACGGCGCCGGCAGCTGGCGCACCTTCCGCTCGATCGTGCTGCCCATGAGCCGCAACGCCGTCGTCACCGTGTCCCTGTTCGCCTTCCTGTGGTCCTGGTCCGACTTCGTCTTCGCCAGCACCCTGGTCAACGGCGGCGCGCACGAGCCGATCACCCTCGGCATCTACCACTACATCGGCAACAACAACCAGGAGTGGAACGCCATCATGGCGACCGCCGTCGTGGCCTCGCTGCCCGCCGCGGTCATCCTCGTCCTGGCCCAGCGCTATGTCGCCGCCGGCGTGACAGCCGGCGCGGTCAAGGACTGACCCTCCCCCTGCTCGAGAAACGAGTGACACCGACATGACCGCCGACCGTCCCGGCCCGGCCTTCTCCGTCCAGGACATCCCCTTCAGCACGTACGGATCCTGGTTCGGCTTCTCCCCCGTGGTGGCGGAGAAGACGTACGCCGACGACCTCCACCTGGTCTCGCACCAGAACGGCATGCACGCCGTCCTGCGCCTGACCCCGCTCGACACCGCGACCGGCGAGCGCGCCGAGACCCGCGTGGAGGCGACACCGGCCCTGCTGACCTGGACCGGCGAGAGGGGCCGCATCGAGCTGACCTACGCCTCACCGGACACCGTGCGCCTGCGCGGCCGGGCACTCCCCCTGCGCCTCTGTGCGGCGGCCCGCACCCTGACCCCGTTCAGCGGCACGTACTACTTCCGGGACGCGACCGCCGGCGCCCACGTCTTCACCTCGTACGAGACCGGCCGCCGCTACCGCGTCACCGTGCTGTCCGGCACGGTCACCCACACGCACGGCGACCAGGCCCTGGGCAGCGCCGACCGCGGCCTCACGATCACCGCCGAACCGGACACCACCTGGGAGATCGCGGTCGAGGAACTCGACACCGCCCGCCCCCCGTACACCTCGGCAACACCCTTCCCCGACCTGGTCGAGACGGCCCGCGGCGCCTTCACGGACTTCGTCGACGCGGTGGCCCCCTGGCGCTCCCCCGCCACCCCGGCCGCCGAACTCGCCGCCTACGTCCTGTGGTCCGCGACCGTACGCCCCGCCGGGATGCTCGCCCGCCCCGCCGTCCTGATGTCCAAGCACTGGATGGACAAGGTGTGGAGCTGGGACCACTGCTTCAACGCCCTCGCCCTGGCCCCCGGCCGCCCCGAACTGGCCTGGGACCAGTACCAACTGCCCTTCGACCACCAGGACGAGACCGGGGCCCTGCCCGACTCGGTCACCCACTCCGAGGTCCTGCGCAACTTCGTCAAACCGCCCATCCACGGCTGGACCCTCGCCCGCCTCCGCCACCGCCTGCCCAGCCCCCTCGACCGGACCCAACTGACCGAGACCTACGACAGACTGCGACGCTGGACGGACTTCTGGCTCACCGCCCGCCGCGCCCCGGACGCCGCCCTCCCCCACTACCAGCACGGCAACGACAGCGGCTGGGACAACGCCACGACCTTCGACCCCGAGCGCGTCGTCGTCACCGCGGACCTGTCCGCCTTCCTCACCCTCCAGCTGCACGAACTGGCCACACTGGCAGAGGACGTGAACAGACCGGACGAGGCCGCCCGGTGGAGACGAACCGCCGCGGCGACACAGGCGGCCCTGCTCGACGACCTCTGGACCGGCGACCGCTTCGTCGCCCGGGGCGTCCACAGCGGCGGCACCTGGACCTGCTCCAGCCTCCTCGACCTGATGCCCATCGCCCTCGGCGAGCACCTCCCGCCCGAGATCAGCAACGCCCTGGCCGCCCGCATCGAGGCCCACCTGACACCCCACGGCCTCGCCACCGAACTGCCGGCCTCCCCGCACTACCTCGCCGACGGCTACTGGCGCGGCCCCATCTGGGCCCCCGCCACGGTCCTCATCGAAGACGGCCTGCGCCGCGCCGGCCACCACCGCCTGGCAGCCGACATCAGCACCCGCTTCCGCACCCTGTGCGAGACCCACGGCTTCGCGGAGAACTTCGACGCCCTCACGGGCACGGGCCTACGCGACCGCGCCTACACCTGGACGGCGAGCAGCTACCTCCTCCTGGCGGAGGCCTCCCAGACAGCACGGAGCCCCCTCCGCGGCGAAGGGGGCTCCCGAAGTGCTCACCTCAGTGCGCATGACCGCCCGACGCGGGAGCCGGCACCGCGTTCTTGACCGTCAGCGGCAGCAGCTTCTTGCCCGTGGGGCCAATCTGGATGGCCGTGTCCATCTGCGGACACACCCCACAATCGAAGCAAGGCGTCCACCGGCAGTCCTCGACCTCCGTCTCGTCGAGGGCGTCCTGCCAGTCCTCCCAGAGCCAGTCCTTGTCGAGGCCCGAGTCGAGGTGGTCCCAGGGGAGGACCTCCTCGTAGGTGCGCTCGCGGGTGGTGTACCAGTCGACGTCCACGCCGAACGGCTCCAGGGCCTTGTCGGCGCACGCCATCCAGCGGTCGTACGAGAAGTGCTCGCGCCAGCCGTCGAAGCGGCCGCCGTCGTCGTAGACCGCGCGGATGACCGCGCCGATGCGGCGGTCGCCCCGGGAGAGCAGGCCCTCGACGATGCCGGGCTTGCCGTCGTGGTAGCGGAAGCCGATGGAGCGGCCGTACTTCTTGTCGCCGCGGATCTTGTCGCGGAGCTTGGTCAGGCGGGCGTCCGTCTCCTCGGCGGAGAGCTGCGGGGCCCACTGGAAGGGCGTGTGCGGCTTGGGGACGAAGCCGCCGATGGAGACCGTGCAGCGGATGTCGTTGGACCTGGACACCTCACGGCCCTTGGCGATGACCTTCGTCGCCATGTCGGCGATCTGCAGGACGTCGTCGTCGGTCTCCGTGGGCAGGCCGCACATGAAGTACAGCTTCACCTGGCGCCAGCCGTTGCCGTAGGCCGTCGCGACCGTGCGGATCAGGTCCTCTTCCGAGACCATCTTGTTGATGACCTTGCGGATGCGCTCCGAGCCACCCTCGGGGGCGAAGGTCAGGCCGGAGCGGCGGCCGTTCCTGGTCAGCTCGTTGGCCAGGTCGATGTTGAAGGCGTCCACGCGGGTGGAGGGGAGCGAGAGGCCGATCTTGTCGTCCTCGTAACGGTCCGCGAGGCCCTTGGCGATGTCGCCGATCTCGCTGTGGTCCGCCGAGGAGAGCGACAGCAGCCCGACCTCCTCGAAGCCCGTCGCCTTCAGACCCTGCTCGACCATGTCGCCGATGCCCGTGATGGAGCGCTCGCGGACCGGCCGGGTGATCATGCCGGCCTGGCAGAAGCGGCAGCCGCGGGTGCAGCCGCGGAAGATCTCCACCGACATGCGCTCGTGGACCGTCTCGGCGAGCGGGACGAGCGGCTGCTTGGGGTAGGGCCACTCGTCGAGGTCCATGACGGTGTGCTTGGACACGCGCCACGGGACGCCCGACCTGTTCGGTACGACGCGGGCGATACGGCCGTCGGGGAGGTACTCCACGTCGTAGAACGCCGGGATGTACACGCCGCCCGTCTTCGCCAGGCGGAACAGGACCTCCTCGCGGCCGCCCGGCCGGCCCTCCGCCTTCCACTCGCGGATGATCCGCGTCATGTCGAGGACGGCCTGCTCGCCGTCGCCGATGACGGCGGCGTCGATGAAGTCGGCGATCGGCTCGGGGTTGAACGCGGCGTGGCCGCCGGCCAGGACGATCGGGTCGTCGACGGTCCGGTCCCGGGACTCCAGCGGGATGCCGGCCAGGTCCAGGGCCGCCAGCATGTTCGTGTAGCCCAGCTCCGTGGAGAAGGACAGGCCGAACACGTCGAAGGCCTTCACCGGCCGGTGGCTGTCCACCGTGAACTGCGGGACGTTGTGCTCCCGCATCAGCTCCTCCAGGTCCGGCCACACGCTGTAGGTGCGCTCGGCGAGGACGCCCTGCTGCTCGTTGAGCACCTCGTAGAGGATCATGACGCCCTGGTTGGGCAGGCCGACCTCGTAGGCGTCCGGGTACATGAGCGCCCAGCGGACGTCACAGGAATTCCAGTCCTTGACCGTGGAGTTGAGTTCTCCGCCGACGTACTGGATCGGCTTCTGCACGTGCGGGAGCAGAGCTTCGAGCTGCGGGAAGACCGACGCAGCGACTTCGGCAGGCATGTCGCGCACCTTCGTGAGCTGGACTGAACTGACAGGGGTGACCATCCAGACTAACGCGACCGGGGCGCACCTCCGTACGCCCCGAGGCTCACAGGCCCCTCGCCCCGCCCTTGAGCCCGTCCCAGAGGGCGGGCAGCTCGGCCTCCGTGCGCAGGGCCTGCTGTTCCTCGCGCTCGTGGAGCAGGCCGTAGGTGAAGGCGCTCTCGCCCGCCGCGTGGGCCACGGCCGACAGCTCGCGCAGGGTCTGGCGGGCCATGACGCTGTCCTGGTGCTCGCCGAGCAGTTTCTGCAGGGCCTTCATGGACTTGACCATGGTCTTGGCGGGTTTGCCGAGGGCGGGTTTGGCGGCCTCCGCCGCGTAGCGGGTGCGCTTGGCCTTCTTGCGGGCCTCGTGCAGTGCGACGTCGCGGTCGGTGCCGGGTTCCAGCTCCAGCGCCCGTTCGACCAGGCTGGTCACCTTGCGGAAGTCCTTCTTGACGGCCTTGGCGACCGGCTTGGAGGGCTTCTTGCCGGCCGCCTTCAGCAGTGGCGGGTCGGCGATCAGCGCGTCCAGGGTGTCGAGCAGGGCGAGGTAGCGGCGGGAGTCGAGTACGCCGATGATCCGGCCGCGGGCGCCGCTGTGCTCGGCGCTCGACCAGGCGTGCAGCCGTTCCCGGACCGGGCCGCGGATCAGGCTGTCGGGCACCTCGTCGAGGGTCGCCGTGAGCCGGTCGGCCAGCACCTCGCGGTCCCGGTCCACGCCCAGCTCGGCGGCCAGCCACTTCAGCTCGTCGCCGACGGGGTCGGTGACCGCCCGGTCGAGGATCTCGCCGAACGACTTGAAGGTGCTGCGCAGCCGGCGGGTGGCGACGCGCATGCTGTGCACGGCGTCCTCGGCGTCCCGGCGGACGGCCGGGTCGAGCTCGACGATCGCGTCCCGCTGGGTGCGCGCGTACGCCAGCACATGGTCTGCGGCGGTCACCGGTTCCGCGGCGGGGGCGGATGGGCGGAGCCTCTTCGGCGCTGTCTCCGCCAGGGCCCGTGCCAGCTTGGACGCCGACTTCGACGGCCGTACGCCCGCCTTGCGCAGCCGCTTTTCCACCTTGTCGAGGAAGGCGGGGTCGCCTCCGTCGGCGAGCTCGACCTCCAGCTCGGTCCACCGCGCCTCGCCCCCGTCGCCCGTGAGCCGCTCGGCGTGCACGGTGTCCACGCCGACCTCGGCGAGCAGTCGCCCGTCGGCGTCGAGGAGGTGGCGTACGTCGCGGTCGGAGCGCAGCCGCACCACGGGGCGCAGTTCCCCGCCGCGGGTGCGGGAGCGGACCAGTCCGGCGAGGTCGTCGGGGAGGGTGTCGGAGAGCGGGGCCTGGATCTCGTCGCGGACGCCGGGACTGACAGGGAATTTCAGGTGCCAGCCGGCGTCCGAGCCGCCGGTGCGGCGGCGGAGGGTGACGGATGACGCGGTGAGGCGTTGGTCGGCCGTGTCGTAGTAGGTGGCGTCGAGGTGGGTGACTCCCTTGTCGGCCACGGTCGCGACCCCGGCCACACCGGTCAGGTCGGGCAGCTCGCCACCCCTGGCATCGTACTTTCGTTCGATCTCGCGCTTGGTGTCCGCCATGAAGCGAATCTAGTCGCCCCGAGGGCGGGACGACTACGGGGCGCCGCACGGCGCCCCGTACCCGCTCAGGCCGACATCGGCCGTTGCACCCTGATCGACTGCAGCAGACCCACCGCTATCCACACGGCGAACATCGATGAACCGCCGTAGGACACGAAGGGCAGTGGCAGGCCGGTGACCGGCATGATGCCGAGGGTCATGCCGATGTTCTCGAACGTCTGGAAGGCGAACCAGGCGATGACGCCCGCGGCCACGATCGTGCCGTACAGGTCCGTGGTCTCCCGGGCGATCCGGCAGGCCCGCCACAGCACGATGCCGAGCAGCAGGATGATCAGGCCGCCGCCGAGGAAGCCCAGTTCCTCCCCCGCCACGGTGAAGACGAAGTCCGTCTGCTGCTCGGGCACGAACTGGCCGGTGGTCTGCGAGCCGTGGAAGAGGCCGGAGCCCGTCAGTCCGCCGGAGCCGATGGCGATACGGGCCTGGTTGGTGTTGTAGCCGACGCCGGCCGGGTCGAGCTCGGGGTTGGCGAAGGCGGCGAAGCGGTTGATCTGGTACTCGTCGAGCACTCCGAGCTGCCAGACGGTGATCGCGCCGAGGGCGCCCGTGCCGATCAGGCCGAACACCCATCGGTTTGAGGCCCCGGAGGCGAGCAGCACTCCGAGCACGATGATGACCATGACCATGACCGACCCGAGGTCGGGCATGAGCATCACGATCACCATGGGCACGGCGGCCAGGCCGAGGGCCTGCACGACGGTGCGGTGGTCGGGGTACTGCTTGTCTCCCGCGTCGACCCGGGCCGCCAGCAGCATGGCCATGCCCAGGATGATCGTGACCTTCACGAACTCCGAGGGCTGCAGCGAGAAGCCGCCGGGGAGCTTGATCCAGGAGTGGGCGCCGTTGATCGTCGAGCCGAGCGGGGTGAGCACCAGAAGGATCAGCAGCACCGACAGGCCGTACAGGACCGGCACGGCCGTGCGCAGGCCGCGGTGGCCGAGCCAGATCGTGCCGACCATCAGCGCGAGGCCTATGCCGGTGTTCAGCAGGTGCCGGACGAGGAAGTAGTAGGGGTCGCCCTGGTTGAGCTCCGTGCGGTTGCGGGTCGCCGAGTAGACCAGGAGCGTGCCGAGCAGCGACAGGGCCGTCGCCGACAGCAGGATCGGCCAGTCGAGCCGTCGCGCCACCGAGTCCCGGGCCAGCAGCCGCGTCCAGCCGGAGCGCTCGGGTCCGTAGCCGGAGACCTGGAAGCTGTTCACACCGCCGGTCATGTCGGCAACCTCCGGCTTCCCCGCCGGCGCCTGCGCCTTCGGGTGTCGCGGTTCTCGGGCGTCGGCGGAGCCGCCGTCGCCGGCTGGAGCGGGTCGGCCGGGGCGTTCGGGTCCTTCCTGCTCGCCTCCTTGGCCGGGTCCTTGGAGACCTTCGGGGAGGAGATGGTGCCGTCCGTCCTGACCTTCGGCAGGGCCTTCTGCGGGGTGGGCAGCAGCGCCTTCTTCGGGTCGATGTCGCCCTCCGGGGAGACTCCGTACAGCGCGTTGTAGATGTTGCGGACGGCCGGTCCGGAGGCGCCGGAACCCGTACCACCCTGGGAGATCGTCATGACGATCGCGTAGTCCTTGGTGTACGTGGCGAACCAGGAGGTCGTCTGCTTGCCGTAGACCTCGGCCGTACCCGTCTTGGCGTGCATCGGGATCTTGTCCTGCGGCCAGCCGCCGAACCTCCAGGCGGCCGTACCGCGGGTGGCGACTCCCTCGAGGGCTTCGTCTATCTCGTTGCGGAGCTTCTTCGTCATCGGCAGCTTGCCGTGCGCCTGGGGCTTGATCGGGGTGACCGTCTTGCCGTCGGCGCTGATGACGGCCTTGCCGACCGAAGGGGTGTACATCGTGCCGCCGTTGGAGATGGCTCCGTAGATCGTGGCCATCTGGATCGGTGTGACGAGGGTGTCACCCTGTCCGATGGAGTAGTTGACGGAGTCACCGGCGCGCAGGCGATTGCCTTCGAGGCAGTTCTCGTAGGCGATCTTCTCGGCGTAGCTGCCGTTGCGCTTGCCGGTGCGGCACCAGGCGTCCTTGTTGGCCTTCCAGTAGTCCAGCTTCCACTGGCGGTCGGGGACGCGGCCGGTGACCTCGTTGGGCAGGTCGATGCCGGTCTCCTTGGCGAGGCCGAACTGGTGGGCGGTCTTGTAGAACCAGTCGTTGGTCCTCTTCTTCGGCTTGTTGCCGCCGTCCCTCTTCCATTCCTCGTGGGAGAGGCGGTAGAAGACCGTGTCGCAGGAGACCTCCAGGGCGCGGCCGAGGCTGATCGGGCCGTATCCCTTGGACTCGAAGTTCTTGAAGACCTGGCCGCCGATGGAGTACGAGCTGGAGCACTGGTAGGGGCCGTTGAAGGAGTAGCCCGCGTTGACCGCGGCGGCCGTCGGGATGACCTTGAAGATGGAGCCGGGGGCCGACTGGCCCTGGATCGCGCGGTTGAGCAGCGGGTAGTTGGAGCTCTTGCCGGTGAGGTGCGCGTAGTCCTTCGCGGAGATGCCCCCGACCCAGGCGTTCGGGTCGTAGGTCGGGTTGGACGCCATGGCGACGACGCGGCCGGTCTTGGCCTCCATCACCACCACGGCACCGGAGTCCGCCTTGTAGTTGGTGCCGGTGTTCCGGTCGTGCTGTTTGCGGGCTTCCTTCATGGCCTCGTTCAGCTCGTACTCGGCGATCCGCTGGACGCGCGAGTCGATGCTGGTGATGAGGTTGTCGCCGGGGTGGGCCGGATCGGCCTCGGCCTGGCCGATGACGCGGCCGAGGTTGTCGACCTCGTAGCGGGTGACACCGGCCTTGCCGCGCAGTTGCTTGTCGTACTGGCGCTCCAGGCCGGAGCGGCCGACCTGGTCGGAGCGCAGGTACGGCGAGTCGGTGTTCTGGGCCTTCTTGATCTCCTCGTCGGTGACCGGGGAGAGGTAGCCGAGGACCTGGGCGGTGTTGGCCTTGCCGGGGCTCGGGTAGCGGCGCACGGCCTGCGGCTCGGCGGTGATGCCGGGGAAGTCCTCGGCGCGCTCGCGGATCTGCAGGGCCTGCTTGGGGGTGGCCTCGTCGGTGATGGGGATGGGCTGGTACGGCGAGCCGTTCCAGCAGGGCTGGGGCGTCTCGGCGTCGCACAGCCGGACCTTCTCCATGACCTCCTTGGGGGTCATGCCGAGGACGGCGGCGAGCTTGGTGAGGACTTCCTCGCCGTCGTCCTTCATCTTCAGCAGATCGGTGCGGGAGGCGGAGACCACCAGACGTGTCTCGTTGTCCGCGAGGGCCACGCCGCGTGCGTCCAGGATCGAGCCGCGGACGGCCGGCTGGACGACCTGCTGGACGTGGTTGCCCGACGCCTCCTTGGCGTATGCCGCGCCCTCACGGATCTGCAGGTACCACAGGCGTCCGCCGAGGGTGAGCAGCAGGGAGAGGACGAGGACCTGGATGGCGACGAGCCGGATCTGGACCCGTGAGTTCCGCCCGGTCTCGGGAATGTTGGTCACTGCGGCTGCCTCCCCCTCTCGGTGCGCGTACAGGTGTGCGGGTACGAGTGATGAACGCCCGCCCACGAGCGGGCGTTCCTACTGGACCGGCCCGTTCGGGTGAAGTTCCCCGCGCTCACAGCCGCTTGACCCCCTTGATGCGCCCGGCGCGCGCCACCCGCGCCCGGGCCGCCTTCACGCGCAGCCCGTTCCGCTGGCTGCCGATCTTCAGGCCGGTGCCGCCGGAGAGCCAGCCGGAGGAGATGTCCGTGGTCGTGGCGGAGGAGCCGGTCTCGGCGAGCGGATCGTTCTCGGCGCGCCGGGCCAGGGCCATGATCGCCGGCACGACGAACGGGGCGAGCAGCAGGTCGTACAGGACGGCCGTGAACAGCAGGCTGCCCAGGCCCACATGGCGGGCGGCGGTGTCACCGACGAGGGCCCCGACACCGGCGTAGAGCAGGGTCGAGCCGGCCGCGGCGGCGACCACCACGGCCATGGGGCCGGTCGCGGACTTCAACTGGCCCGTCTCCGGCTTGACCAGGCCCGCGAGATAGCCGATGACGCACAGCACGAGCGCGTAGCGCCCGGCGGCGTGGTCGGCGGGCGGCGCCAGGTCGGCGAGCAGGCCCGCGCCGAACCCGACGAGGGCGCCGCCCACATGGCCGTACACCAGCGCGAGGCCGAGCACGGTGAGCAGCAGCAGGTCGGGCACGGCGCCCGGCAGGTGGAGGCGGGCGAGGACGCTCACCTGGATCACCAGGGCGACGACGACCAGGGCGGACGAGAGCAGGATCCGGTTGACGCGCATGGGGTGACAGCTCCTACTGCTCTTGCTGGTTCTGGCCGTCGACGGGCGCCCCGGCGGACGGCGTCACGGTCACCGTCACCGTCGGCCTGGGGGTCGGCTTGGGCTTGGGCGGGAGCACCGTGTCACGCGGGTCCTTCTTGGGGGCCTCGACGACGACACCGACGATGTCGAGCTTGCTGAAGGCGGCGTACGGCGTGACGTACAGCGTGCGGGTCAGGCCGCCGCCGGAGGGGTCGACGCGGGAGACCACGCCGACGGGCACGCCGGCCACGAACGGCCGGTCGGCCTGCGAGCCGAAGGTGACCAGGCGGTCGCCCTTCTTCACCTCCGCCTTGCCGTTGAGGAGTTCGACGCGCAGCGGGCGGTCGCCCTGCCCGGAGGCAAAACCGAGTTCGTCGCCGGACTCCATCCGGGTGCCGACCGTGAAGTCGGGGTCGCTGGCGAGCAGGACCGTGGCGGTGTCGGGACCGACGGTGGTGACCCGCCCGACGAGCCCGTCCCCGTTCAGGACGGTCATGTCGCGCTTGATGCCGTCGCCCGCGCCGACATCGACGGTGATGGTCCAGGAGAAGCCCTGCGCGGCTCCGATGGCGATGACCTGGGCGCCCTTGATGCCGTACTGGCCCCGGCCGGAGATCTTCAGCAGCTTGTCGAGCTGCTTGAGGCGGCTGCGGCTGCGGTCGTCGCTGCCGAGGCGTGCCTTCAGGGCCGCGTTCTCCTCTTCCAGCACGGCGAGCCGGTCGTGTCGTTCGCCCGAGTCCCGGATGGCGGAGACCGCGTTGCCGACCGGGTCGACCGCGGCCGCGACACCGCTCTCGATCGGGCCGAAGACCGTCGCCGCGGCCTGCCGGGCACCGTCGACGGGCGTCTTCTCCCCACCGCGGATGTCCACCGTGATCAACGCGAACGCGATGGCGATCAGCAGCACCAGGAGCAGCCGGCTCTCTCGTGTGTCCCTCACGTGCGGCGGCCGTGCCCTTCCTCGTAGGAATTCGGGAAGCCCCAGGGAATCCCGAGGGGCTGCTTTTATGGGAGCTTATGCCTCTATATCAACGATCCGCCGTACGAGAGGAGATCGTCCCGTACGGCGGAATCGCAGCGTTACGTCATCTGCGCGGCTGGGCGTCCAGCACCTGCTGGAGCGCCTCGAACTCCTCGACGCACTTTCCGGATCCGAGCGCCACGCTGTCCAGGGGGTCCTCGGCGATGTGGATCGGCATGCCGGTCTCCCGGCGCAGCCGCTCGTCCAGACCCCTCAGCAACGCTCCGCCGCCGGTCAGAACGATTCCTCGGTCCATGATGTCGCCGGACAGCTCCGGCGGACACTTGTCGAGGGTCGTCTTGACGGCGTCGACGATCGCGTTGACCGGCTCCTCGATCGCCTTGCGGACTTCGGCTGCGGAGATGACGACGGTCTTCGGCAGCCCGGACACCAGGTCCCGCCCGCGGATTTCGGTGTGCTCGTCGGAGTCGAGGTCGTACGCCGAACCGATCGTGATCTTGATCTGCTCGGCCGTGCGCTCACCCAGCAGGAGGGAGTACTCCTTCTTGATGTGCTGGATGATCGCATTGTCCAGTTCGTCGCCCGCGACGCGGATGGACTGGGCGGTGACGATGCCGCCGAGGGAGATGACCGCGACCTCCGTGGTGCCGCCGCCGATGTCGACCACCATGTTGCCCGTGGCCTCGTGGACCGGCAGGCCGGAGCCGATGGCCGCGGCCATGGGCTCCTCGATGATGTGCACCTGACGGGCGCCGGCCTGGGACGACGCCTCGATGACGGCGCGGCGCTCGACGCCCGTGATGCCCGACGGCACACAGACGACGACCCGCGGACGAGCCAGATACCGCCGCTTGTGGATCTTCAGGATGAAGTAGCGGAGCATCCGCTCGGTGATCTCGAAGTCGGCGATCACGCCGTCCTTCAGCGGACGCACGGCAACGATGTTGCCGGGCGTGCGCCCGATCATCTTCTTCGCTTCGGCGCCGACCGCGAGGATGCCACCGGTGTTGGTGTTGATCGCGACGACGGACGGCTCGTTGAGTACGATCCCGCGACCCCTGACGTACACCAGCGTGTTGGCGGTCCCGAGGTCGACAGCCATGTCACGGCCGATGAACGACATTGAGTTCCCCATCAGGATTCGTCTGGCCTTCCCACTGGCTTTTGAGGGCTTTTCAGGTAGGCAAAGGTGGGTGCTGTGACGTGAAGGCTTCCATCGTAGACGCGCCTTCGCGAACACTGCGGGAGGGTCTGCGCCATTGTCAGCAGATGCCGACCGCGTTCGCTTCTGGAGACGGGCGTTCGGGGACCATCGTTCCCTCGATCGCCACGCATATGCCGCAAAGTCCGGGGGCCTCGGCCCCCAGACCCGGCGTATGTGCTGGTGAGGTGCGGACGCTACGCCCGGCCGGGGAAGAAAATCTTCACCTCGCGCTCGGCGGACTCCTCCGAGTCCGACGCGTGGATCAGGTTCTCCCGGACGATCACGCCGTAGTCGCCGCGGATGGAGCCGGGGGCCGCGGCGATCGGGTCGGTCGGGCCGGCCAGCTGACGCACCCCTTCGATGACCCGCTCACCCTCGACGATCAGCGCCACGACCGGACCGGAGGCCATGAACTCCACCAGCGGCTCGTAGAAGGGCTTGCCCTTGTGCTCGCCGTAGTGCTGCTCCAGCGTGTCCTGGTCCAGGGTGCGCAGCTCCAGCGCGGTGATCGTCCAGCCCGCCTTGCGCTCGATGCGGCTGATGATCTCGCCGGTCAGGCCACGACGGACGGCGTCGGGCTTGAGGAGGACGAGGGTGCGCTGGGTCACGACGGGCTCCTTATGCGTCAAGGCTGTGCGGTTGTGCGGTGGGACGAGATTACCCGGCGTGTCGGGACGGCTGTTACGCAGCGTCAGGTGTGGAGGAGTCCGCCTGGGCGGCGAATCTCGCCTTGGCCTCGTCCACCCTCCGCCCGTAGTGCACCGACGCCCACCACAGGGCCGCGAAGACCACGCCCAGGAAGAACATCATCGGCACGGCGAAGCCCGACGCGATGAGCGCGATCTGCAGCGCCCAGCCGAGCGCGACCCCGCCCGGGCGCGTCACCAGCCCGCACAGCACCAGGCACAGGAACATCGCGACACCGCTGACCGTCCACACGGTCGTCATGGACAGGCCGGGGTCCTTCATGGCGACCAGCCCGGCGAATCCGATGATGAAGAACTCGCCGATCAGGGTCGAGGAACAGAGCATACGCACGGGATCTCAGCCCCTCCCCAGGAGCAGTCGGGCCTCGCCGACGGTGATGACGGAACCGGTGACGAGCACACCGCCGCCCGCGAACTCGCCCTCCTCCTCGGCCAGGGTGATGGCGGCCTCCAGCGCGTCGGGCAGCCGCGGCTCGACCTGGACGCGCTCCTCGCCGAACACCTCGACGGCGATACCGGCCAGCTCGTCGGCGTCCATCGCGCGGTGGCTGGAGTTCTGGGTGACGACGATCTCCGCGAACACCGGCTCGAAGGCCTCCAGCAGCCCCCGCACGTTCTTGTCGCCGCTCGCGCCGACCACGCCGATGAGGCGGCTGAACTGGAAGGCCTCCCCGATCGCCTCGGCCGCTGCCCGGGCACCCGCCGGGTTGTGGGCGGCGTCCAGCACGACCGTCGGCGACCGGCGCACGACCTCCAGCCGGCCCGGCGAGGCGACGGACGCGAACGCCTTGCGGACCGTGTCCAGGTCCAGCGTCTGGGCGCGCTGCGCGCCGACACCGAAGAACGCCTCGACGGCGGCGAGCGCGACGGCCGCGTTGTGCGCCTGGTGCGCGCCGTGCAGCGGCAGGTACACCTCGGTGTACTCGCCGCCCAGCCCGCGCAGCGTCAGCAGCTGACCGCCGACGGCCACCTGCCGCTCCACGACACCGAACTCCAGCCCCTCCCGGGCCACCGTCGCGTCCACCTCGACGGCCTTCTTCAGCAGCACCTGCGCCGCGTCGACCGGCTGCTGCGCCAGGATGACGGTCGCGCCCTGCTTGACGATGCCGGCCTTCTCCGTGGCGATCTCGGCGTGCGTGGAGCCGAGCCGGTCGGTGTGGTCGAGGTCTATGGGGGTGACGACGGCGACGTCACCGTCGATCACGTTCGTCGCGTCCCAGGAGCCGCCCATGCCGACCTCGACGACCGCGACGTCCGCGGGGGCGTCGGCGAACGCCGCGTACGCCATGCCGGTGAGCACCTCGAAGAAGGACAGCCGGTACTCCTGCTGACCGTCGACCATCTCCACGTACGGCTTGATGTCCTGGTACGTCTCAATGAACCGCTCGGGCGAGATGGGGGCGCCGTCGAGGCTGATGCGCTCGGTGATCGACTGCACGTGCGGCGAGGTGTACCGGCCGGTCCGCAGCTCGAAGGCGCCGAGCAGGGCCTCGATGATGCGGGCCGTGGAGGTCTTGCCGTTCGTGCCCGTGATGTGGATCGACGGGTACGAGCGCTGCGGCTCTCCCAGGACGTCCATCAGCGCGGCGATGCGGCTGACGGAGGGCTCCAGCTTGGTCTCGCCCCAGCGGGTGGCGAGCTCCGCCTCGACCTCGCGCAGGGCCTTGTCGACCTCGGGGTCGGCGGGCCGGGCGGGGATGTCGGCCTCCGGGGGGCCGCCCTGGGTGCGCAGGGTTCGGCTGCCGGCTTCGATGACGGCGAGGTCGGGGTCGCGGGTGGTCTCCTCCGCGATGATCTCGTCGAAGGGGTCGAGGGGGTCGGGCTGGTCGGCGTCGTGGTCTGGAGGGAGCTCGCTCACGGGGCCAGTCTACGGAGCGGAGGTGACAAAGACCGGGGGTGGTCTCCCGTCGTGTTCGTGCGGGTTGTCCGTGCCTGGTCGCGCCCCGCGGCGGAGCCGCACATCGATACGCCCCACGCCCCTGAACTGCGTGGAGGCCCCGGCGCCGCCCAGCACCGAGGCCTCCACGGCCGTACGAACCCTTAACCCTGCGGCAGCCTCTCCAGCTGGGTCTGGATGCGGGCGATGTCCTCCTCCGCCTTGGCGAGGCGGGTGCGGATCTTGTCCACGACGTGGTCGGGGGCCTTCGCCAGGAACGCCTCGTTGCCGAGCTTCCCCGTCGCCTGCGCCTTCTCCTTCTCCGCCGCCGCGAGGTCCTTCGCCAGGCGCTTGCGCTCCGCCGCGACGTCGATCGTGCCCGAGAGGTCGAGGGCGACCTCCGCACCGGAGACCGGGAGGGTCGCCGTGGCCGTGAAGGCCTCGCCCTCCGGCTGGAGCCGGAGCAGCTGGCGGATGGCCGCCTCGTGGGGCGCGAACGGCGTGCCGTCCAGGGTCAGCCGGGCCGGGACCCGCTGGCCGGGCTGGAGCCCCTGGTCGGCGCGGAAGCGGCGGACCTCGGTGATGACCGACTGCAGGCTCTCGATCTCACGCTCGGCGCCGGCGTCCCGGAAGCCGCTGTCGTTCGGCCAGTCGGCGATGACGACCGACTCGCCGCCGGTGAGCGTGGTCCACAGGGTCTCGGTGACGAAGGGGACCACGGGGTGCAGCAGCTTGAGCGTGACGTCGAGGACCTCGCCGAGGACGCGCTTGCTGACCTCGGCCGCCTCGCCGCCCGCCTGGAACGTCGTCTTGGACAGCTCGACGTACCAGTCGAAGACCTCGTCCCACGCGAAGTGGAAGAGCGAGTCGGACAGCTTCGCGAACTGGTAGTCGTCGTAGTACGCGTCCACTTCCGCGACGACCGAGTTCAGGCGGGAGAGGATCCAGCGGTCCGTCGAGGACATCGTCGACGGGGCCGGAAGCGGGCCGTCCACCGTCGCGCCGTTCATCAGCGCGAAGCGCGTCGCGTTCCAGATCTTGTTGGCGAAGTTGCGGGAGCCCTGGACCCAGTCCTCGCCGATCGGGACGTCGACACCGGGGTTCGCGCCACGGGCGAGGGTGAACCTCAGCGCATCGCTGCCGTACTTGTCCATCCAGTCCAGCGGGTTGACCGCGTTGCCGAAGGACTTCGACATCTTCTTGCCGAACTGGTCGCGGACCATGCCGTGCAGGGCGATGGTGTGGAACGGCGGGGTGCCGTCCATCGCGTACAGGCCGAACATCATCATCCGGGCGACCCAGAAGAAGAGGATGTCGTAGCCCGTGACCAGGACGGAGTTCGGGTAGAACTTGGCGAGCGACTCGGTCCGTTCGGGCCAGCCCAGCGTGGAGAACGGCCACAGGCCGGAGGAGAACCAGGTGTCGAGGACGTCGGTGTCCTGGCGCCAGCCCTCGCCGCCCGGCGGCTCCTCGTCGGGGCCGACGCAGACGACCTCACCGTTCGGGCCGTACCAGACCGGGATGCGGTGGCCCCACCACAACTGGCGTGAGATGCACCAGTCGTGGAGGTTGTCGACCCAGTCGAAGTAGCGCTTCTCCATCTCCTGCGGGTGGATCTTGACGCGCCCGTCACGGACGGCGTCACCGGCCGCCTTCGCGAGCGGGCCGACCTTGACCCACCACTGCATGGACAGACGCGGCTCGATCGTGGTCTTGCAGCGCGAGCAGTGGCCGACCGAGTGGACGTACGGCCGCTTCTCCGCGACGATCCGGCCCTCGGCGCGCAGCGCGGCGACGATGGCCGAGCGGGCCTCCAGCCGGTCCTGGCCCTGGAAGGGGCCGTGGGCGGTGATGACCGCGTGCTCGTCCATGATCGTCAGAGCCGGGAGGTCGTGACGCTGGCCGATCTCGAAGTCGTTCGGGTCGTGCGCCGGGGTCACCTTGACGGCACCGGTGCCGAACTCGGGGTCGACGTGCTCGTCGGCGACGACCGGGATGGAGCGGTCGGTCAGCGGCAGCTTGACCAGCTTGCCGACCAGGTGCTTGTACCGCTCGTCCTCGGGGTGGACGGCGACGGCCGTGTCACCGAGCATCGTCTCGGCGCGGGTGGTGGCGACGACGATGGTGTCGTCCCCGTCGCCGTACTTCATGGAGACGAGCTCGCCGTCGTCGTCCTGGTACTCGACCTCGATGTCCGAGATGGCCGTCAGGCACCGGGGACACCAGTTGATGATGCGCTCGGCGCGGTAGATCAGCTCGTCGTCGTAGAGCCGCTTGAAGATGGTCTGGACGGCCTGCGAGAGGCCCTCGTCCATGGTGAAGCGCTCGCGGGACCAGGCGACGCCGTCGCCGAGGCGGCGCATCTGGCCGCTGATCTGGCCGCCGGACTCGCCCTTCCACTGCCAGACCCGCCCGACGAAGGCCTCACGGCCCAGGTCGTGCCGGGACTTGCCCTCCTTCGCGAGCTCCCGCTCGACGACGTTCTGCGTGGCGATACCGGCGTGGTCCATGCCCGGCTGCCACAGCGTCTCGAAGCCCTGCATACGCTTACGGCGGGTCAGGGCGTCGATGAGCGTGTGCTCGAAGGCGTGCCCGAGGTGCAGGCTGCCCGTGACGTTCGGCGGCGGGATGACAACGGTGAACGGCGGCTTGTCGCTCTTCTCGTCCGCCTCGAAGTAACCCCGCTCCACCCAGCGCTCGTACAGCGGCCCCTCTACGTCGGCCGGCGCGTACTGGGTCGGCAGGTCGGTGCTGGGCGCTGGTGGCTGCTGCTGAGCGTTCTCGGTCACGGGGGTCAGTTTAGAGGTGTCACCACCCCGTCCCGAAACGCGTTTCCTTTGTAACGGTGGGGGGCCCGATGCCATGCACACCGCGGGTCTGCGCCAGGATGGCGACAACACACAGGCATCTGGAGGGGAACCCAGAACATGAGCTACAACCAGCCGGGCCCGTACGACGGGCAGCCCCAGCAGCCCGGACCGTACGGCCAGCCGGGCCCGTACGGCCAGCCGCCGCAGGCGCCCCAGCCCGGCTACGGCTACCCCCAGCAGGCCCCTCCGCCCCAGCCCGGTTACGGCTACCCGCAGCAGGCCCCGCAGGGCGTTCCGCCCCAGCAGGCCCCATACGGCCAGCAGGCCCCATACGGCCAGCAGGCCCCATACGGCCAGCAGGCCCCGTACGGCCAGCAGCCGCCCTACGGCCAAGCCCCGTACGGTGTCCCCCAGCCCCCGGCCCCGGGCGGCGGCAAGAAGAAGACGGGCATCATCCTCGGCGCGGTGGCCGTCGTGGCGGCGATCGGCGTGGGCGCGTACTTCGTGATCGGCGGGGGTGGCGGCGGCCTGGAGGACGACGGGCCGCACAAGCTCACGACGCCGGCGAAGGTGCTCGGCGACTACAAGCGCACCACGAAGGACGGGCAGAGCGTCGGCTCCGGCTCGACGTCGGAGCTGGAGAAGAGCGGCGTCAAGAACGCCAAGACCGCGGCGGGCCTCTACTCCACGGTGGACCTGAGCGACTACGACCCCGACGATCCGTCGTCCGCGGCGAAGGCGGCGACGGCCAAGACCCTTTCGGTGGCCGGTGCCTACGGTGAGATCTCCGACCCGAAGGCGGCTCTGGACCTCTTCTTCGCCAACTTCAGGAAGTCGGCCGAGAAGCAGACCGCCTCCGGCTCCGGCAAGCCGGAACTGGTCGGCGCACCCGAGGCGGCGGACCTCGACGGCGCTGTCATGAAGTGCCAGTCGGTCAAGGGGCAGGACCGGGCGACCAAGAAGGAGAAGACCAACTGGTTCTGCGCGTGGGCCGACTACAGCACCCTCGCCATCGTGTCGCCGGGTGACGCGGCACAGGGCGTCACCAAGGACGTGGCGATCGACCTCACCACCAAGGCCCGCAAGGAAGTCCGCGTCAAGGCCTGACGGCCCCCGGACGCACGAGGGAGGGGCTCCGGTCGTCGACCGGAGCCCCTCCCTCGTGCGTCTGTGTCACGCCCTACGTCTGTGTCAGGCCGTCTTCTGCTCGCCCGGGCCCCGCCCCCGCGCGTCCCGCGGGATCAGCGTCGGGTTCACGTTCGACTGGACGACGTCCGCCGTGATGACGACCCGGGCCACGTCCTTGCGGGACGGAACCTCGTACATCACACCTTGGAGGACCTCCTCCATGATGGCGCGCAGGCCTCGCGCGCCGGTCTGGCGGAGGATCGCCTGGTCGGCGATGGCCTCGAGGGCCTCGCGCTCGAAGTCCAGCTCCACGCCGTCGAGTTCGAAGAGGCGCTGGTACTGCTTGACGAGCGCGTTGCGCGGCTCGACGAGGATCTGCAGCAGGGCCTCGCGGTCGAGGTTGTGGACCGAGGTGATGACCGGGAGGCGGCCGATGAACTCGGGGATCATCCCGAACTTCACCAGGTCCTCCGGCATGACCTCCTGGAACTGGTCCTTGGCCTCCATCTCGCGCTTGGAGAGGATCTGCGCGCCGAAGCCGATGCCCTTGGCACCCGCCCGGGACTCGATGATCTTCTCCAGTCCGGCGAAGGCACCGCCCACGATGAACAGCACGTTCGTCGTGTCGATCTGGATGAACTCCTGGTGGGGATGCTTGCGGCCGCCCTGCGGCGGGACCGAGGCCGTGGTGCCCTCCAGGATCTTCAGCAGGGCCTGCTGGACGCCCTCGCCGCTCACGTCGCGTGTGATGGAGGGGTTTTCGCTCTTCCTCGCGACCTTGTCGATCTCGTCGATGTAGATGATCCCGGTCTCGGCCTTCTTGACGTCGTAGTCGGCGGCCTGGATCAGCTTGAGGAGGATGTTCTCGACGTCCTCGCCGACGTAGCCGGCCTCCGTCAGGGCCGTGGCGTCCGCGATCGCGAAGGGGACGTTGAGCATGCGCGCGAGGGTCTGTGCGAGGAGGGTCTTGCCGGAGCCCGTGGGGCCGAGGAGGAGGATGTTGGACTTCGCCAACTCGATGGCGTCGTCGCGGCCGTTCGCCCCGCCGTTCTCGCCGGCCTGGACTCGCTTGTAGTGGTTGTACACCGCCACGGAGAGAGCCTTCTTGGCCGCCTCCTGGCCGACCACGTACCCCTCGAGGAACTCGTAGATCTCGCGGGGCTTCGGGAGTTCCTCCCAGCGGACCTCACTGGTCTCCGCGAGTTCTTCCTCGATGATCTCGTTGCAGAGGTCGATGCACTCGTCGCAGATGTACACACCGGGCCCTGCGATGAGCTTCTTGACCTGCTTCTGGCTCTTGCCGCAGAACGAGCACTTGAGCAGATCGCCGCCGTCACCGATGCGTGCCACGGTGTGCTTCCCCTTCGCCTGGGAGACTCCTGGACGCCGACGTCCAGCGGACTCCTGGTGCTGCCTTATGTCCGACGGTACCTTGCCGGGCCCCTCGTTCGGGCCCCCCTTGGCACGGTTCGCTTTGACGTGAACCGTCCCAAACCATGCCAAGGGGCGGCAGACGATACAGCCTCTCGCCTCAGCGCAGGCTCGAGTTGTCCATCTTCCGGGTGGTGATGACCTGGTCGATCAGGCCGTAGTTGAGCGCGTCCTCGGCCGTGAGGATCTTGTCGCGCTCGATGTCCTCGCGGATCTTGTCGATCGCCTGGGTCGAGTGCTTGGCCAGCATCTCCTCCAGCTGCGTACGCATCCGGAGGATCTCGTTGGCGGCGATCTCCAGGTCGGACACCTGGCCGCGGCCCGTCTCGCTGTAGGGCTGGTGGATCAGCACGCGCGCGTTCGGCAGGGCCATGCGCTTGCCCGGCGTGCCGGCGGCCAGCAGGACGGCGGCGGCGGAGGCGGCCTGGCCCATGCAGACCGTCTGGATGTCCGGCTTCACGTACTGCATCGTGTCGTAGATCGCGGTGAGCGCCGTGAAGGAGCCACCGGGGCTGTTGATGTAGACCGAGATGTCACGGTCGGGGTCCATCGACTCCAGGCACAGCAACTGCGCCATGACGTCGTTGGCGGAGGCGTCGTCGATCTGGACGCCCAGGAAGATCACGCGCTCCTCGAAGAGCTTCGCGTACGGGTCGTACTCGCGGATGCCCTGGGAGGTGCGCTCGACGAAGCGCGGGATGATGTAGCGGGACTCGGCCTGCGGGCCGGTGTAGCGGCCCTGCGAGGCGTTCATGTCCTGCACGGCCTGCGTACGGTCGTAGATCCCGCTGCCGGGGAACTGGTTCACGGTGTCTCCTGAGAAGGGCTGAGGCGGTCGGCTGGGGCTGTCTGGGGTCGCTGGGGCCCGGGAGGGCTCCGTGGGCCTCACGGGGCGCGACAGGCCCCGTGGGGACCGCTCAGGCCCCGGTGCCGCCGCCGCCCGGCATGCCGGCGGCCGTGGGGATCACGTCGTCGATGAGGCCGTAGTCCTTGGCCTCGAAGGCGTCGAACCAGCGGTCGCGGTCCGAGTCGCGGGTGATCTGCTCGATCGTCTGGCCCGTGTGCTGGGCGGTGAGCTCGGCCATGCGCTTCTTGGTGTGCAGCAGCCGCTCGGCGTGGATCTTGATGTCCGAGGCGGAGCCGGCCAGGCCGGCGGAGGGCTGGTGGATCAGGATCTCGGCGTTCGGCAGCGCGAAGCGCTTGCCGGGGGTGCCCGCGCTGAGCAGGAACTGGCCCATCGAGGCCGCGAGACCCATGGCGATGGTCACCACGTCGTTCTTGATGAACTGCATGGTGTCGTAGATCGCCATGCCGGCCGTGATCGAACCGCCGGGGCTGTTGATGTACAGGTAGATGTCCTTGTCCGGGTCGGCGGCAAGGAGCAGCAGCTGTGCGGTGATCTTGTTCGCGATGTCGTCGTCGACCGGCTGGCCGAGGAAGATGATCCGCTCGTTGAGCAGCCGGTTGTAGACCTGGTCGCCGAGGCCACCACCGATGGAAGGCTCGCCGGCGGCTGAAGGCATCAGATTCGTCACGTATCCACCTGCTCGTCTTGCGACGGCGCCGGGCCGTCTCACGTTTCCCTGCGGGGCTGGAGCCGCTCGGGGACTCCACTGCCCTGGTATTCATGGACCCTAACGCGCGGGTCCCTTCGGGGAATCCCGGAGATGGGGGTGTTCGCCGGGGGCGTAGCGCGGTGGGCTCCGCCGGGGGGCCGTGCGGTCTCGTCCAGGGTGGTGCGGGAATCACCGGGCTGCGGGCGGGTGGGGGCTTGTCGCGCGGTTCCCCGCGCCCCCCGAGGGGCGCTGCCCCCGCGGGCGGCAAGAAGGCCCTGGGGCGTGCCCCAGGGCCTTCCTCACAACCTCACCGGTGCCGGGGCTCAGCCCTCGGTCTTCTCCTCGGCGGCCTTGGCCGGGGCCTCCTCGGCGGAGGCCTCGGGGGCGGTCTCGGTGGCGTCCTCGTCCTCTTCGTCGTCGAGGTCGATGATCTCGCCGTTGGTGTCCTTGACCGTGGCCTTCTCGACCACGACGGCCAGGGCCTTGCCGCGGGCGACCTCGCCGACCAGGAGCGGAACCTGGCCGCCCTCGACGACCGCCTGGGCGAACTGGTCGGGGGACATGCCGGAGGAAGCGGCGCGGCGCATGAGGTGCTCGGTGAGCTCCTCCTGGTTGACGTTGAGCTTCTCCTGCTTGACGAGCTCGTCGAGGACGAACTGGGTCTTGATGCCCTTGACCGCGGCCTCGCGGGTCTCGGTCTCGAACTCCTCCTCGCTCTTGCCCTGGATCTCCAGGTACTTCGCGAGGTCGAGACCCATCTGGCCCAGCTGGTGGTGCTCGAGGTTGTGCTTGCGCGTGTTGACCTCGTCCTCGAGCAGCTTCTCGGGGACCGGGACCTCGACCAGCTCGAGCAGCTTCTCCAGGACACGCTCCTGGGCCTGCGTGGCCTGGTCGTACTGCTTCATGTTCTCGAGGCGCTTGCGGCTGTCCGCGCGCAGCTCCTCGATGGTGTCGAACTCGGAGGCGAGCTGCGCGAACTCGTCGTCCAGCTCGGGCAGTTCACGCTTGGCGACCTGGGTCACCTTGACGGTGACCTCGGCCTCCTTGCCGGCTGCCGAGCCGCCCTTGAGCTCGGAGGTGAAGGTGGCCTCGCCACCGGCCTCCAGGCCCTTCACGGCGTCGTCGATGCCATCCAGCAGCTCGCCGGAGCCGATGGTGTAGGAGACGCCGTCGGCGACGCCGTCCTCCAGGACCTCGCCGTCGACCTTGGCCTGCAGATCGATCGTCACGACGTCGCCGTCCTCGGCGGCGCGCTCGACCGGGGCGGTGGAGGCGAAGCGCTCACGGAGCTCCTCGACCGCCTTGTCGACGTCCTCGTCGGTGACCTCGACCGCGTCGACCTCGACCTCGATGCCGGAGAAGTCCGGGATCTCGATCGAGGGGCGGATGTCGACCTCGGCGGTGAAGTTCAGCGTCTCGCCGTCCTTCAGCTCCGTGATGTCGACCTCGGGCTGGCCCAGCACGCTGAGCTCGGCCTCGTTGACCGCGTCGGTGTAGAACTTCGGAAGCGCGTCGTTGACGGCCTCCTCCAGCACCGCACCGCGGCCGAACCGCTGGTCGATGACCCGGGCCGGGACCTTGCCCTTGCGGAAGCCCTTCACCGTGACCTGCTGGTTGATCTTCTTGTACGCCGCGTCGAGGCTGTCCTTGAGCTCCTCGAAGGGCACCTCGACAGTGAGCCGAACCCGAGTCGGGTTCAGGGTCTCCACGGCGCTCTTCACGGTTCGGTCTCCTTGTGGCTGACTTCTTGGGTTCTGCCGGCGCCAGAGCGGCCCGGCGGATTTCGCCGCCCGGAGGACTTCAGACGATGAGACACACGGGCGTGCAGCTTGCATAGTAACGGCAGCGACTACACCGCCCAAAAGGCGATCACGCGAGTGACCGGGCGACGATCACACGAGGTGACCGGATGGCTGGTCGGGGTGGCGGGATTTGAACCCACGGCCTTCCGCTCCCAAAGCGGACGCGCTACCAAGCTGCGCCACACCCCGTCTGGTGCGAGACGTAGGGTACATGCCCGCAGGCGGTGCGACCGCCGCATTTCCGCTGGGCCCGCGCCGCGTCGGCCCGGGCCGGAACGCGGTGTGCGACGGACGGGCCCGACCCGCTACGATGCCTTCAGTGCCGCGGTCGCCCGACTTGCGGCGCGCGCTGTGCGGGCGTAGCTCAATGGTAGAGCCCTAGTCTTCCAAACTAGCTACGCGGGTTCGATTCCCGTCGCCCGCTCCATACGGCTCAAGGCCAGGTGGAGGATCAGTCCTCCGCCTGGCCTTGATCGTTTCCCGGGGCTGTGTTCAGTCAGGCCGTGTCCCTCGCGTGCCGCGCAGGACACGGCCTGACCGCAGTGCGATAGGAATCGCCCATCAGGTGGCCCCGTGCCGCCTCGCGGCGCTGCATATCTCCTGCGCGGCGTTCGGCTGCTCCAGCAGCATCGTCCCGGCCTCGCGCCCGTCATGGTGGATGCGCAGTCGCGGGCCCTCGGTGATCACACGCAACTCCGGCAACGGATGCCGCCACAGCAAGGCGGTGCGCTCCCACATCTCCATGCTGCGGGTGGTCATGCGGAGTTGATACTGCGGGCCCTCATGGGCTGCCGGCGGGGTGTGCTCGGTGTACGGGGGCCGGACGGTGTAGGTGCCGAGCACCGTCTCCCCCGGCTCCAGGACCTCGTTTCGGATACCGCGCTGACGGCCGATCCGCGCCCCGGTCCAGCCGGCAAGTCCCGCCGTCAGCAAAGCCCCGGCCACCACAGTCCACCAAGGCAGGTCGGCCCTGATCCCGAAGCCGACCACCGCTGTCACCGCGAGGAATGCCGTCACGGCAGCGCCGAGAAGCCTCGCGAGCCGGATGCGCCGGTCCCACCCTTGGTTCACGTCCCGAATCCCCTTCAGAGCCGACGGTGTATCGCGACACTATGTGAGGCGGTGGCGCGCACCCGGCTCAGGGCATGGACCGATGGGCGCCTTCCTGGAGTGCGAGGGTTCGGTTCCCGTCGCCCGCTCCGCAGGCCCTGGGCCCGGGTCTTCGGAACCGGGCCCAGGGGCGCTTCCGGGGGCGTTTCCGGGGCTCAGAGGTCGCGTACGTTCACCGGGTAGACGGAGCGGATGTCGTGGGGGACGTACAGGGCGTCGCCGACGAGGACGAGCGGGGCGCCGGCGGTGACGCGTCCGCGATGCCTGAGCCCGGCCTCGGTGCCGGTGTCCCGGGCGGATCACGGGGCGGTCCGTGCTGCTCCGTCGGCGTCTTGCCGGGCCGGTGGCGGCGGTCCTCTTCCCGCTCGGTGTCCGGCTCCGCGGGCAGGTGGAGCGGGGCTTCGCCCCGGTCGGTGGTGGACGCGTCCGGCCATGCCGTGACCGCGGGCTCGGTGGGGCGGGCGCCCGGGCAGGGTCGTGCCGGACGTGGTGCGGCGATGCCGGGGGTGGTGCCTTCACGGAACAGGGTGAACAGGTCGTCCGCGGCGGGGCGGGACTCCTGGTGCTTCTCCAGGCAGGAGCGGACGAAGGGGAGGAGTTCGTCCGGTACGCCGGTGAGGTCCGGCTCGCCCTCGACGACGCGCAGCGCCGTCTCGTACGGGCTGGGCTGTCGAACGGGCCCCGGCGGGTGACCGCGTAGGTGAGGACCGAACCGAGGGAGAAGATGTCGGCGGCCGGGCCCACGTCCTGGGGGAGGCGAACTGCTTCGGGGACATAGAGGGTGGCGTGCCCATGACACGGCCGGTCTGGGTGAGGACGTCGGCGGCGGCGAACTCGACGGCGCGGGAGATGCCGAAGTCGATGACGCGGGGGCCGTCGTCGGCGAGCATCACGTGAGGCGTCGGCCGGAGGCCGAGCAGGCCAGGTAGACCACGTCCATGCCGCCGGAGCCCAGGCGGTCCCCGATGCGGTAGCCGCCGACCTCCGCCGGTCAGAGTCGCGCAGCGCCATCCCCGTACGTTCCCCCCGTCACGCACCGTCCCGTCGTCGGGGAGGAGCGCATCCGCACGCTCCTCGGGCCGGCGGTACCGGCCCGGTCAGAAACTGATCGAGTTGATGGTCTGCGCTATCGAGTTGAGGAAACGCTGGATGTCGTCGGCCATACCGGTCGAGGCGAGGAAGAAGCCGAAGAGGACCGCCACGACCGCGGGGCCCGCCTTGATGGAGCCGCCTCTCAGCAACACCACGAGGATGATCGCCAACAGCAGCACCACAGACAGTGAAATGGCCACAACTGATCACACCCTAGGTCGGTCCGCTCTCCCGGCCCGGGGACGCGACCCCGCGCACCCCCGCCAGAACCATCGTGCCACCAACACGGCCGGGCTATGCGGCCAGTGACGCATCAGCCACTCCCCTCTCACCCGGACCGGCTTGCGCCGCCTGGGGGTTGGGGACCCGTCGGCGGGGACTCGTACGGCAATTCGATGCACCACCCTCACGAGGAATTCGGCCGCACCGTTTCCGTCTCCACACAACGCGTTCGCAGCTAATTCGAATTGTTGCCAAGGAATCACCAACAACCCTGCGGACAGGGTCCGGAGCGACTCCGAAGCACCCCGGAAGCACTCCGGAAGCGGACATTCCACTGGAGTCGCCTGCTGGTCTTATGCATCACTTAGTCCGGAAGTGTCATGACAAGCAGGACTCGAACCAGGCGCACGATCCGTCATCGGGAAATGTGCCGTTCATCACGCCGACTGTGATGTCAACTGCCCGTAATCCGGGGAACTCGCAGCGAATAGCCAGGATTCACGTCCGGCGTTTTACGAATAGCTGCAGGGAACGCTAGGGTGCCTCAGATGTTCCACGCTGCCTCGTCCCCCGCAAGCGCAGCGAGGTCCCGGATCGTCTCCCCGAGCTCCTGGTGGGAGGGTCTGTGACGAACTCGCTGCGACCGAACGGCGACCGCAGGGCGCCACTTCCCCCGGCACAGTCGCCGCCGGCCGACGGAGTGCCGAGCCCGCGCTCGCCGCAGAGCACGCAGAAGAAGCAGAACGGCGGCAAACAGCGCGACGCGTTCTTCGACAACGCCAAGTACCTCGCGATCGTGCTGGTCGCCGTGGGCCACGCCTGGGAGCCGCTCAAGAGCGACAGCCGGACACTCGAGGCCGCGTACCAGCTCGTCTACGCGTTCCACATGCCGGCGTTCATCATCATCTCCGGCTACTTCTCCCGCAGTTTCGACATGCGGCCCGACCGGCTGAAGCGCCTGATCACCGGTGTGGCCGTGCCGTACATCGTCTTCGAGACCGCCTATCCGCTCTTCAAGCGGTTCATCGACGACGACCCGGGGCAGGAGATCAGCCTCCTCGACCCCTGGTACCTGACCTGGTTCCTGTGCGCGCTGTTCGTCTGGCGGATGACGACCCCGCTCTGGAAGATGGTGCGCTGGCCGCTGCCGCTCGCGCTCGGTCTCGCCATGCTGGCGACCGTCTCCCCGGAGATCGGTGACGACCTCGACCTGCAGCGGGTTCTGCAGTTCCTGCCGTTCTTCGTGCTGGGCCTGGTGATGAAGCCCGAGCACTTCCACATGGTGCGCCGCCGTTCCGTGCGGATCGCCTCGGTGCCCGTGTTCGCTGCCGCGCTGGCCTTCAGCTGGTGGGCCGTGCCGCGCATGAACACCGCGTGGCTCTACCACCGGGACGCCGCGCAGGAACTGGGCGCGCCGTGGTGGACCGGCCCGGTCATGTTGCTCGCGATGTTCGGCTGCTCCCTGGTGCTGACCGCCTGCTTCTTCGCCTTGGTACCGCGTCGTCACATGTGGTTCACCGCGCTGGGCGCCGGCACGCTCTACGGCTACCTGCTGCACGGCTTCCTGAAGAAGGCCGGCGAATACCAGGGCTGGTTCGAGGCCTCCTGGCTGCACCAGCCGACCGGTCAGATCTTCGTGACCGTCCTCGCCGCGGCCGTCGTGACCGGGCTGTGCACCAAGCCGGTGCGGCGGGTGTTCCGGTTCGCGATGGAGCCGAAGATGGAGTGGGCCTTCAAGCGGGACGCGGCCGAGGCCGCCCGTGAACGCCAGGGCGCCGAGCGGCGCGAGCGCGAGAAGGTCGACGCCTGACCCCTGCCCCCGAACCGGCCATCACCCGACGAGACCGAGAAGTGCGCGCATCCGTGCGTACTTCTCGGTCAGTCTTGTGCGGGTGGCCTCGTCGAGGACCGCGAGGCGGACCGGGTCGGCGTTGTGCGCCAAGTCAGCCTCCTTCACCAGCAGGGCGCCGGGCGTGGCGAGGATGCGAGTGGCGTACGCCTCGGGCGGCTCCCCGGTCCGCTTGGTGACCGCCAGGACGATGTCCTTCGTACGACTGGTCAACGCCGCCTCGCGCAGCCACTCCACCGGGAGAGCGTCGTCCTCGACGGCGTCGTGCAGCCAGGCCGCCGCGATCTGCTCCTCGTCACCGCCCCGCGCCCTGACCCCCTCCGCGACGGCCTCCAGGTGCTCTGCGTACGGCCGCCCCGCCTTGTCGGTCTGGCCGGCGTGCGCGGCCCGGGCCGTGGCCTCGATCTGGGCCAGGGGCAGCGGGGTTCCGGGAGTCTCGGTCACCGCTCCAGTGTCTCCCGCGCGGGCCAGGAGGAAGAACCGCCTCAGCGGGCCGTGGCGGCCGTGGGGCCCTCCCGGCAGATCAGCAGCAGGGCACGGTCGTCGTTGACGTCCTTGGCCACGGCCTCGATGAGGTGCCAGGCTGCGCCGTGGAAGCCGCCCGCGACATAGCGGTCGGCCTCGCCGGTGAGGCGGTCGATGCCCTCGACGATGTCGCGGTCGGAGGTCTCCACCAGGCCGTCCGTGAACAGCATCAGCACGTCACCGGGGCGCAGCGAGCCCTTCACCGGGTCGAACTGGGCGCCGTCGTACACGCCGAGCAGCGGTCCCTCGGCCGCCTTCTCCTCCCAGCGTCCGCTGCCGGCGCTGAGCTGGAGGCCCGGCGGGTGGCCCGCGGAGTAGAGCTCGTAGTCGCCGGAGTCCAGGTCCAGGACCAGGTGGATGGAGGTGGCGAAGCCCTCGTCCCAGTCCTGGCGCAGCAGGTAGCCGTTCGCGGCCGGGAGGAAGGCGTGCGGCGGGAGGGAGCCGAGCAGGCCGCCGAACGCGCCGGACAGCAGCAGCGCGCGGGAGCCCGCGTCCATGCCCTTGCCGGAGACGTCGGTGAGGACGACCTCGAGCGTCCGGCCGCCGTTGGTGCGCGCCGCCACCACGAAGTCGCCCGAGAAGGACTGGCCGCCCGCCGGGCGCAGCGCCATCTCCCGGTGCCAGCCGTCCGGCAGACCGGGCAGCTTGCTCTGCACCCGGATGCGTTCACGCAGGTCGAACAGCATGGTGCCGCCGCGCCGCCAGGGCACGCCCACCCGGCTGCGGAACTGCGCCAGCAGCAGCCCGAAGAACCCGCAGGCCGCGACCACCAGCACGACACCCGGGGCGACCCGGGACGGACCTTCCGTGTACGGGCCGAGCCGCACCGACTCCACGATCAGGGCCGTGGCCGCCGCCGCGTACAGGCCGAGCAGGCTCGCCGGGCGCAGCAGCAGGCCGCCCACGACGACCGGCAGGACCAGCGCGGCCGGCGGGAACCACACCGAGTTCGCCAGCGTCGCCGCCGCGATCAGCGGGACGGTCAGGAGCAGACCGGCCAGGGCGATCCAGTCCGAGCCGTCGCCGCGGAAGTAGTCCACGGCGGACCGGCGCATGCCGACGCGGGCCCGGTGCCACTGCTTCTTCAACCGGGCCGTGAACGTATCGGCTTCCGCACGCCGCTCTCGTCCTGATGCCATTAGTCCGGGACCCTATCCATCGGACCAGCCCCTTGGCACGGGAGGTCCTACTTGTCCCCCGTCCGAGGGCCGACTTCACAGGGGACTTCACCGCGCGTCGCCCCGCCGCCACGTGGGAGAAATTCTCTCGCTCGTCCCGCATTGCCCTGGTAGGCATGGCCCATGGCTACTGACGCGAACGGCTCTTCTCCCGGCCTGCGGGTACTGCGGCAGGACGAGTGGGACACCTGGTACGGCACCCTCATCCGGGGCTTCGGCGGGGTGCCGGAGTCCGCCGAGGAGCGCGAGTTGTGGAACTCGCTGACCGAGTTCGACCGTTCACTCGGCGTCTGGGACGGGGACGAGTGCGTGGGGACGGCCGGGGCGTTCAGCTTCCGGCTCACCGTGCCCGGCGGCGCGTCGGTGCCCGCCGCCGGCGTCACGATGGTCAGCGTGGCCGCCACGCATCGCCGGCGCGGGGTGCTGACGTCGATGATGCGGCGGCAGCTGGACGACGTTCGGTCCTGGGGTGAGCCGCTCGCCGTGCTCACGGCCTCCGAGCCGGCGATCTACGGCCGGTTCGGATACGGCAACGCAACCGTCCAGTTGAACGCCGAGATCGACACGAGCCGGGTGCGGCTGTCGGTGCCGCCCGGCACGGACGAGGTGCGGGTGCGGTACGCGGAGCCGGCCGATGTCCTCGATGTGTGCGAGGCGTTGTACGCCCGGCTGGTGCCGTCGCGGCCCGGGATGCTCGCGCGGCGGCCCGGCTGGGAGCGGCTCGGGGTGCTGGATCCGGAGAGCGATCGGGAGGGCGCCTCGCCGATGCAGTGGGTTCTCGCCGAGCGGGACGGGGAGACGGTCGGGTACGCGCGGTACCGCGTCAAGCCGGGGTGGGAGCCTTCCGGGCCCAACGGCACGGTGGTTCTCGAGGACTTGGCCGTGCTGGATCCGGCGGCGGACGCGGCGTTGTGGCGATTTTTGTTCGGGATCGACCTGACGTCGAAGGTGGCCGTGCGGGGGCGGCCGGTGGACGACGCGTGGCAGTACCTGGTGTCCGACATACGGCGCTGTCAGCCGCGGCTGCGGGATGCGCTGTACCTGCGGCCGGTGGAGGTCGGGGCCGCGTTGGAGGCGCGGACGTATCAGGCGCCGGTGGATGTGGTGTTCGAGGTGGAGGACGCGTTCTGCCCCTGGAACGCGGGGCGTTGGCGGTTGAGCGGGGATGCGAAGGGGGCGTCCTGCGAGCGTACGGCGGACGCGGCGGACCTCGCCCTGTCCGTGCGGGAGTTGGGGGCGGCGTATCTCGGAGGTGTGTCGCTGGCGTCGCTGGCGGCGGCGGGGCGTGTGCGGGAGGTCCGGCGAGGGGCGCTGGCGGAGGCCTCGTCGGGATTCGGCAGCGGGGGCCTGGCTCCGTGGCTGCCGCACGGGTTCTGATGCCGTGAGGCCGGGGTTGTTCGTCGTGTGTCGCTTCTGACGCCGTTCGCGGTCAGGGGCGTTGGCTCAGGGGCGCTGGCAGGTCGGGCACCAGAAGAGGTTGCGGGCGGCGAGGTCGGCGGTGCGGATCGGGTCGCCGCAGATGTGGCAGGGCTGGTCGGCCCTGCGGTAGACGTACACCTCGCCGCCGTGGTCGTCGACGCGGGGTGGGCGGCCCATCGCCTCCGGAGTGTGTTCCGGGCGGACGGTGTCGATGCGGTTGTTGCGGACGCCCTCGCGCATGAGGGCGACGAGATCGGTCCAGATCGCGTGCCACTCGGTGGGAGCGATGTCCTTGCCCGGGCGGTACGGGTCGATGTGATGCCGGAAGAGGACCTCCGCGCGGTAGACGTTTCCCACGCCCGCGATGACCTTCTGGTCCATGAGGAGGGCGGCGATCGTCGTACGGCTGCGGGTGACGCGACGGTACGCGGTGTCCGGGTCGGCGTCGTCGCGGAGGGGGTCGGGGCCGAGGCGCTCGTGTATCGCCTGCTTGTCCGGGGGTGTGATGAGGGCGCAGGTGGTGGGGCCCCTGAGGTCGACGTACGCGGTGTCGTTCGCGAGGCGGAGGCGGACGGTGCCGGTGGGGGGCGGGGCTGGAGTGGGGCCGAAGGTGACCTTGCCGAAGAGGCCGAGGTGGATGTGGACCCAGTCGGTGACGCGGAAGCGGAGGAAGAGGTGTTTGCCGTGGGCCTCCGTGGCGGTGAGTTCCGTGCCGGTGAGGAGGGTGGCGGCGGCTTGGAATGTGCCCTGGGGGCTGGTGACTTGGGGGTGTGTGCGGAGGAAGGCGGTGGCGTAGTCCTGGGCCAGGCGGTGGATGGTGTGGCCTTCTGGCACGGGTGCTCCCGGTGATCGTCTGCGGTTCTCGCCCACCGCCCGCCCGAACCGGTCGGCCAGGAGGCCGAGGTCGAAAGACCCCGGGCTCCGCCCCGGACCCCTCAGGGACCGCACTCCAAGCCCCCAGGGGCGAACGCTGCATTCCGGACAGGGCTCGGGCACCTGGCCTCCGCCGGGGCAACCGGGTCGCGCGGGGCTCCGCTGCGGCTGTGACGGGCCTCGCGCCGGGCCCAGCACCAACACCGGCACAGGCACAGGCACAGAGAGGGTGCGGCCGTGCAGGGCGGGGCCAGTGGCCCCGGCCCTCTTCGTCTGCCTCGCGGGAGGGCGGCGGCCCTACGCCTGCGGGTGGTGCGGCGGGATCGGGGGGAGGTCGCCCGTCGTCTCGTAGGCCGCGAGCATGTCGATGCGGCGGATGTGACGTTCGTCACCGGAGAACGGGGTGCCGAGGAAGGTCTCCACGAACTTCGTCGCCTCGTCCTGGGAGTGCATGCGCGCACCCACGGCCACGACGTTGGCGTTGTTGTGCCGGCGGCCGAGGGACGCCGTCTCCTCACTCCAGGCGAGGGCCGCACGGACGCCCTTGACCTTGTTCGCGGCGATCTGCTCACCGTTGCCGGAGCCGCCGATGACGACGCCGAGGGCGTCGGGATCCGCGGCCGTGCGCTCCGCCGCGCGGAGGCAGAAGGGCGGGTAGTCGTCCTGGGCGTCGTAGATGTGCGGGCCGCAGTCGACGGGGTCGTGCCCCGCCTCCTTCAGCCACTCGACGAGGTGGTTCTTGAGTTCGTAGCCCGCATGGTCCGAGCCGAGGTACACGCGCATGGG
This sequence comes from Streptomyces sp. NPDC033136, assembly GCF_055578235.1. NCBI lineage: Bacteria > Bacillati > Actinomycetota > Actinomycetes > Kitasatosporales > Streptomycetaceae > Streptomyces > Streptomyces sp. NPDC033136. The sequence continues at coordinate 120,055 of NZ_JBVIPD010000004.1, forward strand.
ACGAGTGTGACACGGGCGTTTCGGCGAATGCGCGCGGGGTGACGCTCAGGAAAACGTGATGCGAATGTGAGCTGCATTTTGGAAGCTCAGGAAGACCTCAAGCGACAATCTTGATTCCAAGCTTTCCCTATGCGCTTGCCTCCGATTGCCGGACCGGCGGGCCGCTGACGCCGTCGAGGCGCGGGACGAGGTCTCGGCCGGCTGACCCTGCCGGTTCCGGCACGTGCCGTTCCGCGTGACCGTCCGAGCCCGCGGCGCGGGTTGCCCCCTCTACATGCGCCGCGGGCCCCTTTCGTCTCCCTACAGCACAGTGAAGCTGTCCTTGACCTTCTCGTACGTGCGGAGGGCCGCCGGTTCGTCGCCGGTGCCGTACCAGGTGTTGACCTGGTACGACGTGCCCTGCACGTTGAAGCCGAGCAGGCGGGCGTGCCAGTGGACGCCCTTGAGTGTGAACGTGTACTCCCAGACCACCGCCGGGTGACCGCGGAACGTCGTCTCCTCCAGCCGGATCTTGCGATAGTCCTCGCCCTGCCGGGCGTTGCGTTCCGAGGTCCGCCAGGTCTCCAGCAGGTCGCCCCGGGCCAGGGACGACTTGCCGACCAGCTCCTGCGCGCCGTCCGGGGAGGTGTAGTGCACCTCCGCGCCCGTCTTCACGTCCCGCCGCCAGCCGCCGGGGGGCGCCCAGGCGAAACCGCCGGCCTCGCGCCGGGTGCCGGGCGGCAGGCTCTGCGGCCTGGCCGTGCCCTCGACGGTGGAGGCGGGGGTGGGTGCGGGGGTGGGACTGCGGGTGAGATCCGTGGCGGGCGGTGCCGAGCTCGAGGAGCCTGCGCGGCTGTCGTCGCCGCCGGGTGAGCCGGAGGATGTCGCCAGCAGGATGCCTACGACGGTGCCGGCGGCGGCGAAGGTGGCTGCCGCGGCGGCGACCACCGTACGGCGACGGCCCGTGCCGATGCGGGGGCGGGGGCTGGGGCTGGGGCTGGAGTGGGGTGTGGCCGGGACCGCGGGGCCGGGAAGTTCGCCCGGTGGCATGGGGGCGGGGTGGGGGCGCCGTTCGGTCTCCGCCTGGGCGCGCGTGAGGGACACGGAGCTCGGGCGGTGTGCGGTGGTGGCGCCGGGTGTGGTGTGGCTTTCGGGGCGCGCTGCCGCGTTCGGTCGTGCCTTCGCGGTGGCTGCCGTGGGTGTGGGGCGGGAGGTCGGGCTGTGGTGGGCTGCCGCGCCGAGGGCGGGGTCCGGGCGGGGGTTCGGGGGCGTGGCGGGCCCGCCCTGGAGGTGAGCGGGCGTGGGTGATTCGCGTGGGGCGGAGGACTCGCTCCCCGCCGGCGCGGACGGCGTGCTGGGCGGCGACCCCACCGGCAGCGTCGGTGTCGCCGCCGGGAACGCCACCGGCTCCAGGGCCGTTTCCACGTCTTCCGGGCTCGGGCGGGTCGTCGGGTCCTTCTCCAGCAGGGCCGCCAGGATGTCGCGCAACGGGCCCGACGTCACGGGGAGTTCGGGCTCCTCGTAGAGGACCGCGTGCAGGGTCGCCAGTGTGCTGTCGCGGGAGAACGGGGAGCGGCAGCCCAGGGCCGCGCAGAGGGTCGCCCCGAGGGACCAGATGTCGGACGGCGGACCCTGGGGGCGGCCGGAGATGCGCTCGGGGGCCATGTAGTCGGGCGAGCCGACCAGCATGCCGACCATGGTGAGCGCCTTGGCGTCCTGGATCGCTGCGATGCCGAAGTCCGTGAGGACGACGCGGCGGTCCAGGGAACGAGGGCGCGTGGCCGGGCCGTCGCCCTGGTTCCGTCCGGATCCGGCCACCCCGACCGCGTTCTCCACCAGTACGTTTCCGGGCTTGATGTCCCGGTGCAGGACGCCCCGTTCGTGCACCTGCCGTAGCGCCGCGACCAGGCCGAGGCCGATCCGGGCCGTCTCGCAGGGGCTCAGGGGGCCCTCCTCCGCGAGGATCCGTTCGAGGGAGCGGCCCGCCACCAACTCCATGACGATCCACAGGCGTTCGCCCTCGTCGACCACGTCGTAGATCCGTACGACGTTGGGGTGGTCGATCCGGGCCGTGGCCCTGGCTTCGCGCAGGGTGCGTTCGCGGCGGGTCCTGCTGTCCTCCGCGTCGGGGCCGTCGATCCGCATTTCCTTGACGGCGACCTGCCGGTCGAGCATTTCGTCGGCGGCTCGCCACACCCGCCCCATTCCCCCCTGGCCGATACTTTCGACCAACCGATAGCGTCCCGTCACCAATATCCCTGGAACACCGCCGCTGTTCGCATTTCCCGGCAATCCGTTGCACCCCCTCCGCGACGCCGCGACCCACTCCAGTGAAACACAACGGTCACACTTCGTGCCGCACCAGGATAGTGCGGCCACTTCTTGTGGTACCTCTTTCAGTGCTGCGAATTCAGGCGCAGCCCAGGGGGACGCAAGGGGGGCGAACATGAGTTCTCGTCGTACGGCCGTGGTCGTGGGACCGCTGGTCGCGGCATCATTCTCGGCGGTGCTGATCCTTTCCGGCACCGCCGGCGCGGAGGACGAAGGACCTGCAAGCAGCAAGGGGGGAAAGGTCGTTGACGAGGCGCCGGCGGGGGTGAAGCTCACCACGCTGCTGCCCGGGAAGATCTCGGTCGACAACGCTTCGGAAAAGACGTCGATTACCGCGACGGTGAAGAACGACGGAAGTAAGGACAGCGGGAAGATCAGGTTGCTGGTCGTCGGTTTCGACGGGCTTGTCGTCAAGAATGTCGAGGGGTGTTCCGCGATAGCCGAGAAAAATCTTCCGGAGGGTTCGAACAGCGGTTTCGCCTGCCCGCTCGACAATCTCGCGGCCGGTGATTCGAAGTCATACGCCGTGGACGTGACATACGACCTGGGGAAGACCGGGAATACCAGGAAGACCGGAAAGACGGGGAAGATCTGTCTGCCCGTCCAGACGAGCGACGGGAAGAAGACGTTCTGGCAGCAGGGCCCGGTGCCGTTCGGCACGGCCAACCCGTCGCCGGACGCCCCGGCCACTCCCCTGCTGCTCGGCACGGACAACAAGCCGGCGGGCCCGGGCGGCAAGAAGCTGCCCAAGACCGGCCCGGCCCGTGATCTGCTGCCGCTGGGCGCGGCCGGCGCGTCGTTGCTCGCCACGGGCGTGGCCGGATTGTGGTGGTCGCAGCGGCGGCGGCCGGGGATGCGGGAGGGCTGAACCGGCCTCCTGGGCCGGCCTCCTGAGAAGGCCGGCCTCCCGAAACGGCCTCCCGGGCCGGCTTCCTGCGCGTCTCGCACCGCACACGACGCGCCCGCGCACGCGAGAGGCCCGCCGGGGAATTCCTCCCGGCGGGCCTCTCGTCCAGAACCGAGAGCTACGCCATCAGCGCTTGCCGGCGAACTTCCACGCCGTCGGCAGCACCCCCATCGCCAGGGCCGCCTTCAGTGCGTCGCCGATGAGGAACGGCGTGAGGCCGGCCGCTATCGCGGCGGTGGCGGACATGCCGGTCGCGAGGGCGAGGTAGGGCACGCCGATCGCGTAGATGATCGCCTCGCCCACCAGCATCGTGCCGGCCATGCGCCACACCGAGCGGTCGGCGCCGCGGCGGGCCAGGGCGCCCACGACGGTGACGGCGAGGACCATGCCGAGGATGTATCCGAAGGAGGGGGAGACACCGGAGGTGCCGCTGGCGAACCACGGCACGCCGGCGAGGCCCGCCACGGCGTAGAGCGCCAGCGCGAGGAAGCCGCGGCCGGCGCCGAGGGACGTGCCGACGAGCAGCGCGGCGAAGGTCTGGCCGGTCACCGGCACCGGGGAGCCCGGCACGGGGACGGAGAGCTGAGCGGCGAGGCCGGTGAGCACGGCGCCGCCGAGCACGAGTACCGCGTCCCGGACACGGGAGGCGGGGAGCAGGTCGGCGAGGACCTGTCCGGCGCGGGCGGACGGGACGGCAGCGGTGCTCATGGGGACTCCGCGAGGGCGAGGGCTGGTGGGACACCGTGACGCTATCCCAGCGCTCTCGCCCCGATCACCGTCAGTGGTCGACAAAGGCACGGACCGGCGCTTGGTCGGCTCTGAACAAAGGATGCGGGTTACACCGAGTACGGGGTGATGCCGGTCACGCTGCTGGGGTGGCACAGGGCACGGGAACGGGACGCGAGGCGTCTGTAGGTTTCCACCAAAGGCGCGGAGCCCGCCGCCTGAGCCCCGCGCGGCGGTCGCCGTCCGGACACGGAGAGCGACACAGGTGTCCGAATAGCGGGATGCATCCACGCCCCGGCGGAGTGGCAACCGAGACTGGCGGCGTTTTTGCCCTCGTACGCTCCTCACGCATTGGACGAGCCGCGCCCATGCCCAGCACCACCACCACGGAGACGCCGCCCAGCACGGGTGACGCTCCCCTCTCCCATGGCCTGAAGCAGCGCCACCTGTCGATGATCGCCCTCGGCGGCGTGATCGGCGCCGGTCTGTTCGTCGGATCCGGTGCCGGCATCGCCGCCGCCGGCCCGTCGATCGTGGTCGCCTACACCCTCTCCGGTCTCCTCGTGATGCTGGTGATGCGGATGCTCGGCGAGATGTCGGCCGCGTATCCGTCGTCCGGCTCGTTCTCCGCGCACGCGGAGCGGGCGATCGGCCCCTGGGCCGGTTTCACCGCCGGCTGGTCCTTCTGGGTGCTGCTCTGCACGGCCGTCGGCCTGGAGGGCATCGGCGCCGCGAAGATCGCCAGCGGCTGGCTGCCGGGCACCCCGGAGTGGGCGTGGGTGGCGCTGTTCATGGTCGTCTTCTGCGGCACCAACCTCGCGGCGGTGAGGAACTTCGGCGAGTTCGAGTTCTGGTTCGCGGCCCTGAAGGTCGGCGCGATCAGCCTGTTCCTCGTGCTCGGCATCCTGGCGATCCTCGGCGTCCTGCCCGGCACCGACTCGCCCGGCGCGAGCCACCTCACCGACTTCCTGCCCAACGGCGGCGAGGGCCTGGTCATCGGCCTGCTCGCCTCGGTCTTCGCCTACGGCGGCCTGGAGACGGTCACCATCGCGGCGGCCGAGTCGGAGAACCCCGTCCAGGGCGTGGCGAGCGCCGTCCGGACCGCGATGTGGCGGATCGCGCTGTTCTACATCGGCTCGATGGCGGTCATCGTCACCCTCGTCCCCTGGGACTCCGCGGAGGTCGTCGAGAAGGGTCCGTACGTCGCCGCCCTCGACGAGCTCGGCATCCCCGGCGCCGGCCAGCTGATGAACGTGGTCGTGCTGGTGGCGCTGCTGTCCGCCATGAACGCCAACATCTACGGCGCCTCCCGCATCGCCTACTCGCTGGTGCAGCGCGGCCAGGGCCCGAAGGGGCTGGGCCGGGTCTCGGACGGGGTGCCGCGGATCGCCGTACTGGCGTCCTCCGTCTTCGGGTTCCTGTGCGTGCTGCTGAGCTACTGGCGGCCGAACGACGTCTTCGCCTGGCTGCTGAACATGATCGGCGCGGTGATCCTGGCCGTCTGGATCTTCATCGCCGTCTCGCAGCTGCGGCTGCGCCGCCGGCTGGAGCGCGAGGAGCCCGGGAAGCTGACCGTGCGGATGTGGGCGTACCCGTGGCTGACGTGGGTCGCGCTGGCGGGTATGGCCGCCGTGTTCGTCCTGATGGCCCGGGAGCCGGGCACGCGGATGCAGTTGTACTCGACGGGCGGGATGATCCTGGTGCTCGCGGCCACCGGGTTCGCGTGGCAGAAGGCGCGCGCCAGGCAGTAGGAACCTCACCAGGGAAAAGGCCCCCGCGATACGAAGCCGGCGGATCCCTCGGATCGTCGCCCCGGCACACGCGGGGGCCTTTTCGCGTGCCCTGGGCACCCACGCCGCCTTCTTGCTGCTAGCGTGCAGTTGCGAGACTATTGCAATAAGAGGTCCGGAGGGGAACCCGCCCATGTCCGTCTACACGCTGCCTGAACTGCCCTACGACTACTCCGCGCTCGCCCCCGTGATCAGCCCCGAGATCATCGAGCTGCACCACGACAAGCACCACGCGGCCTATGTGAAAGGCGCCAACGACACGCTGGAGCAGTTGGCCGAGGCTCGGGACAAGGGGTCCTGGGGGTCGGTCAACGGGCTGGAGAAGAACCTGGCCTTCCACCTCTCCGGGCACATCCTGCACAGCATCTACTGGCAGAACATGACCGGCCCGAAGGACGGCGGGGGCGAGCCGCTGGCGCAGGACGGCGTGGGTGAGCTGGCGGACGCGATCACCGAGTCGTTCGGCTCCTTCGCGAAGTTCAAGGCGCAGTTGTCCAAGGCCTCCGCGACCACGCAGGGCTCCGGCTGGGGCGTACTCGCCCACGAGCCGCTGAGCGGCCGGCTGATCGTCGAGCAGGTCTACGACCACCAGGGCAACGTAGGCCAGGGCGCCACCCCGATCCTCGTCTTCGACGCCTGGGAGCACGCCTTCTACCTGCAGTACCGCAACCAGAAGGTCGACTTCATCGAGGCCATGTGGCAGGTCGTCAACTGGCAGGACGTGGCCCGCCGCTACGCGGCCGCCAAGTCCCGGACGGACGTGCTGCTGCTGGCGCCCTGAGGCGGCCCCTGAGGCCCCTGAGGCCCCGTGAAGCGTCCTGCCTCGTGATCGTCTTCTCACCCTTCACGAACGGCAGGCGAAAGAAGGAAGCCCCCGCGAGGACGTGACTCGCGGGGGTTTTCCCGTGTCCGGGCGACGGTCAGGGCTTGCGGCCCAGGCCTCCGTGCTGGCCGATCGGCCCCGGGGAGGCACCCGGCTCGGGATGCCACAGCGGGACCGAGACCACACCCGGCTCCACCAGCTCCAGCCCCTCGAAGAACGCCTCGATCTGCTCCACCGGTCGCAGGAAGTACGGGACCGCGCCGGTCTCGTTGTAGGCGTCCTGGGCCTCCTCGTAGGCCGGATCGGTGCCCCGGGAGCCCTCGTTGAGGGAGAGGTAGCTGCCGGAGGGCAGACCGGCCAGGAGGCGGCGGACCAGGTCGCGGGCCTGCTCGTAGTCGGCCACGTGCCCCAGGATGCCGCTGAGGATCAGGGCGGTGGGGCGGGTGAGGTCGAGGGTCTCGCCGGCGGCCTCCAGGATGCGCTCCGGCTCGTAGAGGTTGATGGGCTCGTACGCCGTCGCCCCCTGGGGAGTGGAGGTGAGCAGGGCGCGGGCGTGCGCGAGGACCAGCGGGTCGTTGTCGACGTAGACGATCCGCGACTCGGGGGCGATGCGCTGGGCGACCTCGTGGGTGTTGTCGACGGTCGGCAGGCCGGTGCCGACGTCGAGGAACTGCCGTACGCCCGCCTCCTGGACGAGGTGGCGGATGGTGCGGCCCAGGAAGGCACGGCTGCTGCGGGCGATGGTGACGATGCCCGGGAAGACGGCCGTGTAGGCGTCGCCGGCCGCCTCGTCCACCGGGTAGTTGTCCTTGCCGCCCAGCCAGTAGTTCCAGATCCGGGCCGAGTGGGGCACGGAGGTGTCGATCTGCGTCATGGGCCCATAGTGCTACGGCACGTCCGTCCCGCACGGCACATTGAGTGAGAGGAGTGCGGCGGATCCGTCGGGGTTCATACGCAGTCCGCTGATCGCCGCGTTCCGCAACCGCGGGAACACTCTGCGGTACTCCCGAGCCGGGATCGACAGCAGGGTGCACAGCACCAGGCGGAGCAGGGTGTTGTGGGCGACGACCAGGACGCGTCCGCCGGGGTGGGCGGCGGCGATGTCCCGCAGGGCACGGACACCGCGGGCCGCTGCCGCCAGCGGGTCCTCGGCGCCGGGGAAGGAGTGCGCCACCGGGTCGGCGCGGTAGGCCGCGGCCCACTCCGGGTCCTCGGCCTCGAACTCGGCGAGCGTACGACCCTCGACCACCCCGAAGTCGCATTCCCGCAGGCCGGGTTCGCTCTGCGGCGTGAGGTCCAGGGCCCGGCAGGCGGGCTCGGCGGTGGCGACGGCCCGGGACAGCGGGGACGTCCAGATCGCGTCGACGGGGTGGGCGGCGGCCCACCGGCCGAGGGCCTCGGCCTGGACACGGCCGGTTTCGGTGAGGGCGATGTCGCTGACGCCGGCGTAGCGGTTCTCGGCGTGCCAGACGGTCTGTCCGTGGCGGGCCAGCAGGAGGGTCGTGGTCATGGGCCGGTCCGTTCGGTTCAGGTGCGTTCGGGGTCAGGGGCGTTCGGGCTGTAGATCCGGGACCTCACCAGGGTCGGCGGACTGTCGGATCCGTCACCGCATCCAACGAGCCCCAGCCGTAAAGGTCACCCATTCGACAGGCAAACGTCCGTTCCCCTGACTCCGAAGCCGACTGCGTCCCGTCGTCACGCCCGACCAAGCGGCAGCAGTAACAACCCCCGGTTCAGAAAGGCCGGCCACGGGCTCCTCCCGGAGCGGTTCGGTGAGGAGCCCGCGGCCGGGAAGTGACCTACAGGTTGGAGAAGTCCGGCCCCTTGGTACGGGTGCGCTTGATCTCGTAGAAGCCCGGCACCGAGGCCACGGCGAGGGTGCCGTCCCAGAGACGGGCGGCCTCCTCGCCCCGCGGGGCCGGGGTGACGACCGGGCCGAAGAAGGCGATCTGCTCGCCGTCGGCGCCGGGCACAGCGATGACCGGGGTGCCGACCTCCTGGCCGACCTTGTCGATGCCCTCCTTGTGGGAGGCGCGCAGCTCCGGCTCGTACGGGGTGGAGTCCCAGTGCTCCATGAGGGAATCGGGCAGGCCGGCGTCCTTCAGGGCGGCGGCGACGGTCTCCTTGCCGGGGCCCTCGCCCTGGTTGTGGATGCGGGTGCCGAGCGCGGTGTAGAAGTCGCCGAGGACCTCGGCGCCGTGCTCCTGCTGTGCGGCTATGACGACCCGGACCGGGCCCCACGCCTTGGTCTCCAGCAGCTCGCGGTACTCCTCGGGCAGCTCGTCCAGCTTGTCCTCGTTGAGGACGGCGAGGCTCATGACATGCCAGCGGACCTCGATGTCCCTGAGCTTCTCCACCTCCAGCACCCAACGGGAGGTCATCCACGCCCAGGGGCACAGCGGGTCGAACCAGAAGTCGACGGGGGTCTTGTCCGACATGTCTCTCCTCATCAGGGAACCGTTTCTCCGGGAACGCCGGTGCTCACTCGCCTCATTCCCGGCTGCCCGGCGTCAGGGGCACGTGGCAGGATCGGTGCTGTTCAGCCGTACCCCACGACACACGAGGAGTGCCGCCCGTGCCCGGTGAGAATCTGACCCGCGACGAGGCCCGCGAGCGGGCCGCCCTGCTGAGCGTCGACGGGTACGAGGTGTTCCTCGACCTGCGGTCGGCGGTCGGTAAGGACGCGGGCGACGGGCCCCGCACCTTCCGCTCGGTCACGACGATCCGCTTCCGCTGCAACGAGCCCGGCGCGAGCACCTTCGCCGATCTGATCGCGCCGAGTGTGACGGCGGTCTCACTCAACGGCCGTGATCTGGACCCCGGCGAGATCTTCGACGGCTCCCGGATCACGCTGGAGGACCTGGCCACGGAGAACGAACTGGTGGTCGACGCCCAGTGCGCCTACTCGCGCACCGGCGAGGGCCTGCACCGCTTCGTCGACCCCGAGGACGGCGAGGTGTACCTGTACACGCAGTACGAGCCGGCCGACTCCCGCCGGGTCTTCGCGGGCTTCGAGCAGCCCGACCTCAAGGCCCCGTTCCGCTTCGAGGTGCGGGCTCCGCAGGGCTGGACGGTGTGGAGCAACGGGGCCGGGGAACAGGCCGACGGGGTGTGGCGGTTCGCGGAGACCAAGCCGATCTCGACGTACATCACCTGTGTGGTGGCGGGCCCGTACCACTACGTCACGGACTCCTACTCCCGTACGTTCGAGGACGGCACGACGCTGGAGATCCCCCTCGGCGCCCTGTGCCGCAAGGGCCTCGCGCCCTACTTCGACGCCGACGACGTCTTCCTGGTCACCAAGCAGGGCCTGGACTTCTTCCACGACCACTTCGACTACCCGTACCCGTTCGGCAAGTACGACCAGGCGTTCGTGCCCGAGTACAACCTGGGCGCGATGGAGAACCCGGGCCTGGTGACGTTCCGGGAGGAGTTCATCTTCCGCGGCAAGGTGACGCAGGCGTCCTACGAGGGCCGGGCCAACGTCATCCTGCACGAGATGGCGCACATGTGGTTCGGCGACCTGGTCACCATGGAGTGGTGGGACGACCTGTGGCTGAAGGAGTCGTTCGCGGACTTCATGGGCGAGTTCTCGCTCGTCGGCGCGACCCGCTTCGTCAACGGCTGGATCACCTTCGCCAACCGCCGCAAGGCCTGGGCCTACCGCGCCGACCAGCTGCCCTCCACGCACCCGATCACGGCGGACATCCGCGACCTGCAGGACGCCAAGCTGAACTTCGACGGCATCACGTACGCCAAGGGCGCGTCCGTGCTGAAGCAACTGGTGGCCTACGTCGGTGAGGACGCGTTCCTGGAGGGCGCCCGGCGCTACTTCAAGCGGCACGCGTACGGCAACACGCGCCTGGGCGACCTGCTGTCGGTGCTGGAGGAGACCAGCGGCCGGGACATGAGCGCGTGGTCGCGGTCCTGGCTGCAGACGGCCGGGGTGAACTCGCTGACGCCGCAGGTGCTGCTGGGCGCGGACGGCCGTGTCGAGGAACTGGCGGTGGTCCAGGAGGCCGCGGAGTCGTATCCCGAACTGCGCCCGCACCGGGCGGCGGTGGGCCTGTACCGGGTGACGGACGGCGGGGCGCTGGAGCGGTACGCGCGGGTGGAGACCGACGTCGACGGGGCGCGGACGGTCGTGGCGGAACTGGCCGGCGCCGACGCCCCCGACCTGGTCCTGGTCAACGACGACGACCTGACGTACTGCAAGATCCGCTTCGACGCGACGTCGCTGGCGACCCTGCGCGAGCACCTGGGAGCGGTCACCGACCCCCTCGCCCGCGCCCTGTGCTGGTCGGCGCTGTGGAACATGACGCGGGACGCGCTGCTCCCCGCGCGGGACTTCGTGGACCTGGTGCTGCGGTTCGCCGGGCGCGAGTCCGAGATCGGCGTGGTGCAGATGCTGCACGCGTGGGCCGAGTCGGCGGTCACGCACTACACGGCGCCCGCCCGGCGGGAGACGACCGCCCGGCTGCTCGCCGAGGGCGCGCGGCGTGAGCTGTACGCGGCCGACGCCGGGAGCGAGCACCAGCTGGCCTGGGCGCGCTTCTTCGCCCGGACGGCCACCGCCGGGGCCGACTTCGAGCTGCTGCGGGAGCTGCTGGAGGGCACGGCGACGGTCGAGGGCCTCGACCTGGACCAGGAGCTGCGGTGGGTGTTCCTGGAGCCGCTGGCCGCGCACGGGGCGGTGGACGAGAAGGCCCTGGCCGGGGAACTGGCCCGGGACGACACGGCCTCCGGCAAGCGGCACCAGGTGCGCTGCCTGGCCGCCCGCCCGTCCGAGGCGGTCAAGGCGCAGGCGTGGGCGCAGGTCGTGGAGTCGGACGCGCTGTCCAACGCCATGGTCGAGGCGACCATCGCGGGCTTCGCCCAGACTTCGCAGCGGGAGCTGATCGCGCCGTACGCGCAGAAGTACTTCGCGGCGATCGAGCGGGTGTGGGCCGAGCGGTCGATCCAGATCGGGATGCACGTGGTGCAGGGCCTGTTCCCGTCGCTCCAGCAGTCCCAGGAGACGCTGGACGCCACGGACGCCTGGCTGGACGACCACAAGGAGGCGGCCCCGGCGCTGCGTCGGCTGGTGCTGGAGGAGCGGGACGATCTGGCACGCGCGTTGCGTGGACAGGCGTGCGATCAGGTCTCCGACCAGTAGCTTTGACCTGAGATCCGGGCGTTCCGTCATCGTTACGAGATGAATGCCCCGCGAGCCGTAACCCCTGGTCCGCACCCGAACGGACCAGGGGCTTTCGGCATCCGAACATGCGTCCTTTAGTGCCGCGTTGTCCGTGTTTGTCGACGGATCTGTAACAGCGGTTCAAGGGCGGCCCCGGCAAGGGAAATTGCGGGTCATGAACCACAACACCCCCCTCTCCCCCCGCCCCCTGCACGACCTGTCCGGCCGCGGCCGCCTCCGTGTGCTGACGGTGGCGCAGCTCCGCTCGCACGGCGTCTCCACGGCCGAGACGAACGAGCAGTGCCGCCCCGGGGGCCCCTGGCAGCAGCTCCTCCCCGGTGTCGTCCTGCTCCACCCGGGCCCGCCGACCAGCGAGGAGCGGCTGCACGCGGTGCTGATGTACGCGGCGCGGGAGCGCTGCACCGGGGTCCCGGCCCAGCCCGGCGCGAGCGAGGCACACGCCCCCGCCTACCCGGAGGTGATGATCACGGGTCTGGCCGCGCTGACCCTGCACGGCTTCTCCTCCACACCCCCGCTGCCGTCCCTGAACGCCTTCGACGTCCTGGTCCCGCGCATGCGCCGGCTGCGCTCGACGGGCTGCGCGCGCATCGTCCGCACCCCCGCGCTGCCCGCCCCCGAGCAGGTCACGGGCGTCCCGGTGGCCCCGGTGGCCCGTGCGCTGGCCGACGCGGTGGCCGAGCTGGCGGACGCCGACGTCGTGCGGCTGCTGCTGACGGAGGCGGTGCGCGGCGCCCACTGCGACGCGACGTCCGTGGTGCGCGAACTGAACCAGGCGCGGCTGCTGAGCCGCCCGCACGTGGTGGACGCGGTGGACTCCCTGCTCGCCGAGGGCCGGGCCCGCGCGGAGGACCGCCTGTACCGCATGGTCGGCCGGTACGGCCTGCCCGACCCGGTCTGGAACGTCGACCTGCGCCTGCCCGGCGGCCCCTACCTCGGCGGCCTCGACGCGTACTGGCCCGACCAGGCGGTGGCGGTCGAACTCGACACCCGTGCGCCCCGCCAGGACGACGACGCCCTGTGGTCCGAGTACGCCCGCAAGCGCGAGCACCTGGAGCGCCTCGGCATCACGGTCGTCCACATCACGCCGAGGAAGCTCCGCGACTCCCCGGAACAGCAGGCGACGGTGATCCGCACGGCCCTGATGGCGGCGGCCGACCGCGATCCGGCCGCTCATGTCGTGGTGCTGCCCCGGTAGTGACGGACCAGGAGGGGTGGACCAGGAGGGGGCGGACCAGGAGGGGAGAGGAGGGACCGCCGGGCCGGTTGACGCCCGGCGGTCCCTCCTCGTGCCGTCGGCCGGGGCAGGCCTCGGGTTGGGCAGGATGAGATTTCGAGGCGTGTTGCCGACGCTGGTGGTCCGAGCGGGCGCTCTGTCAGGACCGTGCTCGAGTACGCGACCGCTTCCTCGCTGCGGACGAGGGCGCCATGATCCACGGGGTCAGCACCATCGTTGGCGTCCTGTATCCCCTCTGCCCCATGTTGCCCCGTGCCGCCCCGGAAGTCACTTGTCGCAGAACTCGGCCTCGACGACCGCCGCTGTGCCCCCCGACCAGTCGCCGTTGAAATTGAAGGCGAGGGACCGGCGGCCGTCCTTCGTCGTGACCGCCTCGGAGACGGAGCCGTGGATGCCGCCGCCGTGGCCCCAGACGGTCACCCCACAGGTCAGCTTCGTCTTCATCAGGCCGAGGCCGTAGGCGTTGGTCTTGTCCATCGGGACCGTGTCGGTCATCGCCTTCAGCTGTCTCGGCGGGAGAAGCCTGCCTCGGAGCAGGGCCGTGAAGAAGCGGTTCAGGTCGGCCGAGTCGGAGATCATCTCTCCGGCCGCGTAGGCGAGGGACGGGTTGAGCTTCGTGACGTCGTACGTCGGACCCGTCGCCGTCTCGGCGAGTTTGCCGTATGCGCGGCTGCTGGGCCGCGGGACGGTAACCCTCGTACCGGGGACCGACGTGGCGGTCAGGTGCAGCGGCTTGACGACGCGGTCGCGGATCTCCGCGCCGTACGGGCGGCCCGTGGCCTTCTCGATCACCATCCCGGCCAGGACGTAGTTGGTGTTGGAGTAGTTCCAGGATGTCCCCGGCTCGAAGTCCGGCTTGTGGGCCATGGCGATCGCCACCAGCTCCCGGGGTGTCAGCGTGTCGTAGCGGTGCTCGAAGAAGCCGTCCTTCAGGAAGTACGTACGACCGAAGTCGTCGTCCGCCGTGTAGCTGAAGATGCCGCTGGTGTGGTTGAGGAGTTGGCGCAGGGTGACGCGCGTGCCGTCGTGGCCGTTGCCCACGACCACGCCCGGCAGCCACGTGTCCAAGTTGTCGTCCAGCGACAGGCGCCCCTCCGCCTCCAGTTGGAGCAGTACCGTGGCCACGAAGGTCTTGGTGATACTGCCCACACGGTAGCGGTCCTGCGTCGAGCGCGGTTTCCCCGTCTTGAGGTCGCCGACACCCGCGGTGGCCGTCCAGCTGCCGTGCCCGTCCTTCACGGTCGCCGTCACGCCGGGGACACCGGCCTCGACCGCGGCCCGCATGGCTTTGCGGGTGGCCTCGTGACCGGCCCCGTCGGGCGCGGCGACCGCTGGTGCTGCCAGAGCCACCGCCAGCGCTGCCGCGGTCGCCGCGATCACGGTCGTACGTATGGTCATGTCTTCCCTCATCTCGCTCGGACTTGAGCTCGTCGGGGGGACAGACCTGGAGTGCGGACGTGAAGGTTGATGCGGCTTGCGGCAGTTGAGTGCGATTCAGCCCTTCTTCAGCACCAGCTCGGTGTTGCGGTCCTTCCGGTCGCCGGCCAGGGTCGTGCGTGCGCCGGGGGCGTTGAGGGACAGCTCGCGGTAGAGGGCCGCGAGGCCGGTCTGGGAGAGGTCGGAGAAGTCCGTGCGGTGCGGGGCCGAGGACTCCACGAGCGTGGTGAACAGGGAGATCGTGCCGTCCTTGTTGTCGGCCAGTTCGATGACCCGGGCGAGCTGGGGGTAGTCGACGTGGGAGGCGGTGGAGATCTCCCAGAAGGAGCGGCCGCCGGACGCGGAGTGCGGCGTGATGACGTTCTTGTGGATGTGGCCGTTCACCCAGGCGAGCACGTTGCGGTGGCCGCCGAGCAGGGCGAGGACCTCCTGGCCGTCGTGCCGGCGCTCGTCGGGGCGGGCCGGGTCGCGGCGGGTGTTGGTCATGGTCTTGCTGGTGTGGTGGCTGAAGACGACCGCGTAGGAGTCCTTGTTGTCCCGCAGGGTCCTGTCGAGCCACCGCAGTTGGGCGCTGCCGAGGGAGCCCTCGTAGTGGCCGCCCGCGTCGGTGGTGTCCAGGCTGATGCCGATGACGTCGTCGGAGATGCGGAAGGCGTAGTACTGGGTGCCCGCGTCGAGGTTGGCCAAGGAGTAGCCGTGGCCGGCCGGTCCGACGCCGCGGAAGGCCGGGTCCAGGTGCGCCTTGATGTAGTCGCCGGGCGTGAAGGGGGCGCGGCTCTCGTCGGGGGTGACCGCGCGCATGCCGCGCGCGTGGGACTTCAGGAAGTCGCGGTAGCGGACGCCCTCGGGGTCCCGGGCCTTCTTGATGAGTGTCCGGAGTCGCTGCGCCTCGGCTGCGGTCACGTCCATCAGCTTCCTGCCGCCGATGGCGAGTTCGGTGAGGTGGGAGTCGCCGTGCGAGGCGTAGCAGCCCATGGGCATGGTGTCGTGGTTGCCGACGGTCGAGTACCAGGGCAGGTTGAGGCCGGGGCTGCGCACCTCGCGGATCGCGGCCTCGAGGAAGCCGTCGAGGCGAGGGAAGCCGGCCTGCTTGTCGCTGTCGCGGACGGCGGCGTCCGGCTGCCAGTACAGCTTGAGGCCGCTGTTCTGGACGCCCTCGTACCGGCGCGGGTCGCCGGTGTTGGGCGTGATGCGCCCGCCGCTCATGATCTTCAGGAACCATTCCAGCTCGGACTTGGCGTTGTTGTCCGTGTTGTCGCCGGTGGTCATGGCGAAGTGCAGCGGGGCGCCGGTGACGGGGGCGCCGCGCAGCGCGTTGATCCGTTCCACCAGCGCGATGGCGCCCTGCACGGTCAGTGCCTCGTGCGGCCGCCAGGCGTGCACGTCGGCCGAGCGCAGGTACTCCAGGCGCAGCGGGTGCTGGGCGTCGATGATGTGCAGGTCGGTGAGCTGGACGAACGCCGCCAGCGCGGTACGGCGGCCGGCGCGGCCGGACTTGGGCGCGGCCAACTCGGAGCGGACCACCCGCTGCCAGCCGGGTCCGTCGCCCAGGCGCCGGTAGCCGGAGCCGCCGCGCGGGGTGGCGACGGACGCGACGGTCGTCCCCTTGGTGTACGGGGCCAGCGGCGGGGCCGGTGCCTGGCGTGAGGATGCGGCCACGGCCTCGATGGCTTCCTCGGCCGTGGCGGCCTGGCTGTCGCTGGGCCGCAGGGCGTAGCCGACGCCGGCGGAGAGGGCGACCGCGCCGGTGGCGGCGAGGACGGAACGACGGTGGATGCCCTGGCCGGAGCCGGTGACTGAGCGTGTGCGCGACATGCGCTTCTCTCCCCGAGTGCGAACGCGTCGGCAGTGGTCGCGGGGCGTTCGTCGGCTGAACGCCCCGCTCGTACTGGATCGTTGGCAACGGGAATGACCTGTGCGTGAACGCGGCCGCAACGGGCGGCGCCGATCACCGAACGTCGATCTTGGGCTACCCTGCGCGTCGACGACCGCCCCCGCGGCGGCCCGGAGCCGGTCACGCCGCGTTCACCTTCCGGGGCAACCGGCCGCTGAAGCAGCCGGATCCGAGGCTCGGGGAGGGCGGGGCCAGACCTCGGGGACAGCGAGGCTACGTCTCGGGTAGGGCGGGCTACGTCTCGGGGAGGGCGGCTCCCTCCTGCTCGGTCAGGTGCCCCGCCGCCGGCCGCTCACGCCACATCCGCAGCGCGATGTCGACCATCGGCACCCGCACCAGCCCCGGCACCGCGTCCAGGTCCTGCCAGGCGGCCAGGTCGGTGGAGCCGTTCACCTCGTTGCACAGTTCACCGCCGGTGATCCGGCCCTCGTAGACGAACCGGACCGCGTGATGGTCGACGGTGCGTCCCAGGCCGTCGCGGAAGGCGCGGTGGGAGGAGTCCACGCCGAGCAGCCCGGTCACCTCGATGCGGTACCCGGTCTCCTCCTCCACCTCCCGCCGCACCGTGTCGTACGGATCCTCGCCGTGCTCCATGCCGCCGCCCGGCACGACCCACTCGTGGGTGCCGCCCGGGGCAGGGGAGCGCGCGAGCAGTATCAGACCGTCACGGACGCATACGGCGTAGGCCGCCACCCTCAACCTCTGTCGCATTACGGGACGTTAACCCGTCACGCCGGACGGGCGAGTCGATTCGTCGCGTTCGGGGCCCTTGCCCCCAAAGCTCATAGCGGGTTTTCCCCATGCGTCCATTTCGTTTCGGTCAACTATCCCCAAACTCCCGTCCCTTGCGCAAAGCTGTGCGATCGTCCGGGGTCGCGCCCCGGGCCGACGCGACCAGGACCGATCGGACCCGGTCGCTCCCCGCTCGTTCCTTTACCTACAAGGGATGCCGATGACCCTCACCCCCCAGCACGACCCGATACGGGGCCGGAGACGTGCGGCACGTGTCGCCGTGGCCGCCGGTCTCGTCGCCGCGCTCTGTGCGGCCGGGCCGGTCCCGCTGGCCTTCTCCGCCGACGGGCCGGGCGCTTCGACTCCGGCCGACGCGGACGTCAAGTCCGCGCACGCCAAGCTCGGTTCGGATGACGCGGACCTGCTCGCGGAGGCCAAGGCCGACGGCGACAAGACCGTCACCATGATGATCGCCACCGCGCCCGGGAAGACCGAGCAGGTCGCCGGGCAGCTGGACGCGGTCAAGGGCGGCTCGGTCGGCCGGGCCGACGACAAGCTGGGCTACGTCCGCGCCACCGTCCCGACCTCCCGGGCGGACTCGGCCATCGCGGCCGCCGCCAAGCTCTCCTCCGTGCACGGCATCGACCTGCGCGAGGAGATCCCGCTGGACGACCCGACCCCGAGCGCGGACGCCGTCAAGGGCGCCAAGGCCGCGAAGGGAAGGTACTCGGGCCCGGGGAAGAAGACCCCGGCCGAGAACCCGTACAACCCGTCCTTCGAGACGGGCGCGGTCGACTTCGTCGAGGACCACCCGAAGGCGGACGGCCGCGGCATCACCATCGGCATCCTGGACTCCGGCGTGGACCTCGGCCACCCGGCGCTGCAGAAGACGACGACCGGTGAGCGGAAGATCGTCGACTGGGTGACCGCGACCGACCCGATCATCGACAACGACAACACCTGGCGCCCGATGGTCACGGCCGTGTCCGGCCCGGCCTTCACGTACCAGGGCCAGTCGTGGAAGGCGCCGGCGGGCTCCTACAGCGTCAGCCTCTTCAAGGAGTCGTACACCACCGGCGGCGACGCGGCGGGCGACGCCAACCGGGACGGTGACACCACCGACGCCTGGGGCGTGCTCTACGACGCGGCGTCCGGCACGGTCCGGGTCGACCTGAACAACAACAACGACTTCGGTGACGACTCCCCGATGAAGCCGTACAAGGACGGCTTCCAGGTCGGGTACTTCGGCACCGACGACCCGAAGACCGACGTCGCCGAGCGGCAGCCGTTCGTCGTGGAGATCCGCAAGGACGTCCCGATGGACCCGCTGGGCGGCTCCTGGGTCGGCAAGAAGTCCGACTTCGTCAACATCGGCGTCATCGAGGGCTCCCACGGTTCGCACGTCGCGGGCATCACGGCCGCGAACGGCCTGTTCGGCGGGAAGATGGACGGTGCCGCGCCCGGCGCCAAGCTGGTCTCCTCCCGCGCCTGCACCTGGTCCGGCGGATGCACCAACGTGGCGCTGACCGAGGGCATGATCGACCTCGTCACCAAGCGGGGCGTCGACATCGTCAACATGTCCATCGGCGGCCTGCCGGCGCTGAACGACGGCAACAACGCGCGCGCCGAGCTGTACACGCGCCTCATCGACACCTACGGCGTCCAGCTGGTGATCTCCGCGGGCAACTCCGGCCCCGGCGCCAACACCATCGGCGACCCCTCCCTGGCCGACAAGGTCATCTCGGTCGGCGCGTCCGTCTCCAGGGAGACCTGGGCCGCCAACTACGGCTCTGTCGTCAAGAAGAAGTACGCGATGATGCCGTTCTCCTCGCGCGGCCCGCGTGAGGACGGCGGCTTCACCCCGACCCTGGTCGCCCCGGGCGCCGCGATCAACACCATCCAGACCTGGATGCCGGGCGCGCCGGTCGCCGAGGCGGGCTACTCCCTGCCGGCCGGCTACGGCATGCTCCAGGGCACCTCGATGGCCTCCCCGCAGGCCGCGGGCGCCGCGGCGCTGCTGCTCTCGGCCGCCAAGCAGAAGAAGATCGAGCTCACGCCGGCGACCCTGCGCACGGCCCTCACCTCGACCGCCGACCACATCAAGGGTGTGCAGGCGTACGAGGAGGGCGCGGGCCTCATGAACATCGAGGACGCCTGGGACGCCATCCGCGACGGCGCGACCTCCCACGCCTACGCGGTCAAGGCGCCGGTCGACACCGCGATCGACCAGTTCCTGAAGACCCCCGGTTACGGCACGGGCCTCTACGACCGTGAGGGCGGCCTGAAGGCCGGTCAGAAGAAGACCTACGAGATCACGATCACCCGCACGTCCGGCGCCGACAAGGCGATCCGGCACGAGCTGCACTTCGAGAACAACGCGGGCCGCACGTTCCGGATCGTCGGCTCCGACGAGGTGAAGCTGCCGCTGAACAAGCCGGTGACCGTCAAGGTCCAGGCCGCGCCGAAGTCCGCGGGCATCAAGAGCGCGATCCTCGAGGTCGACGACCCGCGGACCGAGGGCATCGACCGGCAGGTCCTGAGCACGGTGGTCGTCTCGGCGCCGCTGAAGTACACGTACTCCGCGAAGGGTTCGGTGCAGCGCAACAGCACGCGGCACTACTTCGTCACCGTCCCCGAGGGCGCGAAGACGCTCGAGGTCGCGATGAGCGGGCTGAAGGACAAGAGCCAGACCCGGTTCATCTCCATCCACCCCTACGGCGTCCCGTCCGACCCGACGTCGACGATCAACTGCTACCCGGACTACCCCAACCCGGCCAACACCTGCCGCCCGGACCTGCGCTCCTACGCGGACCCGCAGCCCGGCGTGTGGGAGATCGAGGTCGAGTCGCGCCGTACGTCGCCGCTGCTGAACAACCCGTACAAGCTGGATGTCGCCGTCCTCGGCGCGGCCTTCGACCCGGAGACCGTGACCGTGGCCGAGGCGAAGGTCGGTACCCCGGCCACCGCCTCCTGGAAGGTGACGAACGGCTTCGCCGCGCTCGACGGCAAGCTGGTGGGCGGCCCGCTCGGCTCGTCCAAGGCGGCCCGTCCGTCGATCGGGCAGGGCGAGACCCAGACCACGACGGTCGAGGTGCCGGCGGGCGCGAAGTCCCTGGACGTCGCCATCGGCGGTGTCTCGGACGCGGCCGCGGACCTGGACCTCGCCGTGTACGACGCGTCCGGCACGCAGGTCGGCAGCTCCGCCGACGGTGACTCGGAGGAGTCGGTCTCGGTGCCGTCCCCGGCCGCCGGGACGTACACGATCGAGGTCGTCGGCTACTCGGTGCCGGCCGGCACCACCGCGTACGACTACCGGGACGTGTTCTTCTCCGCCTCGCTCGGCAGCGTGACGGTCGACGGTTCGGCGCCGGTGAAGCTCGGCACGGGCGACTCGGCGAACGTCTCGGGCAGCGTCACCGCCGCGGCGGCCGCTCCCGAGGGGCGTGAGTTCTTCGGCCAGGTCCAGCTGGTCAACGCGCGCGGCACGGTCGCGGGACTGGGCAGCGTGAAGATCGAGAAGGTCGTGCCGTAACGGTTCACGGCTGACGAGGGCGGGCGTCCGGGGTTCCGGGCGCCCGCCCCCTTTTTTTGGCCGGGCCGAACGGCACTCTCTCTTGGCCGGGCCGAACGGCACTCTCTCCGGGTCTAACGGCAGGTGAAGGTGCGCGACCGGGGCAGATCGGCGGTGATCCACGCCCGGTCGCGGGCGATCTCCCTCTCCCCCGTCGTCCACAGGTCGGGCCCGGCCTGCCCGTGCGGGATGCCGACCAGGACGTGGTCGCCCGCCCGCAGCCGGGGCTCGGCGTCGCTTTCCATGGGGAAGAAGACCCGGCCCCGCCCCTCGGCGGGCTTGTAATACCGGCTGACGTCGAGGGTGATCCGGTCCTGCCCGGTCCCGGGGACCGCCTCGACCTCGGCGACAGTGCCCTCGACGACGAGCCGGGCGCAGGCGAGATACCCGGCGTGACTGAGCTTGGCGTCCTCATCGGCCTGCGCCCCGCCGGCGGAACTGTCGGCGGCGGAGGAGGCAGCGCCGTGCTCGCTCCCTCCCCCGCCGCTCTGTACGACGAGCCAGCCCATGCCGAGGACGACGGTGGCCCCTGCGGCGGCGACGAGACCCTTCAGGGCGATGACGAGGGGTTTGGACCGGGTACGCCGTCGTCCGGACAGCGAGGTCACGGCCGGGCCCGCCCCGGCCTCCTCGGGCGCCGCGGGCAGCGACCCCACGGACGGCCGGGCAGGCGGCCGGGCATCGCCCTCGGCGTCGTGCGCCAGCGCGTCCCCGAGCAGCCCGAGCTGTTCTCGCAGCAGCGCCACATCCGCCGCCGCCGAGCGATGGGCGGCCATGAAAGCCGCGTCCCCGCGGGCCTCCTCCGGCGGAGGCTCGCCGACGAGGACGGCCATCAACGCGTCCATACCGTCGTACGCGGGGCCGCCATACTCGCCTCCGTTCCGCTCACCGGCCTCATCACAACGGGCGTCGTGGCCGTCGCCTTCGAACCAGGCGTCATCGTTCCGGGCGCCCTCGTTCCGGATGTCATCGCTCCAGGCGTCATCGTTCCGGGCGGTCACGTCACACCACCTCATCCTCGTGCAGGCGGGCGCGCAGGGCCCGTACCGCCGTATACAGGCGGCTCTTGACCGTGCCCTCCGGGACGCCGAGCTGCTCGGCGATGGACCGGACCGGCAGGTCGGCGTAGAAGCGCAGGACGACGACCTGACGCTGGGCGTCGGGCAGCTCGTCCAGACCCTGGGCGACGGCGACGGACAGCACGCTGGTGTCCTCCCCGGAGGGATGCACCGGCTGGCGCAGGGCCGCCAGCCGCTCCCCGAGACGCTCCTGGCGCCGCTTGGCCCGGTGCCAGTCCATGGCGAGGTTGGAGGCGACGACCGCGGCCCAGGCCGACACGTCCCGCGGCCCCTCCCGGCCGCTCGCGGCCCGTTCCAGCAGCCGCAGGCGGACCTGCTGCACCCCGTCCGGCAGGTCCGCCTGCGGCACCCCGCCCAGCGCGAGCACCGCCCGCACCCGGCGTTCCTGTGCCACGTCCAGCGGATCGGCCGCGCGCACGGGATCGGCCGCGTCCCGCGGATCGTCGCCGGTCCCCGCGTGCGCCTCCCGGCCACGCCGGGCCCTTCCGCGCAGCAGCACAAGCCACCCCCCTCACCGTGTTTCCCCTACGACGCCGGCGCGGCCCGGAACGTTCGGTCGTTTTCCTGACGAGTCCCGGAGAGGCGACAGAGGCGTACATCACACTTCCGTGTGGCCGAGAGCAACATGGGCAGGCAAGCCTGCGGCGCACGACCCCTGCCGGATGAATTCCTCCAGCTCATCGGGGTCGACACCGCAGGTCCGCAACCATGGAGCGGGACAGGCCGTCCCACTCTCCGGGCAGACCGGGGAAAGAAGTGGACAGGCGGGCCGTGGTCGGCCGCATGATGGAAAAGCCTCGGCCAAGCAACGAGAACGTGAAGAGACGCAGGAGAGGGAGTCACCGTGAGGGTCGGAATCGTCGGAGCCACCGGACAGGTGGGCACGGTCATGCGCAGGATCCTCAAGGAACGGAACTTCCCGGTCACGGAGCTGCGCCTGTTCGCCTCGGCCCGCTCGGCGGGCTCCGAGCTGGACGGCGTGACGGTGGAGGACGCGGCGACCGCCGACTACACCGGCCTGGACATCGTGCTCTTCTCCGCGGGCGGTGCCACGTCCAAGGCGCTGGCCGAAAAGGTCGCCTCGCAGGGCGCGGTCGTGATCGACAACTCCTCCGCGTGGCGCAAGCACCCGGAGGTGCCCCTGGTCGTCTCCGAGGTCAACCCGCACGCGATCAGGAACCGCCCCAAGGGCATCATCGCCAACCCGAACTGCACGACGATGGCCGCGATGCCGGTGCTGCGTCCGCTGCACGCGGAGGCGGGCCTGGAGGCCCTGGTCGTCGCCACCTACCAGGCGGTCTCGGGCTCCGGCCTCGCGGGCGTGGCCGAGCTGCACGGGCAGACGCAGAAGGTCGTCGCCGACGCCGACCAGCTCACGCACGACGGCGAGGCGGTCGACTTCCCGGAGCCGGGCGTCTACAAGCGCCCCATCGCCTTCAACGTGCTGCCGCTCGCGGGCAACATCGTCGACGACGGCCTGAACGAGACCGACGAGGAGCAGAAGCTCCGTAACGAGTCCCGCAAGATCCTGGAGATCCCCGAGCTGAAGGTCTCCGGCACCTGCGTACGCGTCCCGGTCTTCTCCGGCCACTCCCTCCAGGTCAACGCCCGCTTCGCCCGCCCGATCTCCCCGGAGCGCGCGACGGAGCTGCTGAAGGACGCCCCGGGCGTCGAGCTCTCCGACATCCCCACCCCCCTCCAGGCCGCCGGCAAGGACCCGTCCTACGTCGGCCGCATCCGCCGCGACGAGACGGTGGACAACGGCCTCGCGCTCTTCCTCTCCAACGACAACCTCCGCAAGGGCGCCGCGCTGAACGCGGTGCAGATCGCGGAGCTGGTGGCGGCGGAGCTCCGGAAGTAGCCACTGGGCACAGCGAAGGGGCGCCCGGCCGGGCGCCCCTTCGCTGTGCGGATGAGGGCGAAACGCCGCCAGGTCAGAGGGCGAGATGCCGCCGCAACGCCCTGTCGACCTCGGCCATGCGCTGGCGTGGTACGGCGCCGACCTTGTGCAGCAGCCGGTCCGGCGCGACGGCACGGACCTGTTCGCACCGCACCTTGGAGTCCTTCGGCAGACGGCTCTCCTCAGAGCGTACGAGGACCTGGAACGTCAGCACACGAGAGGTGTTCGACGTCAGCGGCGCCACCGTGACGACCCCCCGGCCGTTCCGCGTGACGGACTCGTTGGCGGCGTCGTTGGACACGATCACCGCTGGCCTGACCTTGTTGGCCTCACTGCCCCGCACCGGCTCGAGGGCCACCATGTAGATGTCACCACGCCTCATCGGTGATCCCGTCCCCGCTCGTCCGGTTCCACAGGCCGGCGTCGTCACTCGCGTCCCACTCGGCGAACGCTTCTGTGTACTCCTGCTCCAGCTGTGCCTGCCGGAGCAGCTCGATCGCGGCGTGTATCACGGCCGACCGGGACTCGGCCTCTGTACGGGCGGCGTACTCGTCGACGAAGGCGACATCCTCCTGGGGCAGGCTCACACTGATCTTCATACCGGCAATGCTACCTCCAGTAGCAAAGGCATGGCTACTACATCTGGCCCGCCCGATGCAGGGGTATCCCCATGGACCAGCTCCGTCGTCGCCTGACGCGGACCCGCCGTGGAAAGATGGCGCAACCCACCCATAACGAGGAGATGACCGCGTGCCTGGCACAAACCTGACCCGCGAAGAGGCGCAGCAGCGGGCGCAGCTGCTCGCCGTTGACTCGTACGAGATCGAACTCGACCTCTCCGGCGCGCAGGAGGGCGGCACCTACCGGTCCGTGACCACGGTGCGCTTCGATGTGGCGGCCGAGAACGGCGTCGAGTCGTTCATCGACCTGGTGGCGCCGGCCGTGCACGAGGTGACCCTGAACGGGGACTCCCTCGACCCGGCCGAGGTCTTCGCGGACTCCCGGATCGCGCTGCCCGGACTGCTCCAGGGCCGCAACATCCTCCGGGTCGTCGCCGACTGCGCGTACACCAACACCGGTGAGGGCCTGCACCGGTTCGTCGACCCGGTCGACGACCAGGCCTACCTCTACACCCAGTTCGAGGTGCCGGACGCCCGCCGGGTGTTCGCGAGCTTCGAGCAGCCTGATCTGAAGGCGACCTTCCAGTTCACGGTGAAGGCGCCCGAGGGCTGGACGGTCATCTCCAACTCGCCGACGCCCGAACCGCAGGACAGTGTCTGGGAGTTCGAGCCGACCCCGCGCATCTCGTCGTACATCACGGCGCTGATCGTCGGCCCGTACCACTCGGTGCACAGCGTGTACGAGAAGGACGGCCAGTCCGTCCCGCTCGGCATCTACTGCCGCCCCTCGCTCGCCGAGTACCTCGACTCGGACGCCATCTTCGAGGTGACCCGGCAGGGCTTCGAGTGGTTCCAGGAGAAGTTCGACTACGCGTACCCGTTCAAGAAGTACGACCAGCTGTTCGTGCCGGAGTTCAACGCGGGCGCGATGGAGAACGCGGGCGCGGTGACCATCCGCGACCAGTACGTGTTCCGGTCGAAGGTGACGGACGCGGCGTACGAGGTGCGCGCGGAGACCATCCTGCACGAGCTGGCCCACATGTGGTTCGGCGACCTCGTGACCATGGAGTGGTGGAACGACCTGTGGCTGAACGAGTCGTTCGCCACGTACACCTCGATCGCCTGCCAGGCGCACGCGCCCGGGAGCCGGTGGCCGCACGCGTGGACCACCTTCGCCAACTCCATGAAGACCTGGGCCTACCGGCAGGACCAGCTGCCCTCCACCCACCCGATCATGGCCGAGATCCGGGACCTGGACGACGTCCTGGTCAACTTCGACGGCATCACGTACGCCAAGGGCGCCAGCGTCCTGAAGCAGCTCGTCGCCTACGTCGGCATGGACGAGTTCTTCCGGGGCGTGCAGGCGTACTTCAAGCGCCACGCCTACGGCAACACGCGCCTGTCGGACCTGCTGGGCGCGTTGGAGGAGACCTCCGGCCGCGACCTGACGACCTGGTCGGAGAAGTGGCTGCAGACGGCCGGCATCAACGTGCTGCGCCCCGAGATCGAGACGGACGCTGACGGCGTCATCACGTCCTTCGCGATCCGCCAGGAGGCCCCGGCCCTGCCCGCCGGCGCGAAGGGCGAGCCGACGCTGCGCCCGCACCGGATCGCCGTCGGCCTGTACGAACTGGACAGTTCGGAAGGCGCCGGCGGCAAGCTGGTCCGTGACGAGCGGATCGAGCTGGACGTCGACGGCGAGCTGACGGACCTGCCGCAGCTGGTCGGCAGGCGCCGCCCGGCCGTGGTGCTGCTCAACGACGACGACCTGTCGTACGCGAAGGTCCGCCTGGACGAGCAGTCCCTGGCCTTCGTCACGGAGCACCTGGGCGACTTCGAGTCCTCCCTGCCGCGCGCCCTGTGCTGGGCGTCGGCCTGGGACATGACCCGCGACGCCCAGCTCGCGGCCCGCGACTATCTGTCCCTGGTGCTGTCCGGCATCGGCAAGGAGTCGGACATCGGTGTCGTGCAGTCGCTGCAGCGGCAGGTGAAGCTGGCGATCGACCTGTACGCCGACCCGGCCGCCCGCGAGGCGCTGCTGGCCCGCTGGACCGACGCGACGCTGGCCCACCTGCGGGCGGCGGCACCGGGCAGCGACCACCAGCTGGCGTGGGCGCGGGCGTTCGCCGCGACGGCCCGCACGCCGGAGCAGCTGGATCTGCTGGACGCGCTGCTGGACGGCTCGCAGACCATCGAGGGCCTGGTCGTCGACACGGAGCTGCGGTGGGCGTTCGTGCAGCGGCTCGCGGCGGTGGGCCGGTTCGACGAGGCGGAGATCGCGGGCGAGTACGACCGTGACCGCACGGCCGCCGGTGAGCGCCACGCGGCCACGGCCCGCGCGGCCCGCCCGTCCCCGGAGGCCAAGGCGGAGGCGTGGGCGTCGGTCGTCGACTCCGACAAGCTGCCGAACGCCGTGCAGGAGGCGGTCATCGGCGGCTTCGTCCAGACCGACCAGCGCGAGGTGCTCGCCCCGTACGCGGACCGGTACTTCGAGGTGGTCAAGGACATCTGGGAGTCCCGCTCCCACGAGATGGCCCAGCAGATCGCCGTCGGTCTCTACCCGACGGTCCAGGTCTCCCAGGAGACCCTGGACAGGACGGACGCCTGGCTGACCTCCGCCGAGCCGAACGCGGCCCTGCGCCGCCTGGTCTCGGAGTCGCGGGCGGGCGTCGAGCGCGCGCTGCGGGCCCAGCGGGCGGACGCGGCGGCCGGGGAGTAGCCGCCCTGGAGGCGGTGGGGCGCCCGGGCGCCCCACCGCCTCCCCGCAGCTCCCCCACCGCTTCCCACCGCCTCCCCGCAGCTTCCTCTCAGCCGACCTTGGCGAGCCTGCCCCCAGGAGCAGCCGGCAGCGCCGTCGCCAGAGCGTCAGCGACGGCCGCCCAGTCCCTCCGCGGCGTGCCGCAGCGCCCCGTCCGTCACGCCCGTCGAAGCGTCCCTCGAACCCTTTCGGGCGTTCCCTCCAGTGAAACTGAACGTGCGCGGCTCCCGGGTGACGAACTGCCCCGCCACCGTCGCCCCGAACGCCAGCCCCATGCCGACCAGTTGCACCGGCGTCAGCGCCTGCCCGAGTGCCGCCCACCCGACGACGGCCGCGGTCAGCGGGGAGAGCGGCCCGAGGAAGGTGACCTGGGTGGCGGTGAGGCGGCCGATGCCACGGAGCCACAGCCAGTACGCCACCGCCGTGTTCGCGACGGCGAGGTAGAGGTAACCGCCGGCCGCCCGGCCGTCCAGCGCCGGCGGCGCGCCCTCGATCAGGAAGGCGAGCGGCGCGATGAGCAGGCCGCCCGCGGTCAGCTGCCAGCCGGCCAGCGCCAGCGGACCGGCGCCCTCGGGTCGCCCCCAGCGCTGGGTGAGCACGGTGCCGGTGGACATCGACGCCGTGGAGGCGACGGCCGCCAGCAGGCCGAGCGCGTCCAGCGCCCCGGCCGCCCGCAGGACGACGAGGCTGACCCCGAAGGCGGCCACGGCCCCGGTCAGCAGCGTGCGCGCCGACGGCCGCTGCCCGAGCAGCAGCACCGAGAGCCCGGCCACGAACAGCGGCCCGGCCGACCCCACGACCGCCGCCAGACCGCCGGGCAGCCGGTACGCGGAGAGGAACAGCAGGGGGAAGAAGGCGCCGATGTTCAGCGCGCCGAGCACCGCCGCCTTCCACCACCAGGCGCCGCGCGGCAGCACCCGGGCGAGGGCGAGCAGCAGCAGACCGGCGGGCAGGGCGCGCATCAGGGCCGTGAACAGGGGGCGGTCGGGCGGGAGGAACTCGGTGGTCACCACGTAGGTCGTGCCCCAGGAGACGGGGGCGAGGGCGGTGAGGGCGGTGAGAGCCGGGCGGGACGCGGCCATGGGAGGCACCCTTCAAGTAGGTCGGCAGAAAGTAGCTTAGCGCTAAGCAACTTACAGTCAAGCTACTTTCTTGCGGGTGACCGAGAGGGAGCCGATACTCGTGCCATGAGGGAACGCCCGGAGCAGCGCAAGGACCCCGTCGACGCGATCATCGAGCAGTGGGCGAGGGTCCGGCCCGACCTGGACACCACCGCCATGGAGGTCTTCGGCCGGGTCAACCGGCTCTCGCTCGCGATGGCGGACCGGATGGCGAAGGTGTACGCGGCGTTCGGTATCGCGCGCGGGGAGTTCGACGTCCTGGCGGCCCTGCGCCGCTCCGGAGAGCCCTACACGCTCTCGCCCCGGCAGCTCTCGGCGACGCTGATGCTCACGACGGGCGGGATGACGGGGCGGCTGGACAAGCTGGAGCGGGCGGGGCTGCTGCGCCGCTCACCCGATCCGCACGACCGGCGCGGGCTGCAGGTCACCCTCACGGACAAGGGCCTCGAACTGGTCGACGAGGCGGTCGGGGCGGGGCTGGCGGTGCAGACGGAGGCGCTGTCCGTCCTCGAGGCCGAGCAGGCCGGTCAACTGGCCGGCCTGCTGCGGGACCTGCTGGCCGGGGCGGAACGACCCTGACGGCCCTGACGGCACCGAGGGCGCCGTCGCGGTGACCGCGACGGCGCCCTCGGTGAGGAAAACCCTGATCAGGCCTTGACTTCGCTCTTCGCCTCGGCCTTGGTGGTGATGTTGGAGCTGGTCGGGTCCTTCTTCTTGTGCGACCTGTCGCCGACCACCACGAGTCCGTGGATGACCAGGTACAGCACGAGGGGGGCCACGACGAAGAGGCCCAGCGTCTCGATGACGCTCAGGCCCGGGCCGGGGTCGTCACCGTCGTCGCGGGTGAGCGCGCTCGCAGGGGACGACATGAGCAGCATCATCAGCGTCGTACCGGCTGCCAGGGCGCCGGCGCGCAGGGCGTTCTTCTTGTCCACGGTGTCAAACTATCCAACGCCGAGTGAGCACGCGCGTCCGGGGGTGCCGTAAGGCCGCCTAAGGGACCCTCGCCTCATGGGCGCCTGCCCCGAACACCTCCATCAGCGCGTGCAGCCGCGGCGAGGCGGCCAGGTCCTCCAGCGTCACCGGGCGGCCCTGCGCGTCCGCGATCGGCAGCCGCCAGTTCGGGTACTGGTCCCAGGTACCGGGGAGGTTCTGCGGGCGCCGGTCGCCGACCCCGTCCGGGAGCCAGACGCCCACCATGCGGGCCGGAGTGCGCAGCAGGAAGCGGTGGACGGCCTGGATCTCGGCCTCCTCCGACGACGTGTCGCTGCCCCCGCCCGTGCCGTGCAGCAGGCCGAGGTCGGAGAGCAGGGCCAGCCACTCCCCCGTGTCGGCGGCGGCCTCGGCGCGCTCCTGAGCCAGCGGGCGGGCCAGCAGCCCGAGGCTGTCGCGGAGCTCGACGTGCTCGCCGGTGAGGCGGGCGGCCGTGGAGGGCAGGTCGTGGGTGGTGGCGGTGGCCAGGCAGTCGGAGCGCCAGTTCTCGGGCGGCAGCGGGCGGCCGTCGCCCTCCCAGTCCCGCTCGAACCACAGGACGCTCGTGCCGAGCACGCCGCGCTCGCGCAGCGCCTCACGGACGCCGGGTTCGACGGTGCCGAGGTCCTCGCCGATCACCAGGGCCCCGGCCCGGGAGGCCTCCAGGACGAGGACGGCGAGCATCGCCTCGGCGTCGTAGCGGACGTAGGTACCCTCCGTGGGGGGATGGCCCTGCGGGACCCACCACAGGCGGAACAGGCCCATGACGTGGTCGATGCGCAGGGCTCCGGCGTAGCGGAACAGGGCTCGCAGCAGCTCACCGAAGGGGGCGTAGCCGGAGTCGGCCAGGCGGTCGGGGCGCCAGGGCGGCAGGCCCCAGTCCTGGCCGCGGGCGTTGAAGGCGTCCGGTGGGGCGCCGACCGACATGCCGGCGGCGAAGTACGCCTGCTGGGCCCAGGCGTCGGCGCCGCCGGGGTGCACGCCGACCGCGAGGTCGTGGACGATCCCGACCGGCATGCCGGCCTCGCGCCCGGCGCGTTGCGCCGCGGTCAGCTGGGTGTCGGTGAGCCAGGCGAGGCGGGACCAGAAGTCGACCCGGTCCATGAGGCCGTTGCGGGCGCGGGCGGTGTCGGCCGAACGGGGGTCGCGCAGGCCGGCCGGCCAGCGGTGCCAGTCGGAGCCGTGCACCTCGGCGAGCGCGCACCAGGTGGCGTGGTCCTCCAGGGCCTGGCCCTGCCCGGCGAGGAAGTCACAGTAGGCGGCGCGCCTGCCGGGGCCGAGCGGGACGTCGCCGAGCAACTCCAGCGCCTCCCGCTTCAGCTCCCAGACTGCGTCCCGGTCGATCAGCGCGCCCTCGTCCAGCACGGCCGTACGCAGTCGGCCGGACCTCTCCAGCAGGGTGCGCAGGCGCTCGCGGTCCTCGACGTACGCGGTCTCGGGGACGTCCTCGATCCGCAGGTGCACCGGGTCGGGGAAGCGGCGTGAGGAGGGGCGGTACGGGGAGGGGTCGGTGGGGGCGCCGGGCACGGCCGCGTGCAGCGGGTTGACCTGGACGAACCCGGCGCCGAGCGACCGCCCGGCCCAGCCGGCCAGCTCGGCGAGGTCGCCGAGGTCGCCCATGCCCCAGGAGCGGCGGGACAGCAGCGAGTACAGCTGGACGAGGAGTCCGTACGAGCGTCCGTCGGGCGCGGGCAGGCGGGGCGGGGCGACGATCAGATGGACGGTGGCGGTGCGGCCGTCGGGGGTGGTGGCCGTCAGCCGGTGGACACCGGGCGGGAGGTCGTCGGCCGAGGCGCGGGTCTCGCCCTGCTCGGTGTCGATGAGCAGCCGGGTTCCCCCGGGGAGGGAGGCCAGGGCGGCCGGGGGGCGGCCGCTCCAGCCGACGACGGTCGGCGGCAGCAGCCGCTCGCCCAGTTCCCGCTCGCGGGCCGCGAGCGCGGCGCTGACGGCGCCGGGCGTGCTCGCGTCCACGTCGAGGGCGGCCAGGGTCAGGGTGACCGCGGTGGCCGAGGCCGCGACCGCGCGGTCCGGGGACGGACTGTAGGAAGTGGCGACGCCGTACAGGGCGGCGAGGCGCGACAGGTCCTCGGAAGGCGGGTCGGCAGGCCGGGGTGCGGTCATCTACGGCCTCGTGCAGTCGGGGACGAAGGCAGAGGGCTCGCTGGTCAGGGGGGCGGCTTCGGCGAGCGGGGGCTCGCTGGTGAGGGGCTCGGCGTCGGGCAGCGGGGGCTCGCTGGTCAGCGGGGGCTCGGTGAAGGCGCTCTCGGAGCTGAAGACGCAGTATTGGGGGTCGTGGTAGTGGGGGTCGTCGAGGTCGGCGGACTGGTCCGCCACGGGTTTGGACGGGGCCGGGAGCGGTAGGAAAGTCATCGCAGCCACGGAGGCCTCCTTCTCAGGTACGTCTTTCAACGGGTCATCGCAGCCCTACCCAGTCGACGCGAAGGCAGACACCCCAGGCCGAACATCGTGTTCCTGCTCACATTCCGCTCCCCTCCAGTCCTTCCAGTTTCCGGCAAACCACGCCACAACGGCCACTCTCGCTGACACGTTCACCAGGCGAGTGGTGGACTCGTTCCGCCGGTCGAACACACCTGGCCCGAGCCCCGTCAGATCTTCGGCCCGGCTATTCGGAGCAGTTCGTCCGGGGGTCACTATTCACTCAGTACATGTAGCGAGTGCATAATGATCGGCATGAGCACCCGCCACATCCTGCTGGGCCTGCTCGCCACGGGTCCGAGCCATGGCTACGACCTCAAGCGACGCCACGACGAGCGCTTCCCGCAGGCCCGCCCCCTGGCCTACGGGCAGGTCTACACGACCCTGCAGCGCCTCGTCCGGGACGGGCTCGCCCAGGTCGAGGGCACCGACTCGGACGGCGGCCCGGAGCGGACGCTGTACCGCGCGACGGACGAGGGGACGCGCGAACTGTCCCGCTGGGCCGGGGAGATCGCGCCGCCCGCGCCCTTCGTGGCGAACGAGATCTTCGCGAAGGTCGTCGTCGCGATCCTCTCGGGCGGCGACCCGGCCGGGTATCTCAGCGCCCAGCGCGCCGCCCACATGGAGCGGATGCGGGAACTCACGGCGGTCAAGGCCGCCCGGGGCGCGGACCTGGCGACCGTGCTGTCGGCGGACTACGCCCTCAACCATCTCGACGCCGACCTCCGCTGGATGACCACCACGGCGGCCCGGCTCACCACCCTGACCGCGGAGGTCGACGCAGCATGAGCGAACCCGTGCCTCTTCTCACCGCCCGTGACCTCACCAAGGCACACGGCAGGACACCGGCCCTGCGCGGCACCTCGGTCGCCCTGCACACCGGGGAGATCCTGGCCGTGACCGGCACGAGCGGCAGCGGGAAGTCGACGTTGCTGCACTGCCTGGCCGGGATCGTCCGGCCGGACGAGGGCTCGGTGACGTACGACGGCCGGCGGCTGGAGGAGCTGCCCGAGAAGCGGCTGAGCGAGCTGCGGCGCACCGAGTTCGGCGTGGTGTTCCAGTTCGGCCAGCTCATCCCCGAGCTGACGGCCCTGGACAACGTCGCCCTGCCCCTGCTGCTGGCCGGCACCGACCGGGCCCGCGCCCGGGACCGGGCCGGTGAGTGGCTGGAGCGCTTCGGGGTACGCGGGCAGGGGGATCTGCGGCCGGGCGAGATGAGCGGCGGGCAGGCCCAGCGGGCCGCGCTGGCCCGGGCCCTGGTCACCGGCCCGCGGGTGGTCTTCGCCGACGAGCCGACCGGTGCGCTGGACTCGCTGGCCGCGGAGCAGGTCATGACGGCCCTCGTCCACACGGCCCGCGAGTCGGGCACGGCGGTTCTGCTGATCACCCACGACGCGCAGGTGGCGGCGTACGCGGACCGGGAAGTGGAGCTGCGGGACGGCGCCGTGGCGGCGACGGGGGTGACCGCGTGACGTCCCTGCGGTCCGATCTGCGCCTCGCCTGGGAACTCACCCGCGGTTCCGACCGCGGGGAGTGGTGGCGGATCATCCTGACGGCGCTGGGCGCGGCACTCGCGACGGTGTTCGCGCTCGCCGCCGTCGCTCTGGCCTCGCTGCGTGGCTCCTACGACGTGTCCTACGCCGCGGGCCTCCTGGACGAGCCCGGCACGCGCTCCGGCGTGATCGTCGGCCTGCTGCTCCTGCTCGTGCCGGTGCTCGGGTTCCTCGGCCAGTGCGCCCGGATCGGCGCGGTGCACCGCGACCGGCGGCTCGCCGCGCTGCGGCTGGCCGGGGCTACGCCCTGGCAGGTGCGGCGGATCGCCGGTTTGGAGTCCGGGCTGGCCTGCCTGCTGGGCTCGGCGGTCACCACCTGCTTCTCGGTGCTGCTCCTGCTGCGCCTGTGGGACCGGCCGACCGCCCTGGCCTGGGCGGGGACCGCCCTGGTCGCCGTGGCCGTACCGGTGCTGGGCGCGACGGCGGGCGCGCTGGCGCTGCGCCGGGTGGTGGCCTCGCCGCTGGGCTGGGTGCGCCGGGTCGGACCACGCACCGGACGGGGGCCCGGGCTGCTGTCCCTGGCCGGGGTGCTCCTCGTGGGTGTGGTGGCGCTGTTCGCCGTATCCACCACCTCCACACCGGCCACGAGCCGGCCGTACGGCGGGCCGCCGGTGATGCTGACGGGCGCGGTCCTCGCGGTCGGCGCGGGCGCGGTGTGGCTCTCCGGGGCCACCGCCAGGGCGACCGGGCGGATCCTCGCGGTCCGGGCACGGTCGGCGGCGACGCTGATCGCCGCGGAACGGCTGCGCGACGACCCCTGGGCAGGCGCCCGCACCCACGCGGCGGTGCTGCTGGTGACCATCGTCGGGACCGGCTTCCTGGGCATCCGGCGGGTGCTTCTGGACATGGTGCACACCAGGAAGTACATCGCCGATCCGTCCTACTACACCACCGGCGCCGACCTCGCCGGCGCCGCCGTCGCGGTCGCCTTCGCGATCACCCTGTCCGGCCTCGCCGTCGGCACCGCCGAGTCCCTGGCCACCCGCCGCCGGGGCCTGGCCGCACAGGCCGCCGCCGGGGTGCCGCGCGCGGTGCTCGGCCGGGCCCTGCTGCTGGAGACCGCGCTGCCGCTGGCCCCCGCGGTGCTGCTCGCGGGGCTGGGCGGGACGGCCATCGGCACCTGGTACGCCCTGCTCACCGGCTGGCCCGTCCCCTGGGCGATCGCCCTGACCCCCCTCGCCGTCTACACCGCCTGCCTGCTGGCCGCGGCCACCTCACTGCCCCTGCTGCGCCGCTCGGTGCGCCCCGGGGAGCTGCGGTACGCGTGAGAGTGCCCTGAGCCGCGTCGCGGAACGGGGGCGGAAGGCAGGCCGGCCCCGGGGGAACGGGGGTTCTCCGGGGCCTGCCCCGTGCCGTGCGCGCCAACACGAAGGCCCGGATCGTCGTCAGGCGGAAATGCCGTCGATCCGGGCCATGGCGTCCTCGGCGCCGTACGGTTGCAAGTACGGCATCCAGCGCGGATCCCTGTGGCCGGTCCCGATGATGCGCCAGGCCAGGCCGGTGGGCGGGGCGGGTTTGTGGCGCAGCCGCCAGCCGATCTCGAAGAGGTGCCGGTCGGCCTTCACGTGGTTGCAGCGGCGGCAGGACGCCACCACGTTGTCCCAGACGTGCTTGCCCCCGCGGCTGCGCGGGATGACGTGGTCGACGCTGGTTGCGACGCCACCGCAGTACATGCACCGGCCCCCGTCGCGGGCGAACAGCGCCCGGCGGGTCAGTGGAACGGGCCCCCGATAGGGAACCCGGACGAATCGCTTGAGCCGGACCACGCTGGGTGCGGGGACTGTGACGGTCGCGCTGTGCAGATAGGCGCCGGACTCCTCGAGGCATACGGCCTTGTTCTCGAGGACGAGGACGAGCGCGCGGCGGAGCGGTACGACGCCTAGCGGCTCGTACGACGCGTTGAGGACCAGGACATGCGGCACGGATGCCTCCTTGGACGCCGGCGGCGCGTGGCTCGCGCCGGGACGATTCGTAGCCAGTTTCCCCTCATGCCTGGTGGAAGCGCCACCATGTCCCCGTAACGGGCTGGGAGTGTTTTCGACCACATCTGATGCATCCCCAGGATCATGGCCTGTTCAAGCCCGGGTGAGCACGGTCTCTCCTTCACGGATTCGGCAAGAGGCACACACAATGCCCCGTTAGTGTGGTGGTTCTGCCCCTTCGGTGACCCGGCCGTGACCTTGACCCCTTGAACCACCGCGCCGGGGCAGACCGCTGCACCTGGAGGTACCTGCCGTGTCCTTGTCCGTCGCGGACGCCGTCCCGCTGGCCGCCGGCCCGTCACCGTCGCCGACCCCGTCGGATACGCAGTCCCCGAGAGTGCCCTCCCTCCAGGACGCCCAGGAGGGCGCGACGAACGCCGCCGGCTGGGTCGAGCAGAACTGGTCGACGTGGCTCGCGATCGGTCTGCAGGTCCTGCTCATCGTGGTGGTCGCCGCGGTGCTGAGGGTCGTCGTGCGGCGGTCGATCACCAAGCTGATCGACCGCATGAACCGGAACTCCCAGACCGGGGAGAGCAGCGCGATCGGCGGGCTGCTGGTCAATGTCGAACGCCGTCGCCAGCGCTCGCAGGCCATCGGCTCGGTGCTGCGCTCGGTGGCGTCGTTCCTGATCGTCGGCACGGCCGCGCTGATGGTCCTGGGCACCTTCCGGATCAACCTGGCCCCGCTGCTGGCCTCGGCCGGTGTCGCCGGTGTGGCGATCGGCTTCGGCGCCCGCAACCTGGTCACGGACTTCCTGTCCGGCGTCTTCATGATCCTGGAGGACCAGTACGGCGTCGGCGACACGATCGACGCGGGCGTCGCCTCCGGCGAGGTCATCGAGGTGGGCCTGCGCGTGACCAAGCTGCGCGGCGACGGCGGCGAGATCTGGTACGTCCGCAACGGCGAGGTCAAGCGCATCGGCAACCTCTCCCAGGGCTGGGCGACGGCCAACGTCGACGTCACGGTCCACGCCGGCGAGGACCTGGACAAGGTCAAGGCCACCCTGGACGAGGTCGCCGAGAAGATGGGCGCCGAGGAGCCCTGGAACGAGCTGCTGTGGGGCCCGATCGAGGTCCTCGGCCTGGACAGCGTCCTGCTGGACTCCATGGTGGTGCGCATCTCCGCCAAGACCATGCCCGGCAAGTCGCTGATGGTGGAGCGCGAGTTGCGCTGGCGCGTCAAGCGGGCCTTCGACGCGGCGGACATCCAGATCGTCGGCGGCGCGACGGCCCCGGCGGAGGAGACGCCCGCCGACCCGACGGCGGGGGTGGCGGCCCCGTCGGCGTACGCGAGCACCACGTCCCCGCAGTCGGCGGCGGCCTCCCCGCTGGTCCCGCCCGCGCCGACGAGCACCACGAAGTAGCGGTCACGCCGTTCGCGGCGGACGGAGAGGGGCGGCACCCGGACCTGCGGGTGCCGCCCCTCTCCGCATGTCCCGGCGCGCTGGAGAGCGCGCTCGCGACCGGGCTGCCCCCCGAACTCCGGTCCTGTTCCGGAACCGAACCACTCCCCCTCGACGTGTACCTGGGCAGGGGTGGTCCCAGACGCTGCGATCCGATCAGGATCGAGGCAAGGCCGGTGCGAATGTCAGTCCCGGCGGCGATACTTGCGGCGACGGATGACCATGGGGGAGGTCACAGTGACACACACGCCGAAGAGCAGCGCACCACCACCGGGCCCCAGCCTGCCCGTCCTGCCGGCCGTACCCGCACAACCGGCCCCGCCGGCCCGGCCTTCCGGCA
This sequence comes from Streptomyces sp. NPDC033136, assembly GCF_055578235.1. Classification (NCBI taxonomy): domain Bacteria; kingdom Bacillati; phylum Actinomycetota; class Actinomycetes; order Kitasatosporales; family Streptomycetaceae; genus Streptomyces; species Streptomyces sp. NPDC033136. Next base: position 156,839 of record NZ_JBVIPD010000004.1, read on the forward strand.
GCCCCGCGACACCCCCGGCCTCCCCTCGGCCCCCCACCACCCCCCGCCGCACCGCCTTCGCCGAGGGCCTGGACCGACTGCGCACCGCCGCCACCACGGAACCCGGCCGCCTCCGCGGCATCGGCGCGTTCCTGGCCGCCCTCGTCATCGCCTTCGGCGCCGTCAGCGCCTGGCAGATGACCGGCCGCGCGGCCGCCGCCGACGACGTCCTCACCAGCAGCCAGCCCCTCAGCTCGGACGCGGCCGACATCTACCGCTCCCTCGCGGACGCCAACACCACCGCCTCCAGCGGCTTCCTCGCGGGCGGCCAGGAGTCGTCCGCGTCCCGCGACCGCTACGAGAAGGACATCCGCACGGCCGCGGAGAAACTCGTCAACGCCGCCGCCAATTCCGACCCGGACTCCCCCTCCGCGCAGACCATCGCCAAGCTCAACAGGCTCCTCCCGGAGTACAAGGGCCTGGTGGAGCGCGCCCGCACGTACAACCGCCAGGGCTTCCCCGTCGGCGGCGCCTACCTGCGCTACGCCAACGAGAAGATGCAGCAGCAGATGCTCCCGGCGGCGGAGGACCTCTACGAGAAGGAGAACCAGCGCCTCGAGGCGGACTACGCGGACGCCACGCCCTACCCCTGGGCAGCCATCGCCCTGGGCGTCATCGCCCTCGCCGCCCTCGCCTGGGCCCAGCACCGCAACTACCAGCGGACGAACAGGGTCCTGAACCACGGTCTGGTAGCGGCCACGGCCATGGCGACCGTCGTCCTGCTCTGGCTGATCGTCGGTCACAGCGTCGCCCGCGCGGGCCTGACCGACTCCTACGACCACGGCGTCCGCTCCCTGAACGTCCTGCACGACGCCCGCATCGCCTCCCTCAAGGCGCGCGGCAACGAGAATCTCACCCTGGTGGCCCGGGGCGCGGAGACGAAGAAGGTGGGCGAGGAGACGTACGACGCCTACGACCACGACTTCGGCACGGACATCGAGGCGCTCGGCCGGCACCTCGCGAAGGCCGGGAAGCTCGCCGACGACGCCTCGGGCGAGAAGCCCGTCACCACCGCCGTGGGCAACATGGCGGAGTGGAAGAAGCGCCACGCCGCGGCCCGCGAGCAGGACGAGAACGGCAACTACCAGCAGGCACTGGACATGGTCATCGGCGCCAAGGGCGCGACCGGCGAGTGCTTCGACAGCGTCGACGCGAACCTGCGTACGGCACTCGCGCACGAGGAGACGGAGTTCAAGCACGCGGCCGGCGACGGCCGTGACGCACTGACGGGCCTGCCGGCAGGCGCGGCGGTACTGGCGGTCCTGGGCGCCGCGGGCGCGGTCCTGGGCATCGGCCGCAGGCTCTCGGAGTACCGATGAACGGGCCACGGACGAGAGGAGGCACGACGATGCGCAGCACTCTCAGGGGCTGGGGCGGAGTGACCGCGATGGCAATCGCCTGCGCCCTGGTGGCGTTCATCGCCCTCTGTCTCCCCAGGACGTCCGTCACGGACGCGGGATCAGGAGCCACCACGACCACCAGCACCGTCACCGGGACCGAAGCGCAAGAGGACTGCGAGTCCCCGGAGAAGCAGACCCTCTCCCCCTCCTCCGCGGACGGCGACGCCATCCAGGAGATCAAGAACCGCCAGGGCGAGAAGCGCAAGCTGATCGTCGGCGTCGACCAGAACAGCTACCGCTGGGGGTACCGCGACCCCAACAACGGCAAGACCGCGGAGCTCGAGGGCTTTGACATCGACCTGGTCCACCGCATCGCCGAGGAGATACTCGGCGACCCGGACGCGGTCCAGTTCAAGGCGATCCCCACCGACCAGCGCGTCCCGGCGATCCAGGACGGCCGCGTGGACATGGTCGTGCGCACGATGACGATCAACTGCGCACGCATCGAGGACGTCGCCTTCTCCGCGCCGTACTTCAGGACGGGGCAGCAGGTCCTGGCCCCGAAGTCCTCGGCCGTCAAGGGCTACGACGACACGCTCGCCGGCAAGCGGATCTGCACGGCGGCGGGTTCGACGGCGTACTCCACGCTGAAGGCGGACAAGGAGAGCGACGACCTCCCCGCCACCACCGACATCTCCACCACCGTCCCCAACCAACTCGACTGCCTGGTCAGACTCCAGCTCGGCGAGGTCGACGCGGTGGTCACCGACGGCGCGCTCGCGGCGAGCCAGGCGGCACAGGATCCGACGGTGCAGCTCAAGGGTGACGCCTTCACTGCCGAGTACTACGGCGTGGCGATGAAGAAGGAGGCGGACGATCTGGTACGCCGGGTCAACCGGATCCTGGTGGACTACCGCGAGGACACCGCGAACGGCTGGCAGGCGTCGTACGAGAAATGGCTGTCGGCAACACTGGGCAAGGATGCGAAGAAGTCGGAACCCCCGGCACCGGAGTACCTCCGCACCACCTGACACCTGCCGAACCCCGAACACCCGCCACACACAACCCACACCCGCACACACCACCCCACCCCACCCAACACTCAACCGCAGCGAGAGGTGATCGATGGGCGTCACGGGACCCACCGGGCCGGTACTGGACCGGGACGAGGTGGACCGTGCGCTGGCGCGGCTCGGCGCGGAACACGAGGCGATCGAGACCTCGCTCCTCGCCCTGCAGGACCACGCGGGCCGCAGACTCCTGGAGGGCGCCGAGCTCACCGGGGTGACCCAAGAGCGCTGGACGTCCACGGAGGCGTCGATCACGCTGCTGTGGACGTACTTCGACGCATACACGGACGCGCTGCGCACCGCCCGCGACATCCGCGCCCGCCGCCGCTGGTCCAGCCGCGAGGACCTGGTGGAGCTGTCGGAACTCCTGACCGGCGAGTCGGTCACGCTCGCGGGCAGCGCCGCCGCGACGGCCAACGCCCCGACGCTGACCGGCACTCCGAACAAGCTCAGCGAGCACTACTCGCTCACCACCCTCGTCGACCGGATGAACGAGCTGTACGCGACGAGCCTGGACATGGTCGTCGCCGCCGACGCGGTCTGGTCGGCGCTGCCGGCCCGGATCGACCTGCTGGCGGCCGAACTCCAGCGCACGCGCCGGCTCGCGCACTCGGTCGGTGTGCGCCCCGGCGAGCACCCCGCGGGAGACGACCTGGAGCGCATCACGCGCACGCTGACGAAGCTGCGCGAGCAGGTGGTCTCGGACCCGCTGGCGTTCTGGACGGCCGCCGAGGGCAGTTCGGCGCCGGGCGGCGGCCGGCCGGACACGACGGTGTACGACCGTGAGGCCCGCGCCCTGGAGGACGTGCGCCGCGAGATCGACGCGGTGCTGACGGTGCGCCAGGACGCCGAGGCGCGGATCGTGAAGCTGCGGGACGTCCTCAGCCGCGCGGACCGTACGCTCGCCGAGGCGCGCACCGCCCGCGGCGAGGTCCTCGCGAAGATCGCGGCGACGGAGGTGCCGGTCGTCAGCGGACCGCCGACGGCGCTGCAGGAGCAGCTGGCGACGGCCGCGGAGTACCGCAGGCACGCGCAGTGGCACCGGCTGTCCCCGCTGCTGGAGTCGCTGGAGCAGAAGGCGGAGGACGAACTGCTGCGCGCCCGGGAGTCGTTGACGGCGGTCACCGCGCCCCTGGCGGTCCGCGCGGAGCTGCGCGGCCGGCTCGACGCCTACAAGGCGAAGGTCTCCCGGCACGGCTTCGCCGAGGACACGGTGCTGGTGGAACGGTACGAGAAGGCCCGCCGCATGCTGTGGAGCGCCCCCTGCGACCTGCGCGCCGCCGAACAGGCCGTGCTGCGCTACCAGCAGGCGGCCGCGGAACTGCTCGGCGGCCCGCGGGTGCCGGAGCAGGGTGCCGTCCCCCAGGACGACCGGAGGGGGCCGGGCGCATGAGTGAGGAGGGGGAGTCCATGAGTCAGGCGCCGCGGCAGCCACCCGGCCCGTCTCCGCGCACCTGCCAGCGTCCCACCTGTGACGGCGCCTACGAGGACGTGGGCGGCGGCGAGCTGTACTGCGACACCTGCGGCCTCGCCCCGGTCGTCGCCTCGGGCGGCATGGTCGGTTCACCCCCCACCGGCATCACCGCCGGCGGCAGGGGCGGCTCGGCCCGCAGCGGCAGCGCCCGCTCCAGCAGCCGCAGTCCCCGTACGTCGTCCCAGTCGTCGAAGTCGCGCCGCTCGGTGTCGGGGCGCCTCTCGCGCTCCCTGTCGGGCAAGGCGACGAGCCGCTCGGTGTCGGTGCGCAGCTCCGGTTCCACCGCCGGTTCCTCGTCCCGGGGCCGGCTGGGCGCCGGGCTGGTCCAGGTGCCGCCGATCCCGCGGCCCGACCCGCGCGCGATGGTCCTGGACAACCCCGAAGTACCCGAGCGGAAGCGGTTCTGCTCGCGCTCCGACTGCGGCGCCCCGGTGGGCCGGGCGCGCGGCGACCGGCCGGGCCGTACGGAGGGCTTCTGCACCAAGTGCGGGCACCCGTACTCGTTCGTGCCGAAGCTGAGGGCCGGGGACGTGGTGCACGGGCAGTACGAGGTGGTGGGCTGCCTCGCGCACGGCGGGCTGGGCTGGATCTACCTGGCCGTCGACCGGGCGGTCTCGGACCGCTGGGTGGTCCTCAAGGGCCTGCTGGACACGGGCGACCAGGACGCGATGGCCGCGGCGATCTCCGAGCGGCGCTTCCTCGCGGAGATCGAGCACGCCAACATCGTGCGGATCTACAACTTCGTGGAGCACCTGGACCAGCGCACGGGCTCGCTCGACGGCTACATCGTCATGGAGTACGTCGGTGGCAAGTCCCTGAAGGAGATCGCCAACGCCCGCCGCACCCCGCAGGACAGGCGCGACCCGCTGCCGGTGGAGCAGGCCTGCGCGTACGGCATCGAGGCGCTGGAGGCGCTCGGGCACCTGCACAGCCGGAACCTGCTCTACTGCGACTTCAAGGTCGACAACGCGATCCAGACCGAGGACCAGCTCAAGCTGATCGACATGGGCGCGGTGCGCCGGATGGACGACGAGGAGTCCGCCATCTACGGCACGGTCGGCTACCAGGCGCCCGAGGTCGCCGACGCCGGCCCGTCCGTGGCGAGCGACCTGTACACGGTCGCCCGCACCCTCGCGGTCCTGACCTTCGACTTCCAGGGCTACACGAACGTCTACGTGGACTCCCTGCCCGACCCGGACCACATCGAGGTCTTCCGGCAGTACGAGTCGTTCTACCGCCTCCTGGTCCGCGCCACCGACCCCGACGCGGCCCGCCGCTTCGCCTCCGCCCAGGAGATGACCGAGCAGCTGACGGGCGTCCTGCGCGAGGTCGTCTCCCTCCAGACGGGCCGGGCCCGCCCCGCCCTGTCCACCCTCTTCGGGCCGGAACTGCGGGTCACGGACACGGAGTTGTTCCCGAAGCCGGACGGTGAGGTGTCCCGGCTGGGGGCACGGGCGGTGCGCACGGGGCGCCGTCCCTCCACCGCCGCCGCACTGCCGGGCGGCGCGCGGGGCCAGGCCGGTGCGGCGCACCCCGCCGCCCCTTACAGTCTCGTCAAGTCGGTCGACACTCCCGCCGCCGCGCTGGCCCTGCCCGTCCCCCGGGTCGACCCGACGGACCCCAACGCCGGTTTCCTCGCGGGCCTGATGACCTCCGCCCCGGCCGAGCTGCTCGGCGCCCTGGCCGCCGCCCCGGCCCCGTCGACCGAGACGCGGCTGCGGCAGATCCGGGCCCGGCTGGAGACCGGCGACCCCGGTGCCGCGCTGCGGGCGCTGGTCACGCTGGAGGGCGAGCGGCCCGACGACTGGCGGGTGGTCTGGTACCGGGGCGTGGCGGCCCTGGTGACCGGCGACGACGAGGGCGCCGCGCTGGCCTTCGACGCGATCTACGACGCCTTCCCCGGCGAGATCGCGCCCAAGCTGGCGCTGGGGCTGTGCGCGGAGGTGCTGGGGCAGCTCGACAACGCCGCCGAGTACTACCGGCTGGTGTGGTCGACCGACCCGAGCCATGTGAGCGCCGCGTTCGGGCTGGCCCGGGTGCAGTTGGCGACCGGGGACCGGCGCGGCGCCGTGCGGACGCTGGAGTCGGTCCCGGAGTCCTCCATCCACTACACGGCCGCGCGTGTGGCGGCCGTGCGGGCGCGGCTGCGGCAGCGCACGGCGACCGCCTCGGACGTGTCGTTCCTGGAGGACCTGACGGCTGCCGCGGTGCAGGTCGAGGCGCTGGAGGCGTACGGTCTGGATCCGGCGCGGCGTGAGCAGTTGTCGGCCGAAGTCCTCGGTTGCGCCCTGGACTGGGTACTCTCCGGGGGCCAGGGTTCCGCCCCTCCCGCCGCCGGGGGACGGACGCTGCTCGGCAGCGGCCTGGACGAGCGGGGCCTGCGTTTCGGCCTGGAGCGCTCGTACCGCACGCTGGCCCGGCTGGCGCGGGGCGGCGAGGAGAGGATCGACCTGGTGGAACGTGCCAATCGTTACCGCCCCCGGACGTGGGTGTAGTTGATGTCGCAGATGCCCCAGTTGTCCGCCTGCCCGAGTTGCGAGGAGCCCCTCGAGTCGGGTGACCGTTTCTGCGGCGCGTGCGGATACGACCTGTCCGCCGTGCCGGCACGGCCTCAGGACAACCCGACCATCACCATGAACGGCTCGGTGCCCGCGCAGGGCGCCCCGGCCGGCGCGTATCGCGAGCCCCCGTCGGCGCCACCCGCCGGCGCGGCCTGGCCCGCCCCCGGGCCGGACGGCGCGGGTGCCCCGGACGCGGCGCACCTGCCGACGGACCTGCGGGGCACGGACTCGGGCGGATCCGCCCTGCCGCCGGGCACGCCCCCGCCCCCGAGCGCCCCGCCGGCCCCGGCCGCGGGCGTACGGTTCGACCGGCCGGCGCAGCCCGACGGGTATGCCGCGTCGCCGGAGATCTACCAGACCCAGCCCGACGAGTACGCCCTCCAGGCACCGGACCCACGGGCGTCCGCCGACCCGGCGGCCCCGGCCGCGGGCGCCGGCGGCAAGGTCTGCGTGGCCTGCCGGGCCGGCCGCGTGGACGACGACGGCTACTGCGAGAACTGCGGCCACGCCCAGCCGCGCGAACGGGACCACATGGAGCAGGAGTCCGGCCCGGTGGCCGCGGTCAGCGACCGCGGCCTGCGCCACCACCGCAACGAGGACGCGTACGCCCTCGGCACCACCGCACTGCCCGACGGCTCACCGGCGTCCGTGGCGATCGTCTGTGACGGCGTCTCCTCGGCGACCCGCCCCGACGACGCCTCCGCGGCGGCCTCGAAGGCCGCGAGCGAGAGCCTGCTGACGGCCCTGCCGCGCGGCACGCACCCGCAGCAGGCGATGCATGACGCGATCATCGCCGCCTCCCGCGCGGTCAACTCGCTCGCCGCGGAACCCGCCACGGCCCTCGAGCAGGCCCCGCACCAGAACGCCCCCGCCTGCACCATCGTCGGTGCCGTGGTCACCTCGGGCCTGCTGATCGTCGGCTGGGTCGGCGACAGCCGCGCCTACTGGGTCCCGGTCGACCGCGGCGCTCCCCCGGCCCGGCTCACCGAGGACGACTCCTGGGCCGCTCAGATGGTCGCCGCGGGCCTGATGAACGAGGCCGAGGCCTACGCCGACGAGCGTGCCCACGCGATCACCGGCTGGCTCGGCGCGGACGCTTACGAACTGGAGCCGCACACCGCCGCGTTCAAGCCGGACCGGCCGGGCGTGGTCGTGGTCTGCACGGACGGCCTGTGGAACTACGCGGAAGCCGCCGAGGAGATGGCCCGGGTCGTCCCGCTCGACGCCGCCGCGCATCCGCTGCACAGCGCCCGGGTCCTCGTCGGCCACGCCCTGGACGGCGGGGGCCACGACAACGTAACAGTGGCGCTCGTGCCGTTCCCGGCCGTGCCACAGGGGGCAGGATCGGCCTGAGGCCACGCACGGGGGTGCCTCGGCGGACCGGAGGGGACCGGTCCGCCTACCGTCATCACCCCGCCGCGGCGGGGGCTTTGAAGGGGGATCGAAGCAGGCATGGCCAATTTCTCGAAGTCGAACGTGCCCCGGTTCTCGGTGGACGTGTACCAGAACGAGTACCTGCCGGAGGGCGCCGGCGAGGTCAACGCCATCGTCACGGTGACGGCGACCGGCGGCGGCACGATCGGCAGCGCGGTCGCGGCGCCCCACCTCTACGCACCCGGCCAGGGCCCGTCGGCGGCCGTGGCGATCATGGTCGACTGTTCGGGGTCGATGGACTACCCGCCGACCAAGATGCGCAACGCCCGGGACGCCACGGCCGCGGCGATCGACGCCCTGCGCGACGGCGTGCACTTCGCGGTGATCGGCGGGACCCACCTGGCCAAGGAGGTCTACCCGGGCGGCGGGCACGTCGCGGTCGCCGACGCCACCACCCGTGAGCAGGCCAAGCGGGCGCTGCGCTCGCTCAGCGCGGGCGGCGGCACGGCCATCGGCACCTGGCTGAGACTGGCCGACCGCCTGCTCTCCTCCGCGGACGTCGCGATCCGGCACGGCATCCTGCTCACCGACGGCCGCAACGAGCACGAGTCGCCGCAGGATCTGAAGGCCGCGCTCGACGCGTGCACCGGGCGTTTCACCTGTGACGCGCGCGGTGTGGGCACCGACTGGGAAGTGAAAGAAGTCACAGGGATCGCCTCCGCCCTGCTCGGCACGGCCGACATCGTCGCCGATCCGGCCGGGCTCGCCGCCGACTTCACGCGGATGATGGAGACGGCGATGGGCAAGGAGGTCGCGGACGTCTCCCTGCGGCTGTGGACCCCGGTCGACACGACGGTGAAGTTCGTCAAGCAGGTCGCGCCCACGGTCGAGGAACTGACCGGCCGGCGCACGGAGGCGGGGCCCCGGGCAGGCGACTACCCGCTCGGTTCCTGGGGCGACGAGTCCCGTGACTACCACGTCTGCGTGGAGGTCCCCGTCGCGCACATCGGCCAGGAGATGCTGGCGGCCCGTATCTCACTGGTCATTCCGCAGCCCGACGGCAGCGTCCAGAGCCTCGGCGCGCAGGGCCTGGTGCGGGCCGTGTGGACGGACGACATGGTCGCCTCGACGTCGATCAATCCTCAGGTCGCCCACTACACCGGGCAGGCCGAACTGGCACAAGTCATCCAGCAGGGACTGGATCTCCGTAAATCGGGAGATATGGACGGAGCAACGGCCAAACTGGGCCGGGCCGTTCAGCTCGCGAGTGCCTCTGGCAACGCCGATACTGCGAAACTGCTTGCGAAGGTGGTGGACGTGGTCGATGCCGCGACCGGTACTGTGCGACTGAAAGCGAAGGTCGCGGAGGCGGACGAGATGACGCTCGAGACCCGGTCCACCAAAACTGTTCGCGTGAAGAAGTGATCTAGAAGAGATCGAAGGAGGGACGCGCCGACATGCCGACCTGCCCGAACGGACACCAGTCGGGTTCCGACGACTGGTGCGAGGTCTGCGGTCACCGCATGGCGGGTGCCGTGCCTCCGCCTCCTCCCCCGCCGCCCCCGCCGGGCGGCGGCTACGGCTTCCCGCCCCCCGCCGGCCAGGGCGGTCCTCCCGGCCCTCCCGGCGGCCCCGGTGGCCAGCCCGGTGGGCGTCCTCCGCACCTGTCCGCCGTACCGAACGCCGAGCCGGAGCTCTGCCCGCAGTGCCGTACGCCGCGTGAGGGCGCTGCGCCGTTCTGCGAGGAGTGCCGGTGGAACTTCCTGACGAACACGGCGACCTCGTACACTCCCGCGGCCCCGCCCCCGCCCGGCCCGGGCATGCGGTTCCAGCCTCCCGGCCAGCCCGGTCAGCCCGGCCCGTCGGGTCCGTCGGGTCCGTCGTACGGCGGCGGTGACGGGTACGACTACCAGAGCTCCCGCCCGTCCCAGATGAACCGCCCGGCCGAGCCGATCCCGCCGTTCGGCGGCGCCCCGTCCGGCCGGCCCGGCCCTGGTGGCCCCGGCGGCCCGGGTCAGGGCGGCGGCTACGGCTACCCCCAGCCCGGCGCCGGCGGACCTCCCGGCCCTGGTGGTCCCGGCGGTCCTGGTGGCGGGCCGGGCGGCGCCTCCGGCCCGCCCGGTTTCGGTGCCGACCCCTCGCGGCCGGTCCCGCCGCCGCCCGGTCCCGGTGGTCCCGGCGGACCTGGCGGTCCCGGTGGTGGCCCCGGTGGGGCTCCGCAGGCCTTCCACCAGTCCGGCCCTCCCGCCCCGCCCGGATTCCCGCAGGAGACCCGGCGGCCCCCGCAGCAGGGCGGTCCGTCCTTCGGCAGCGGTGACGACGACTGGGTGATCTCCCCGCCGTCGTCCACCGGCCCGAGTGGCCCCGGCGGCCCCGGCGGCCCCGGTCAGGGCGGCGGCTACGGCTACCCTCAGCCCGGCGCCGGCCCCGGCCAGGGCGGCTACGGCTACCCGCATCCCGGCGCGACCCAGGCCCCGCCCGGCCCCGGCGGCTTCCCGCAGCAGCCCCAGGCGCCGCAGGGACCAGCGACGTGGACCGCGACCATCGGCCCGGACCGCGACTACTTCATGGCGATGATGCAGCGCTCCGGCCCCGAGGCCGCGGGTCTGAACCTGCCCGCGTACTCGCCCGAGCAGCAGCGCACGCTCACCGGCAACCAGATCACGATCGGCCGCCGCCGGCACTCCACCGGCGACACCCCCGACATCGACCTGGCGGTGCCGCCGGAGGACCCGGGCGTCTCGCACCAGCACGCGGTGCTGGTCCAGCAGCCGGACGGCAGCTGGGCGGTCGTCGACCAGAACTCCACGAACGGCACGACGGTCAACGGCTCGGAGGACCCGATCCAGCCGTTCGTCCCCGTGCCGCTGCAGGACGGCGACCGGGTGCACGTGGGCGCCTGGACGACGATCACGATCCGCCGCGGCTGAGCCTGAGCCCCGGTCAGCGGCCTGTCAGGACGGGAGGGGCCAGGCGTACGGCCCCTCCGGGTCGTCCAGCCAGGCCCATTCCCGCTCGCCGCTGACGGTGATCCCGTAGCGCTCGCGCTGCGGCCGGCCCTCCTGCTCCCAGAGCGCGTGCGCCTCCTGCGGGTCGAGGCTGCCGCGGGTCAGGGCCAGCAGGAACCGGAACGCGTCGTCCTCCCTGGCCCGGCGCGGCACCCCGCCCAGCTGAAACGGCTCACCGCCGGGCCGGCCGGTGCCGCGCAGCGGCACGAAGTAGGCGGGCGTGTGCAGGAACCGCCCCTCGGCGTGCGAGGCGTCCGTCACCGTGAGCACGATCAGGCCGGTGGCGAGCGGCAGCAGGATCCGGCCGCCGGGGCGGCTCTGGGCGAGCCAGGCGCGGGGCACCGTATCCAGGGCGCAGGTGGCGATGATCCGGTCGAACGGGGCACGCTCGGGCACGCCCCGGGCGCCGTCGCCGGTGACGACGGCCGGGTGGTACCCGGCCGCGGCCAGATGCCGACGGGCCGACTCGGTGATCTCCGGATCGAGGTCGACGGTGGTGACCTTGTCGTCGCCGAGCCGGTGGGCGAGCAGCGCGGCGTTGTAGCCGGTGCCCGCGCCGATCTCCAGGACGGTGTGCCCGTCCGCCACCTCCAGCGCGGCCAGCATCTCCGCCATCAGGGAGGGCTGGCTGCTGGACGACAGCAGCTCGCCGTCCCGCAGCCGGGTCGCCAGCGGGGTGTCCTCGTAGGCGCCGCGCACCCACCGCTCGCACGCCTCGGCGTCCGGGCTCTGTCCCCAGCGGCGTTCGTAGCCGCCGGCGACGCCGACGTAGTAGTACGGCACGAAGAGATGCCGTGGGACCGCCGCGAACGCCTCCCGCCACACCGGATCGGCGGACCAGGCGCCGCTCGCCTCGATCCGCCGCACCAGCGCCGCCCGCGCGGAGGCGGCGAGACCGTCGAGTTCCCTGCCGGGTGCGTGCCCGCCCATGTCTCCACAGTAGGCGGAGGGTCCTGGGCTGGTCCTAGGTCTTGAGTCCTATGCCGGGGCGTCTGAGACCATGGACGGCGTGAAAGAGATTCGGCGCGGCACGCTTCAGGAGCAGACCTTCTACGAGCAGGTCGGCGGGGAGGAGACCTTCCGCCGGCTCGTCCACCGTTTCTACGAGGGCGTCGCCGAGGACCCGCTGCTGCGGCCCATGTACCCCGAGGAGGACCTGGGCCCGGCCGAGGAGCGCCTCACGCTGTTCCTCATCCAGTACTGGGGCGGCCCCACGACGTACAGCGACAACCGCGGGCATCCCCGCCTGCGGATGCGGCACGTGCCCTTCACGGTCGACCGTGCGGCGCACGACGCGTGGCTGAAGCACATGCGGGTCGCCGTCGAGGAGCTCGGGCTGTCCGAGGAGCACGAGCACACCCTGTGGAACTACCTGACGTACGCGGCGGCCTCGATGGTGAACAGCCCGGGCTGACGCCCTCCGGGGCGCGGCGGGGCCGGGTCGGCGGACGCTGACGCCTCCGGGGGCGCGGCGGGGGACCCGTTTCAGCGGACGCTGACGTCCAGGGCCCCGAGCCCGGCGCGCCGTACCGCGATCGACCCGTACGGCGTGCGCAGCCGGAGCCACGCACCCGACGAGAACAGCCCCAGCGGCACCTCGGGCCGCAGGAAGCCGAGCGACTGCGCGGCGTGCACGGCCCGGACGGGTAGCGGGGTGTCGCCGACCGTACGGGACCAGATGTCCCGCCCGATCCGGTCCAGCTCGGCCCGGGTGCGCCGCTCGGCCGGCAACTCCTGCGTACGGGCCCGGAACTCGGCGACGGCGGCGGCCACGAGGGACCGCAGCGCGTCCGGCGCAGGCAGCCCCGGCTCGGCCGCCCGCCAGCCACCGCGCGGCGGCAGCACGCCCGCCCACGGCGGCCCGGTCACCGCACCCGGCACGACGGCCGTCGCGGCCTTCTCGTCCACCGACTCCAGGAACTCACCGGCGGACACGGTCACGTCCAGCGTGGCCTCGAGCCCCTTCTCGTACGGCTTCGCCAGCCGCACCGCCCGCACGGCCAGCACCTCGAAGGACGGCGGCCGTCCGAACACGGCGAGCGCGGTGCCCACGGCCTGCAGGCGCACCGCGGCCCCGCGGTCGTAGTGGAGCAGCCGGGAGAGGAAGGCGGCGAGATCCGCCGCCTCCCCCTCGTCGGCGAGGTGGAGCACCGTCATGCGGCGACGGCCTCCTCCTCGTCGTCATCCATGTACTCGCGGAGGAACTCGCGCTCCTCCTCGGTGATCCGGCGCGGGCGCTGTGCCTCGAAGTCGAACGGCACGATCACCGTCGAGGCCCTCACATAGACCTGGTCGTCGTCCTTCACCTCGTAGGTGAGGGTGAAGGACGCGGCCCTTATCTCGGTGACCCACAGCTCGACGTCCACCGGGTGGTGCCGGTGGACCAGCTGCCGCTTGTAGTCGATCTCATGGCGTGCCACCACGGACCCCTGCTTGAAGTCCTTCTCCGGGCGGAACAGGAAGTCGATACGGGCTTCCTCCAGGTAGCGGAGGAACACCACGTTGTTGACGTGGCCGTAGGCGTCCATGTCCGCCCAGCGCAGCGGGCAGCGGTAGATGTGCCGCAAGATCAGTCCCGGGTCAGCTTCTTGTAGGTGGCGCGGTGCGGACGCGCGGCGTCCGGGCCGAGCCGCTCGACCTTGTTCTTCTCGTACGACTCGAAGTTGCCCTCGAACCAGAACCACCTGGACTCGCCCTCGTAGGCGAGGATGTGCGTGGCGACGCGGTCCAGGAACCACCGGTCGTGGGAGACGACGACCGCGCAGCCGGGGAACTCCAGCAGTGCGTTCTCCAGGCTGGAGAGGGTCTCGACGTCGAGGTCGTTGGTCGGCTCGTCGAGAAGCAGCAGGTTGCCGCCCTGCTTGAGGGTGAGCGCGAGGTTCAGCCGGTTGCGCTCACCGCCGGAGAGCACACCGGCCGGCTTCTGCTGGTCCGGCCCCTTGAACCCGAAGGCGGAGACGTACGCGCGCGAGGGCATCTCGACCTGGCCCACGTTGATGTAGTCCATCTCGTCGGAGACGACCGCCCACAGCGTCTTCTTCGGGTCGATGTTCTCGCGGCTCTGGTCGACGTAGGAGATCTTGACGGTGTCGCCGACCTTGATGGCGCCGGAGTCGGGCTCCTCCATGCCCTGGATCATCTTGAACAGGGTGGTCTTGCCGGCGCCGTTCGGCCCGATGATGCCGACGATGCCGTTCCGCGGCAGCGTGAAGCTGAGGTCGTCGATGAGCAGCTTCTCGCCGAAGCCCTTGGTGAGGTTGCTGACCTCGACGACGACGTTGCCCAGGCGCGGGCCCGGCGGGATCTGGATCTCCTCGAAGTCCAGCTTCCGCATCTTGTCGGCCTCGGCGGCCATCTCCTCGTAGCGGGCCAGACGCGCCTTGGACTTGGCCTGACGCCCCTTGGCGTTCGACCGCACCCAGTCGAGCTCTTCCTTGAGGCGCTTCTGCCGCTTGGCGTCCTTCTGGCCCTCGACCTTGAGGCGGGCGGCCTTGGTCTCCAGGTACTTGGAGTAGTTGCCCTCGTAGGGGTAGAGGCGGCCGCGGTCGACCTCGCAGATCCACTGGGCGACGTTGTCGAGGAAGTACCGGTCGTGGGTGACCGCCACGACGGTGCCCGGGTACTGGGCCAGGTGCTGCTCCAGCCAGTTCACGGACTCGGCGTCGAGGTGGTTGGTGGGCTCGTCGAGCAGCAGCAGGTCGGGCTGCTCCAGCAGCAGCTTGCACAGCGCGACGCGGCGGCGCTCACCGCCGGACAGGTTGGTGACGGGCCAGTCGCCGGCCGGGCAGCCCAGGGCGTCCATGGCCTGCTCCAGCTGGGCGTCGAGGTCCCAGGCGCCTGCGTGGTCGAGCTGCTCCTGGAGCTTGCCCATCTCGTCCATGAGCTCGTCGGTGTAGTCGGTCGCCATCTGCTCGGCGATCTCGTTGAACCGGTCGAGCTTGCCCTTGATCTCGGCGACACCCTCCTGGACGTTCTCCAGGACGGTCTTGTCCTCGGTCAGCGGGGGCTCCTGCAGCAGGATGCCGACCGTGTAGCCGGGGGTGAGGAAGGCGTCACCGTTGGACGGCTGCTCGATCCCGGCCATGATCTTCAGGATCGTCGACTTTCCGGCGCCGTTCGGGCCGACGACGCCGATCTTCGCTCCCGGGAGGAAGCTCGTCGTCACGTCGTCGAGGATCACCTTGTCGCCGTGCGCTTTGCGCGCCTTGCGCATGGTGTAAATGAACTCAGCCAAGAGAAACCGTCCGGCAGCTTGAAACTGGCAGTGGGCAGATACACCCCATCTTGCCGTACCGCTACCCCTGGGTGGAAACGCGTATGAGTGGGGGGCTGTGACCTGGGGGTTCGCGATGGGTGGCCTGGACTCGCCTGTCACTGCCGTTGGTCGCCTGTCGCGGCTCCGGCTGTTGCTCCGGACATCACAGCTGAAGAACTCACCGGAGCGCGAGCGAAGCCGCATCCATTCTGTTAGACCAGCGGATACTCCCGGCCGCCGCCAAGGAGGCGAACAGCGGGCCGGGTCCGCGACGCGAGCCGGGCCCGAAGCCGCGGTCTCAGGCAGCTGTCATTACCGCTTCTCCTCAGCCGGTGGCGTGCCGGGCGGCGTCGGGCCGCGGTTGCCCATGAAGTAGGCGCCGAAGGCGCCAGCCAACGAGGCGAACACCGTGACGGCGTACAGGGCCAGCAAGATTTCGATGAACTTGCCGTAGGCGGTTGTTGCTCCCGCCGTCTCACCGCTGATCGCCATCAGTGCCGTGGCGTGAAGGGTGCTCGCGAACGAATCGGTCGGCCGATCGAACTCATACAGCAGTTCCCCTGCGGCGACCACCACGATCACCGTGATCATGCCCAGCCACGCCACCCGGTCGCTGAGCAGCCGGCCCGCCGACCGGGAGGACCGCACGGTCGAGGAGAGCACCCGGCCGGTGCGCAGGAGGCGAAGCGAGCGCATCAGGCGAAGCACCCGCAGGAAGGGCAGGATCAGGAAGATCACCTGCCACCAGTTGCGGCGCAGGAACTTTCCCCGGTGCTCGGCCAGGCCCAGGCGGGTGATGAACTCGGTGACGAAGGCTGCCCACAGCAGCCAGCCGGTCACCGTCATGGCGGCCTGCATCGCCGTTCCGGGCCTGGCCATGCGCTCGCCGATGACGACGAGCAGGAACAGCACTCCCAGGGCGCTCATCACTGGCGTGAGCCGGTCCAGCAACTCCTGGGCCAGACGCTCACGCACAGAGTCGTGCTCGGAAGTTGGACCCACGTCAGCCCCCCATTCGCTCACTACGCCTTTCATGCGTCCGCGCTCCGCCTGGCCACAGACCAGGGACCTGACCGTAATGCCTGGCCTGTACAGCATCACGATGGGCATGCTCGGCATTGTCCAGGGCGGTACCGGAGCCGTACCAGGAGCGGGAAATCACACTGAGGCTGCCGTCCGTTTCCAGCATGACGGCTTGCACTTCCTCCATAGCACCAACCTCTTGAGGACGGACGGCCTGCCTCACCTCATCGAGTGCCACCCGCCGGCGCCTCATCGCTTCGGGGAGCATGCGGCCCTGGTGCAGCAGCACGGTCGGCTCGGCCTTCACCAGGCGCCGGACCCTACCGGAGCGGACCGGCGCCCAAGCGGTGAAGAACCGCAGCGCCACCAGCATGCCGAGAGCGGTGGCGCCTTCGAGGAGCGCGACGTGGCGGTTGAGCAGAATCGTTGCCAGGTCCAGCCCGACGCCCCGGTGACGACCAAGTCGGAGGCGTTCGTCTTCGACAAGGCTCGCTTGCCGGACGCGCGGACCGCGACGATCAAAAACAGATGGGCGAGGCCCGTCGTGATCCAAACGCGGGCCAGGTCATCCCAGGAGTCGAAGAGCATGTTCCCCCTGCTACCCCCTTGGCCGGTCGTCCGCACAAGGCGCCGTACAGCGGTGGCGGCGGACGTGGCATGAGGACGGTCCGCGAGCCTCTGCGGGCACAAGGAAAGGCGTCACTGCCGAGGCTGAGCCAGAGGAGTTCGCGCAGGTGGAGGCGGAACCGGCCAAAGGGGCAGGCCGCACGACGGCTGGGATCCCCTGGGTGAACGCCGCCGACTGGGCGTTTGCGGGCAGGTCGGTGTCGGTGTGGCCGGCAGCCGCGTCCGGGGAAGGCGGCCGAGCGCTCGTGGCTCATTGCGCCGTGTCGGGTGCACGGTCGGCGGCCTTGCGATAGAGAACTAGCCCGGGGGCCGTGGTGATGCCGTGCACGACGGTGCTGGCGGCGACGATCAGTGTTCCGGCGGCGAGTACCAGGGGGTTCGCCCCGAGCCGGTGGGCCTCCATGGTCAGGTAGAACAGCGCCGAGACGCCGATGGGGCCGAACCAGCCCAGGAAGACGGCATCCCGCCAGGTCAGGGAGAGGGGCCGCTTGAGCGCTAGCAGGATCGGCAGCCTGCGCAGCAGTAGCACGCCCAGGACCAGCAGCAGTGCCCGCCACCATCCCAGATCGCCCCACTCGCTCCAGGGGATCATCGCTCCCAGGACGGTGAACAGCGGCAGGACCATGAGGCGGTTGACCGCCTCGTCGATCTTGTTCTCTTCGGCGCGTTCGTTCGCCGAACTCGTCGCGTTGAAGGCCAGGCCGCTGACGAAGACGGCCAGGATGCCGTCGAGGTGCAGCAGACCGGAGGCCCCGAGCACGAACAGGGCGAGCAGGAGCGTGTAGATGAACAGGGGGCCTGACTCGACGGTGCGACGATCGTCGGCGGCGCGCAGGGCCTTTCCGCCCAGCCAGCCCGCCACCCCCCCGAAGGCGACCGCGCCCAGAACCTGCCACAGGGATTCCAGCAGTGCCTTGGTGCCGGTGAGGGGCCCGGCGATGGCCACGGCGGCGAGCACCAGGGGCAGGGCCAGTCCGTCGTTGGCACCCGATTCGAGGGAGAGGAGCTGCCTGGTCCGGGCGGTGATGCCCTTCTCGGCGGGTTCGCCGGTGATCACGCTGGAGGCGAGGACGGGGTCAGTGGGGGTCAGTGCGGCTCCCAGCAGCGCCGCCGCGCCGAGGCCGATGCCCAGGGCGGCGGCCGACACTGCCGTGGTGAGCAGCGCCATCCCCAGCATGGCTACGCCGAGAAGGACGGCCACCGGCCTGATCCGTGACCGTACGGCGCGGAACGGATAGCGCAGCGCCACGGCCATCACGGAGATCGCCAGCAGGATCCGGGAGGCCTCGTGCAGTTCCTCGTGTCCCTCCACCACGGTGGGAAGGTCGATGATCCCCAGCACGGCCGGACCGAAGACGACGCCGGTCAGCAGGGCCAGCAGCGGTCCGCTCAGCGGTAGCCGTTGGATGAGCGCGGAGAGCGCCGCCACCACGAGGGCGAGCGCACCGGCAACCGTCAGTAGAGTGTCCACCATGCCGCCTGACTTTCCCTTTCCGGTCACGAGCATGTGTACCCGGACGCCCGGTGCCCTGGACGGCCCAAGTTGCTGACACCGCCCCGAAGAGCACTGACCTCGCCGTTTCACTCGGGTTTGGCGGCTGGCGAGGTGGAAACGCGAAAGTGCTTTCCTGACCTGGAACGATGAAGCTCCGCGACGTCCCCCTGACCCCGAGGTGTCGGCGGCAATCCGCGAGCACGTGGCGGACTTCCCGCCCGTCGGCGTGACGCTTCCCTGGCTGACCCCGACCGGTCTCAAGGTCGCACACCAGCTCCTCTTCACGAGGGTCGCCGGAGCGGCCATCTGGAGCCAGGCCTTCGATGACCAGGCTTGGCGGCCCGCGTTCGCAGCCGCAGGCATCATCCCGGCCCCTGAGAAGGGCGAGCGCTACGCCGCCTCCCGCGAGCACGGCATGCACGCCCTGCGGCACTTCTGCGCCTCGGCGCACCTGGCCCTGAGCCTCTTTACTCGGGCCACAGCGACCCGGGCTTCACCCTCCGGGCCTACACCCACCTCATGCCGTCCCAGCGAGACCCGGACCGGGAAGGCCACTCCGCGATGTATCGGGCCGCTGGTCACGCGCATGACGGCCCGGAAACACCCGACGGCCCGCAGACGGCCCAAGCCGCCGGACACGGCCCGGGGACGGCCCAGGGGGTGATCACTTGGCACCCCACATCTGAGGGGAAGGCTCCACTCCTGGGCGCGCAGGAGTGATCGCAGGAGTGATCGCCCTCGCCGCTTGAGGACGTCTACGCACCGAGGGGCTTGGCTTCTGATGGATCTCCGCGGAGATCCATCAGAAGCCAAGCCCCTGAGTCACCCCTGACGTCGGAGGCACCAGCCCCGGCGAACAGCACCCTCTCGGCGTCCGGGGCAAAGCGGCGCCGCCCGGAGCCGCCGCCGCGTTCGCCGCGGGTCAGTCCCCCGCCGTCGGCTCCTTGCGCCGCAGCACGATCAGGGTCGTCCCGCCGATCAGGACCATGCCGAGGGCGATGCCCGCGATCAGGGGAGTGACGCCGGAGCTGCCTGTCTCGGCGAGGTTGGTGTCCGTGTCGGTGCCGCCCACCGCGGCCGGGGTCGGCTCGCTGAGGGTCTGGGTGGTGGTACCGGTCGCGCTGCCCCGGATCTGGCAGTCCAGCACACCGGTGAAGCGCTTCTCGAAACCACCGGGGCCGCGGATCGTGAAGTCGTAGGCCTGGTCCTCCTGAAGCGGCACCGTCACCGTGCGGGACTCGCCCGCGGCGATGGTGTGCTCGAGGCCGGCCAGTTCGAAGGTGAACGGCTCGTCGCCCTTGTTGGACGCGATGACGTCGACGCCGCCCTCGGCACAGTTCTTCGCCGCCGAGAGTGCCGGAACCGGACCCTGCTTCGCCCAGGTCGCGCCGGCCGTCGCGGACACCGTCGACTCGCTGGAGCCCGCCAGGATCTGTGTCTGGCTGCGGCTGTCCGAGGCGAAGGCCCGGCCGACCGGGACGGTCGTCGAGGCCTGCACCGTGAGATCGGCCGCGCCGGCCGCCGCGTCCTCGGGCACCTCGAAGAACACCTGCCCGCCGTCCGAGGTGGAGGTGACGGGCTTGCCCTGCGCGTCGACGATCCGGACCCCGCTCGTAGCGGCGTCCGCCGGAGGGGTCACCGTCGCACTGCCGGCATTGGTGTGGACCGTCACCGGCCCCAGCCGCTCGCCCGGCCGTCCGGAGACCGCCGACGGGGTCAGGGTGAGCGAGGCCCGGGGCTCGGGCAGGTTCCGGGCGCTCTTCTGCAGGTAATCCGCGAGTTGCTCGGCCTGCGGGTCGAGCGCGTCGACGGCCACGTCGTCCGAGTACCGCCAGATCGCCACCTGCGTACCGGCCGCCGCGTCCTGCTGGGTGAGCGCCCCGCGCACACCCGCCTTCCGGGCCAGCGCCGCGAGGTCGTTCACCTGCGGGTAGGAGTTCTGCAGGATCCAGCGGATCTTCCCGGCGTCCTTGTTGACGCCCAGGGACGTGCCGCTCCAGGGCGTCTCGTGATAATTGGCGTCCCGCTGCGTGGGGTTGTGGAGGTCGACGCAGTACGTCTGCAGCATGCCGCCGCCCTCGACGGACATCTCGAACAGGCCCGCCGAGATCTCCTGGTCGCCGGTGTCGGCGTGTATCACGGCCGCGCCGTACGTCTTGAGGCCGCCTATCGTCGCGGCCGCCCCGCCCTGGCTCTGTGGCGTCTCGTCGGCGGCCGCCTGCCGGGCACCGGCCAGCCCGCCCGCGGCGACGAGCCCGGACACCAGCGTCGCGGCGGCGAAGCGGGCCGTCCCTCGCCTGCGTACGAACAGCTCAGAGAACGAAGCAAACACCAAATTCCCCTTCGAGCAGGACCGGTTACGTGGGGGGACGGTCCCACCAGCAGAATCAGAAGCCTCACAGGTCACGGGAGACCCGAGAGCCCCGAAAGCCATGTCCGGCATCCTAAGGACGCGGCGGAGTCCGCCCGCCGGTCAGGCCGTCGGACGAGTGATCCGACTCGGAATCGTTATCGCCAAGATCCCTGGTGAGCAGGGCTTATCGACAAATCCACCCCTGGCCGTCCGGTGCACACCTGTCGATAAGCCGTAGTTCGGGCAGACCTCCGCCGGTACCTGATGTCACGTCAGTGCCGGTGCCTCGGAGTGCTGTTGAGCCGGTGCGTCCGGGGTGTCGGAGGAACCCTCGTGCGGTGTCTCCCAGTTGGGCTCAGGTCGCGTCGGCGGCGACGCCGTCTCGGGCTTGCCGCCCCTCCTGAACGCCGAGGTGCCCCAGGCCAGGTCATGGCCGATCGCCACCGCGTCGATGTCCGCCGACGTCCAGCTCTGCCCCTCACGCACATCGGTGCGCACCTTCAGCCTGCCCTGCACGATCACCGGTTCCCCCACCGCCAGCGACGCCGCCGTGTTCGTGGCGAGCTGGCGGTTGGCCCAGACCGTGAAGAAATTGGTGTGCCCGTCGGTCCACGTGTTCTTCTCGCGGTCCCAGTAGCGCGCGGTCACCGCCAGCCGGAACCTCGCCGACGGGCCGGACGCCATCTCCCGGTACACCGGCTGCGTCGCCACCCTGCCGACCGCGCAGACCATCGTCTCGTTCATCGCGAACCCCTCCCTCGCCCGGACTCGGACGCCGGGCCGACACGCGTACGGGCCCGTCCCGTACGGCTGCGTCTGCCAGACTGCCGCCGCCGGGCCGGGCCCGCTGAGCGCTGTGGATCACCGCCCACCTGTGGACAACGCCGCCACCCGGAGGGGTGACGCCGAGTGCCACGGAGGCGCGAGACGATGGCGCCGACGGCCCGTCACAGCCACGGCGGTCACAGCGGTCACCCCGCGGTCACCGCACCATGCGCCACCCCTGCATCACCGCACATGCGCCACCCCACCATGCGCCCCCGCACCACGCACCAGAGGGCACCGCCTGCAGCAAGCACCTTCACCAGCCGCCACCGCCTGCGCCACCGCACAGGCATCACACACGCGCCACCGCACAGGCATCACGCCACACGCGTCACCCGACAAGCGCTACCGCACCACGCTCACCGCCCTGCCCCCACCACCCTCCCGTACTGCTCCCGGACCTCCCGGTACCGCAACAGCTCCGCCGCCACCGGATCCAGTACCCGCGCCCTGCCGCACCCGGCTGCCGCCTCCCGCAACCGGCGTTCCGCGTCCAGCCCGTAGCGCCGGGCCGGCCCCCGCGCCGCCATCCGGCAGCTCCACTCGATCAGCGGACCGCCGACGATGCCGATCACCATCAGCAGCACCGGCACGCCGAGGTTCGGCGCCATGACCCCGATGATCTGGCCCAGCAGCCACAGCCCGCCCAGGAACTGCAGGATCGTCATGGACGCCTGGGTCAGCACGGCCACCGGCCACCACCCCGGCCGCGGCGGCCGCCCCGTCGGCACACCCGCGCGCACGGACAGCTCGTCCAGTGCCTCGGGCAGCCCCTGCGAGCCGCGGGCCGCCGCCTCGCGCACCGCCTGTGCCCAGGGCGCGGGCAGCCCGGCCGAGGCCCGGTCGGACACCGTCCGCACCGCCTGTTCGACCCGCTGCCGGGCGGTGGCCTCCTCGTCGGCCTGCGCGCGGGAGGGGAGCCGCCCCGTGGCGGGCTCGCCGCGGTCCTGGTACCAGCGCCACAACCGTAGCCAGGGAGTGCCGCACGCGCGGTTGGCGTTGCGCAGCCAGGCGCGTTCGGCCGCCTCGCCGGCGGCCGTGGCGCCCACCGCGTCCGCGAGCCGGTCCGAGAACTCCTCACGGGCCTGCTCGCTCAGCCCGGTCCGCCGCTGGGTGGCGTAGACGGGCCACAGCCGCGCCGCGGCGAGGTCGACGTCGGCCGAGATACGGCGGGCTGGTGCCCCCCGCTCCGCCACGAACTGGCCGAGCACCTCGCGCAGTTCACCGACACCGTCCCCGGTGAGCGCGGACAGCGCGAGCACGGTCGTACCCGGTTCGCCGTACTCCCCGAGGGCGATGCCGTCGTCGTCGAGGAGCCGCCGCAGGTCGTCGAGGACCTGCTCGGCGGCCTCGCCGGGCAGCCGGTCGATCTGGTTGAGGACGACGAACATGACCTCGGCGTGGGCCGCCATCGGCCGCAGGTACCGCTCGTGGAGGACGGCGTCGGCGTACTTCTCCGGGTCGACGACCCAGATGACCGCGTCGACGAGCGCCAGGATGCGGTCCACGTGCTCGCGGTGCTGTACGGCCGCGGAGTCGTGGTCGGGCAGGTCGATCAGGACGAGTCCGCGCAGCGGCGACTCGCCGTCCCCCGTCGGCAGCGGCCGGCGGCGCAGCCGGGGCGGGATGCCGAGGCGTTCGATGAGGCTCGCCGCGCCGTCGCTCCAACTGCACGCGATGGGCGCCGCGGTGGTGGGACGACGTACGCCGGTCTCCGAGATGGTCACCCCGGCGAGCGCGTTGAACAGTTGCGACTTGCCGCTGCCGGTGGCACCCGCGATGGCGACGACGGTGTGCTGCCCGGAGAGCCGGCGCCGCGCGGACGCCTCGTCGAGCACCCGGCCCGCCTCCGACAGGGTGCGGCTGTCGAGGCGGGTGCGCGACAGCCCCACGAGTTCGCGCAGGGCCTCGAGCCGGGAGCGCAGCGGGCCGTCGTAGACCAGGGGGGTCAGGGCGGGCGGGACGGCGGAACGGCTGTCCGTCATGGCGAACTGGGCCCCCTCGGCGTTCTCGTTGACCCGGCGGGCGATGAGCCCGTCGTCCCAGGTCTCCCCGGAGTCCGTACGCGCCGCGCGCTCGCCCTCCGAGGCACTCCTGGCTGTCCTCCCGGCGCCCCCCGCCTTGTTCGCGTCGTCGTCCGGCTGATCGGCGTGCTCGGTGTGGTCCTGGTCAGTGATGGCGGTCACCGGTCACCTCTCCTTCTGCAGTACGGACAGCGCGGCGATGAGTTCGGCCTGGGGTTCGGGGTGGACGTCGAGCGCGTCCAGCGGGGCGAGCCGGCGCTCCCGTTCGGCGTGCAGGAGCCGGTCGACGTGCTCGGTGAGCAGCCGTCCGGCCCGGTCGCGCAGCCGCAGCGCGCCGTGGGCGCCGATCCGCTCGGCGAGGCTCTCCCCGGCCATCCGACCGCGGCGGCCGCCCAGCAGGGAGGTGGCGACCAGGGCGGCGACCACTTCCGGGTCGGGCGCGAGGTTCCGGTCCAGTTCGCGCACCTCGTCCTCGGCGTACTCCTCGAGCTCGCGCCGCCAGCGCCGTACGGCGAGTCCGATCCGGTGCTCGGCACTGTCCGCCGCGGGCTCTCCCAGGGCGAGTTCCGGAGCGGCCGAGGCCGGTTCGCGCCGCCAGGCGTCGTCGACGCGCTCGTCGGCGGCGGTGACGGCGCACAGCAGCAGCGCGCTGAGGCTCTCCACGAGGGCGTCGAGGAGTTCGGCGGCGGTGCAGTCCAGGGGGAAGGCGCGCCACCGCTTGAGCGCGTCCCCGGCGAGTACGGCCCCGGACTGCAACCGGCCCCGCACGCGCGTGTGCTCGCTGTCGTAGGCCACTCCGACGGCGGAGGTGAGCCGCAGCGCGGCGGCGTGCTGGGCGGCGGCGGCGGCGGCCAGCTCGGGCATGCGGGACTTGAGGGAGTCGAGGACGCCGTACGCGGTGCGGGCCAGCACCTGCTGACGGGCCGCGGGGTCCTGGGCCTGGTGGATGAGCCAGGTACGCAGCTGGGCCACGGCGCTGGCCGGCAGGAGTCCGCCGCCCCAGGCCGACTCGGGCAGTTCGGGCACCGTGAACCGCGGCACCTCGCCGAGGCCGGCCTTGGTGAGCAGGGCGCCGTACTGCCGCGACACCTCGTTGACCACCTGGTGGGGGACGCGGTCGAGGACCGTGACGAGGGTGACGTCGTACTCCTTGGCGGTGCGCAGCATGTGCCAGGGGACGGCGTCGGCGTAGCGGGCGGCCGTGGTGACCATGACCCAGATGTCGGCGGCGCAGATGAGCTCGGCGGCCAGGACGCGGTTGTCGGCGACCAGGGAGTCGATGTCGGGCGCGTCGAGCAGGGCGAGACCGGGCGGCAGTGTCTCGGTGGTCTCGACGCGCAGCACGCGCGCGGGGTTCTCGCCGGGGAGCAGCAGGTCGTCCGTCGAGTCCTGCTGGGGCACCCACACGCGCGTGAGGTCGGGCAGCACCCTCATCCCGCTGAACCAGTGATGGTCCTCCGGATGGCAGACCAGCACGGGGGTCCGTGTCGTCGGCCGCAGCACGCCCGCCTCACTGACCCGCCGTCCCACGAGGGAGTTCACGAGCGTGGACTTCCCAGCTCCGGTGGACCCTCCTACGACGGCCAGAAGCGGCGCTTCGGGCTCCCGCAACCGGGGCACCAAGTAGTCGTCGAGCTGCGCGAGCAGTTCGTCGCGGTTGGCACGCGCGCGTAGGGCCCCCGCCAGGGGCAGCGGGAAGCGTGCGGCGGCGACACGGTCGCGCAGGGCGGAGAGTGCGTCGAGCAGCTGAGGCCGTACGTCCAAGGTCACCACATGTGAAGAATGCCCAATTTTAGGGGAATTCTGAAGCATATGAGCATGTCTGCGCGCCGACAGAACACAAGGGATGGAAGGGACGAGTGGGACACGGGCACACTCCAGGCATAACGAGTGCACAACACCCGATGCGCCAGACGCCAAAAGCGATGCACGATTCGTACCCGCCTGCGATTATCAGGACCGCTTCACTGAACCTCCACATCGAGCCACGGAGGCGAAGCAACAGGGGCAAGGACGCGGGAGCCCTATCCTTGTCCCCGGCAACGTCACGGATCGGCCCACACCCGGGCATCCAGACAGAGGCCACCACACCCGGCCCCCGTAGCTCAGTGGATAGAGCAGGCGCCTTCTAAGCGCTTGGCCGCAGGTTCGAGTCCTGCCGGGGGCGCATATAGCCTCTCACCAGCGAAAACGCGTGAGGGGCTTTTCCCGGCATTGAGGTCAGTGGCAGTTTCCCAGGCGGCTTCGAACAGCGCGTATATCCCGCCGACCACACTGAGCCGCGTCCTCGGGGGTCCCACGCCGTGGCCGACCGATTGGTCGGGGTGACAGGGTCAGGTCCCCGCGCCGCCGCCCATGCGCGATCATGACCTCTGGAAGCGAACCGTGGACCGAACCACGGGCCGTGAAAGGGGCATGCCGTGCGGCTGCGCTGTGCTGTGCTGGACGACTTCCAGAAGGTGGCGACCGAGGTCGCCGACTGGTCGATGGTCGCTGACGACGTGGAGGTCGTGTCCTTCGACCGGCACATCGACGGCGAGGACGCCCTGGCCGCCGCCCTGGCCGCGTTCGACATCGTGGTGACCCTGCGCGAACGCGTGCCGTTTTCCGGCTCGCTGATCGCCCGGCTGCCCCGGCTGAAACTGCTCGTCGCCTCCGGCATGCGGAACTCCGTCATCGACTACGCGGCCGCCGAGGCCCACGGCGTCACGGTGTGCGGCACGGCCAGTTCCCCCACCCCGCCCGTCGAACTGACCTGGGCACTGCTGCTCGGCCTCGCCCGCGGCATCGTCGAGGAGAACACCGCCCTGCGCTCCGGCGGCCCCTGGCAGAGCACGGTCGGCGCCGATCTGCACGGCTGCCGGCTCGGGCTTCTCGGCCTGGGGAAGATCGGCGGCCGCGTCGCCCGGGTCGGCCTCGCCTTCGGCATGCGGGTCAGTGCCTGGAGCCATAACCTCACCCGCGAGCGCGCCGGCGAGGTCGGCGTGGAACTCGCTCCCTCCAAGGAGGACCTGCTCGCGAACAGCGACTTCGTCTCGGTCCACCTCGCGCTGAGCGACCGCACCCGCGGCCTGCTCGGCCCCGCCGAACTCGCCCTCCTGAAGCCGACCGCGTACCTGGTCAACACCTCACGCGCGGCCATCGTCGACCAGGACGCGCTCCTCGCCGCCCTGCACGAGGGCCGTATCGCCGGTGCCGGCGTCGACGTCTTCGACGTCGAGCCCCTCCCCGACGGCCACCCGATGCGCACCGCCCCCCGCATCCTCGCCACCCCGCACCTCGGCTACGTCTCCCGGGCGAACTACGCGACGTACTACGGCCAGGCGGTCGAGAACATCCGGGCCTTTCTGGCCGGTTCGCCCGTACGGCTCCTGGCGTCCCACTGAGGTGTGTGGCCGGCGATCCCCTGCCGGCGGTCAGGGCGCCTGCGTCGGCGGATGCAACCGGCTGGTCCCCGCGGTACGCGCCCACGGGCCTCGCCGTGCCCTTTCGCGTGCCGCGCGCAGGCAGCCGCACCCGTACACGGCTCGGACGGACTACGCGTACCGGTAGATCTGGCTGTGGTCCTCCAACTCGTCCGGTGTGACGTCCCACGGCGGCATCCTCTCGTGCCGCGCGACGACTCGGCCGTGTTGTGCGTCCCCTCGGGCGAGCGGCTTCGCGGGGAGATAGCGGGCGCCCGGGTGCCGCCGCTGCCAGCGGGACCAGAGAAGGTCCACAAAGGCGTGGTGCAACCAGAAGACGGGGTCGTTGACGGACGCGCCGCCCATCATGTGGCCGCCGACCCAACGGTGGACCCGGTTGTGGGTGCGCCACGAAGCGGGGCCCCGCCCGGCCCCCCACCCCTCCAGCTTGTTGCGGAACCCTTTGGTCGACTGGGAGTTCCAGGGTGCCGTGTCGTAGACGGGATCGTTGAGGGGCCCCTCGAG
The DNA here is from genome assembly GCF_055578235.1 of Streptomyces sp. NPDC033136. Lineage (NCBI taxonomy): Bacteria > Bacillati > Actinomycetota > Actinomycetes > Kitasatosporales > Streptomycetaceae > Streptomyces > Streptomyces sp. NPDC033136. Next base: position 184,236 of record NZ_JBVIPD010000004.1, read on the forward strand.
GTCCCCGGCCTTGGGCAGCGCGATCGGGTCCCGGGGGCGGCCCAGCTCACGCATGAGGTACTCCGCGTCGGTGATCCCCACCTTGATCGTCCACATGCCGTGGTGGTAGGCGAAGGGGCCGGACATCACCTGCCGGTCGGAACGCCGCCCGGTGCCGCCGAGCAGGTCATCGGTCCACGGTACGGCCGTCGGCGTGCGGTTGCGCGTCCAGTCCCAGTACGGCAGGGTCACCGACTCGTCCACGCGCCGCAGCGCGTTCTCCAGGTCCAGCAGGAACCTGCGGTGCCAGGGCAGGAAGGAAGGTGCCATGTGGGCGGCGCGCAGGCCGCCCTCACCGTCGGGGGCGTAGTACTCGATGTGCATGCGCACGAACTCGTCGTACTCACCGCGTCGTTTGAGCTCCAGCAGCGCGTTGACGAGCCGGCGTCGTTCCGACCGGGTGAGCGTGCTGATGTCCTTACGCGTGTACACCATGGCGATGTTCCCCCTCGGCGCCCTTGTTCCCGTTCGCCGTACGGCTGTCCTCCGTGCTACTGCTCCGCTCACCCGGCGTGCCCAGCCGTGCGCCGGGGCCGAGTTCGTCGACGGCAGCGCGCGCGGCGGCGAGCGGGGACGCGTACGACTGGTAGTGGTCGACCATGCTCATCCAGCTGCCGTCCGCCCGGCGCATCAGATGCAACGGCCGCCCGTCCACGGTGACGTGCCACGCGCTCGGGCCGTCCTCCCCGGGCCGCCCGGCGTCGTACTTGACGCCTGCGATGCGGCGCCCGCGGTACGTCTCGTCGAACCGTTCCTCGTCTCCGGCCGGTCCCGGCGCTTTCCCCGCCGATCCCGACGCCCACGGGGTTGTCCCCGACGCCACCAGGGCCGGGGCGGAAGCCACGGTGAGCGCCGACGCGAACAGCCCCCACAGCACACGACGTCGCACCGTGGTCCTGGCATGGTGGACGGCGGGCGGCTTCGCGGGGTGCGCGGAGCCGGCAGCCGCGGGTGTGACCGTCGTGGGCGCCGCGGTGCGCGCTGGTTGTGGCTGCGGTGGTTTACCGGTTCGCAATGCCTGTCTCCTCCTCGCCCTGAAAAGGGCGGTCCAGTGGCACACGTCAACGGGCCGATCTCCTGCGCGGTGGGATCGGCGCGGGAATCCCGCTCAGCCCTGCGTCTGCAGAACGGGGGCCAGTCGAGCGCTCTCGTGGTCGAGGGCGTTCTCGGTCCCCTTGAGAGTGCCGGGCAGGAAACCCTTGTTCTCCGTGTCGAGCACGTCCGGGCGGTAGTCCGTCAGCCGCTGGTCGACATGCTTCCTGACCTCGGTCACGTCTCCGGTGCGGCCGGCGGCCTTGACATACGGCGCGTCGAGAGCGACAGCGGGAGCGGCGGCACCGGCCACGACCAAGGACCCGACAACGAGGGCGGCGGCCTTCAGGGACTTCATCGTGTTCCTTTCGGCGGCAACTGGGAAGTTGCCAGCGGGAATTACCTCACCGCCTTCAACGAGCCCCCGACTGAGCGGAAACCCCCGCACGCGGAAATACGGCGGCCCACACCGAAGGCCACCCGAATGAAGGGCAGGTCTTATCCGCATTTCTCATCCTCGCATTAGCAGGGGAAAGGCATGGTCCAGCCGTCTCAGACACGTCGTACCGGCCCGCCGCAGGGCCGGCAGGCTGTCCAGGAAGCCGGAGATGGTGGCCATGAACCCCTGCGGCAGGTCCGTGATCGCCGGCAGGACGGCGGCCGGGTTGCCGGAGGTGAGGACCGTGAGCGGGGCATCCACGAGTGCCTGCAACTCCGCCGGCCCCTGCCTCGTGTCGGCGGCTGCCTCAGGGGCGGGTTCGGCGGGAAGGGCAGGCGGCACAAGCGGAGCAGATGATTCCCCGTCGGCCGTCGCCGTCGGCACCGGCTCCCTCCGCCTGGTACCCACTGTTGCACCGGCACCAAAGGCAGCCGCGACGGCGATACCCCCCACGACGTACGCGGGCCATCTGCTGCGGCGCGCGGCCAGGAACGAGTTCGGGTGCCGGACGCGGTTCGTCCGGCACCCGAAAGGAGCACTGTCGAGCGGTTCCCTCCTTACCGACGGAACCCGGCCCGGCCTCGTCGGTACACGACGGTGCCGCTCGTCACCAGCAGCGCGGCAACACCCGCGGCTACGAACACCTGCTCGTCAGCGCCGGTTTCGGCGAGAGAGGGCGGCTCCGCCGGGGGCGTGGCTGGCGGGACGTGCGGCGTGGTCGGCGGCGGAGACGTGGGCGGCTCCGACGGAGGTGTGCTGGGCGGTGACGTAGGCGGGGCCGTGGGCGGGGTCGTGGGCGGGGTGGACGAGTCGTCGCCGTAGCCGCCGTCGTCGCCGTAGCCACCGTCGCCGTAGCCGCTGTCGTCGCCGTAACCGCCGTCGCCGTAACCGCTGTCATCGCCGTAGCCGCCGTCGAGGTCGGCGCCCTTGTCACGGCCGTCGTGGGAAGCGTCGTTCCGCTGGCGCGGGTCCGAGTCGCTGGTCGAGGCATCCCCGTCGGACGAGTTGGCCTCGCGGTCCTCACCGGCAGAACCGTGGTCCCGCAGGTCCAGGTCGCTGGTCGAGGCTTCCTCGTGGGACGAGTTGGTCCCGCCGCCGTCACCGGCGGAGCCGTAGCCGGCGTTCACGGCAGCGTCCGTTGCGGACTCGGCCTTGTTCCCCGACACGGCGCTGGGTGACACCCCGGGGCTCCCCTCGGAGCGCACGTCCGCGAACGCCGGCGTGCCGTACAGGGACAGAATGCCCGTCGCGGCGGCTGCCACGACCATTCCCCTGCTCAGGTTCTGTCGCAATCTGGTCGTCTTCCTGCTCGAAATAGATGCAAAACCCAGCCCTGGAACCGATGGAACGGGCCCAAGGTCGGCCCTTGCCGCAGCCGTTCGGCTGACGTTGTGCGGAGTCCTGTACGTGGCGCGCACCGGACGTGCCGACGCCGACTGCGGGCCCCGGAACGAGACCGGGATCGGCAGTGGCGGAATGCGTCGTCGACGCCGGGCCGCGTATGAGCCCTGAGGCTGTGTCCTGGGTATTGAGGCGCTGTCGGTTCCCGCATCGGGGAAACGAGCGGACCGACTCTCTCGTCAGCCTCTCCCCCTACTTTCCGCGGTTGCGCCGGGGAGCCGCTTCGCGCCTACCATAATTTCTTTGCCGCTTGATTTTCTGACTGGTCAGAAAATGGGATCCGGTGAAGTGCCAGTAACGGCAGTCAGGGCACCGATAGATTCGGTCCGGAATCCTCTCGATCAGTGGCTGCCTGACGATCCAGGCACGAGCCTCATCCTCGGTACGGAACGACGCCTTTCCCGATTCGGGGCAACGCGGCAGGATGCTCGTGCCACTCACTTCCCCTCCGAAGTGCACTGCTTGTGCGATCGCCTACGGCACGCCGATTCCAGGTGGTCAACACCAAACCCGAGAAAGCGAAAGCGTCTCTCCCGTGGCGGATGAGGAAGTCGCCCCATCCGCCTTCAGGGAAAGACGCTTTCAGGTGGGTCACGACCCCCGAGGGAATCGAATGCGAGTACCCCTGCCGCAGCGGACTTGAACAGTCACTGTCGGGGAAAGGGGAACTCTGTGCGTCCTGTGGACGTCACTCCGCCAGCAGGGGCACGTCACCGATGGTGAGGGAAATCTCCAGGCCCTCGGCGTCGGCCTCGGCCTCGGCCTCGGCGGTTGCGGTGGCGGTGTTCTCGTTGTCGTTGACAGCGACAGCGGTGTTCTCGTTGTCGTTGTCGTTCTCGTTGACGTTGTTGATCTCGTTAACGATCGTGGGCTGGCCGCCGTTGCCGTCCTTCTTGTCGCTGCAGGCGGCGCTGGCAGCCGAGGCGGAACCCGCGAGGATGGCAACGGCCGCCAGGGACGCGGCAGCGCCGCGCTTCATGCTCTTGCGCATTAGGTATCTCCGTTCTGTTTCTTCCCCACTGGAAGAACGCAACCGATATTGCCCCAGCGCAGAAGCAGACGCCACTTCGAGCACCCCCTACCCCGGAACTTCATCCACATGGCCCCTACAGGGCAGGTAATAGGAACTACCCGACGCCCAGGTCGTGACGCATTACTTCCACCAATGGAGTAACGACACACAACCTGCGCAACGACCTTGACCCATCGCTTACTTCCACCCGCGGCTCGAACTCGCGACCGATGGAACGCATTCACTCGTTGCCCTGGTCTCCGGCCCACAACGCCTCGATGCCCGGCGGTTCTTGAAGGATGAAGACCCGGTAGATGGGTTTTCGACCAAGAGAACTGTCACCTCCAGAGGCTTCGGATGCTTGTCCACCCGTCCGGCGTCGACGTGTCCAGCTCTGCCCTCCGCTTCCTCGCGGCCCGCTTGAGGGAACGTCGGAGCACGTTCGGCACCCGATGACGGTGCCTGCCAGTACGTCACCGAGGCCGTCGAGTTCATGACTGCCCTCGCCCCACGCTCACCGCAGCAGTACGGGCGCGTCGACGAAGGTGGGCCTGGTCCTGGACGGGAGGCCGCTTCACCGGCCCTGGTCGGTGCCGTCCATGACGTCCGGGACGCATGCGAGCACGGCACCATCGACGCCCCCGCCGAGGCCGGCATCAACTGCTGGGCGGACAAGGGGCTACCAGGGCGCAGGCGGGCACGGTCCGTCTCCCTTGCCGCGGCCGACGGGGCAGCCTCTTCACCGGGCTGAGGAGGGACAGGACTCACTGCTCCGCTGAAGCCGGGAGCGACCGGCTCCCCGCCCAGCGTGGGTTCCGCGCTGTACGGCGTGAGGCTGCGCGTTCGCGGGGCTGCGAGAGGGGCCAGGAGAACCCGCCCGCGGGTGTCGGCGCCGTCCGGAACCTGCGTCCGCCTGATGCGAACCGCACATCGATCAGGTCGCCGTCCACGCCCAGGCCGACGGCGAGAGCGGGAAGCGGTTCGGGAACGAGAACGGTTCGTTGGGAGGCTGCGCAGCAGGCTCTTACCCGCTCCTCGGGATCGCTGACGGCACACGCGGTTCACACGACAGCCGCCGCCCCCAGACCTCGCGGATCGCGAGGTGGGCGGCGGCGGCCGTGTCCGTCAGGCGGATGGCGACGAGAGGGACCCGTCAGCGGTTGCAGACCGTGGTGCTGGCACCGTCGGTCTTCAGCGTGGCGCAAACGCGCGGCACAGCGGGCACGGTGACACTGACCTTCTCCATGACGCCTGCCTCAACGTCCTTCTCGACGTTGAGGAGTTCCTGGTCACCCGCGGAGATCGTCACGCCCACGGTCCGCGCCACCTCGCACGTAACGCCGACGGTGATCTCGCTGGTCCCGGCGGTGTTGATCTTCTGGAGCACGACGCCGCAGGGGAAGCTCTGCGGAGCTGCCTGCGCCGGCGCGGCAGCCAGGAGCGGCGCGGAAGCCAGCAGCACGGTGGCCGCCGAGCGGAGCATGCGGTGAGACATAAATTCTCCCAAAGTGACTGGTGGCAGGCCGCCACAGGCGATCTGCCCTTGATCAAGGCGCCGAAATACCCCTTACGCGCCTTGCGAGGGAGATGTGACCACGGGCTCAGAAGCCCCGCAATGTGCCACGCCCGCTGCTGACCAGTTCCGCCTCGGAGGGGTGACCAGCCTTCGTGACCTTCACGCTCATGTGTGCGGGGGGAGTGTCTGGCGAGGCAGATAACCGGGTCATCCTCCGTACAGCGCCTCGATGTCGTCCGCGTACGCAGCCGCCACCGCGTGGCGCTTGACCTTCAGGGACGGGGTCAGCATCCCGTTGTCCTCGGTGAACTCGCCGTCCACGAGCCGGAACTCACGGATGGACTCCGCACGGGAGACCGCCTGGTTCGCGTAGTCCACGGCCTTCTGGACGTCGGCACGCATGCGGGGGTCGGAGACCAGCTCCGACAGTGGGGTGTCGGCGGGCAGGCCGCGGACGTGGAGCCAGTGTGCGACGCCCTCGGGGTCGAGGGTGATCAGGGCGGCGACGAACGGGCGGTTGTCGCCGACGACCATGCACTGGCCGATCGGCGGGCGGCTGCGGAGACGGTCCTCCAGCACGGCCGGGGCAACGTTCTTTCCCCCGGAGGTGACGATGAGGTCCTTCTTGCGGCCGGTGATGGTGAGGTAGCCGTCCTCGTCGAGGGAGCCCAGGTCACCGGTGGCGAACCAGCCGTCGGTCAGGACGGCGTCGGTGGCGGCCTCGTCGTTCCAGTACGAACCGAAGACGATGCCGCCCTTGATGAGCACCTCGCCGTCGTCGGCGATGCGGACCGTGGCGCCGGGAACGGGCCGGCCGACCGTGCCCGGCCGGGGTCGCAGGGGCGGAACGACGGTGGCGGCCGCGGTGGTCTCGGTGAGGCCGTAGCCTTCGTAGATGATGATCCCGGCGGCGTAGAAGAAGAGGTTGAGGTCGCGGTCGAGCGGGGAGCCGCCGCTGATGGCGTAGCGCATACGGCCGCCGAGTTCCTTGCGGATGCGTCGGTAGACCAGGAGGTCGTACAGCGCCCACGCGGCGTACAGGGCGGGGCCCGGACCCGGGCCCCGGTCCAGGAACCGGTTCATGTACGCCTCGCCGAAGCGCACTCCGATCCGGTGTGCGCGGTCGAACGAGGCGCCGCGGCCGATCCGCTCGGCGGTGGCGCGGCCGGTGTTGTGGATCTTCTCGAAGAGGTACGGCACGCCGACCAGGAAGGTGGGACGGAACTCCTTGAGCGCGGGACGGAGTTCATCGGGTTTGATGCTCGGCCAGTGGCCGATCTCGATGCGGGCCAGGAGGCAGGCGATCTGGATCGTACGGCCGAGGACGTGGGCGAGCGGCAGGAACAGGAGGGTGGAGGCGACCTGGCCGGTGACCTCCTTGAAGACGGGGTGGAGCAACTCGACCGTGTTGGCGGCCTCCGCGTGCAGGTTGGCGTGGGTGAGCAGACAGCCCTTCGGCCGGCCCGTGGTGCCGGAGGTGTAGCAGACGGTGGCGACCGTGTCGGGGGTGAGGGCGCCGCGGCGCTTGGTGACCTCCTCGTCGGGGATGTCCCGGCCGAGGGTGGCGAGTTCGGGCATCGCGCCCTCGTCGAGCTGCCAGCAGCGCGGCGGGACGGTGTGGCGGGCGGTACCGGCGCGCACGGCCTCCGCGTTCTCGGCGCTCTCCGCGATCACCATGCGCGCCCCCGAGTCCCGTACGATCCACTCGATCTGCTCGGGCGATGACGTGACGTAGATGGGGACGCTCTGGCCACCGGCCGCCCATATCGCGAAGTCGAGGACCGTCCACTCGTAGCGGGTGCCGGACATGATCGCGACGCGGTCGCCCGGTTCGAGGCCGGCCGCGATGAGTCCCTTCGCGGTGGCGGTGACCTCCCGGGCGAATTCGGCGGCCGAGACCCGGCGCCAGGTGTGGCCCTCCTTGCGGCGGAGGGCCACGGCCTCTGGAGCCTCGGTCGCGTTGGTGAATGGGAGGTCGGCGATGCTGCCGGTAGCCGGCCGTGCCGCCAGGGCCCCGGTGCGCGCCTCGCGGACGACACCGTGTTCATCCCTGATGACCTCGACCTTCACACGGCCCGCCAGGTCACCCCGCTGCTTCGCCTGCTTCAAGTCCTTGCGTACGCCCATGACGGCTCCCGGTAGCGGCTGCTCTGGCGAGCTGCCGTATGCACTCGGTCTACTTACCGGGCAGTCAACTTACCCACAAGTAAGGAACATTCAAAGGGCGCGAACGCGGTCCCGCGAAGGCGGGGACCGACCGCGCCGCACGGCACACCATCCAGAACGTCCCCAGCGGATCCGCGCGTCTACGCCTTGTGCAATGCCTCAAGGCGGGTTCCAGCGGCCCGCACTCCACACACCGGACACCGCCGCCTCGTGGCGGCCTGGGCCGCGAGGGTGCCCAGGGCCTGCTGGAGAGCCGCTTCCACTGCGGTGGGAACAAACAGCGTTCCCGCACCGTCGGGCGGAACCAGCCAGCACAGACGCCCCGAGGCCCGGTGCGGCGCGGGTACCGTGACCCATGCGCCAGTGCCCAGGTACCGGACATCCGTGCCGCCCCAGCGGCCTGCGGGATCCGGCGGCAGGAAGAAGCCCACTCTGCGGGCGACCGCGTCCGCCAGTACGGGGCCGGGCGCCTGCGGAACGCGTAAGAGTGCTTCCAGGGCCAGTGCACCCAATTCCTCCGGCACACTCAGCACATCCCAGAACCGTCCGCAGGCCAGCACCGCGACACCGCTTTCTCCGTGCCACTGCCGTTTACAGTCGTGCGGATCGGTCGCGGCGGCGGCGAGCCACTCCGTGGCCTGCCTCCTGATGGTTCGCATGAGGTTCCTCCGGATCCATTGGAAACGGCGCTTTCCCCCTTTTCGCCAAGGCTGGTCAGGCCCGGCCCGTTCATGATGATGGATTTCTCTACGGCGCGGAAGGGGTGGCGTACCCTGGCGAATTCCCTCTGAAGTGTTCGATACCGGGCTATGCGTTCCGCTGGGTTCTGAAAATCGTCCAGGAATATGAACGCGATTCTGTGTGGGTGGTCAATGGGGCGGGCGCACGCCGTAGTTCACTTCAGCTGGTTCGCTTCAGGCGCCTCGCCGTGTCGATCGCCTCGGCGAGCCGGCGTATCTCCGCATCCTCCGTGCGGTCCGCCAAGTCGTCCGCCCGTTCGGAGAGTTCGTCGAGACGCGGGGCGCCCGGCAGGGAGGATCCGGAGTGGCCGAGGGTGCCGGCGAAGTAGGCGGCCGTCGCGGTGACCTGGAAGGAGCGGTTCGCGCTCCAGACGGAGTCGTCGAGGGCGTCGGCCTCCAGGTCGCCGGTCTCCTCGTGCGGGTCGCGGGTGCCGGGGTCGAGCCAGCGGACGGTCGCGGTGGCGAGGTGGCCTTCGGCACCGGGCTCGGTGCGGACGGCGTACAGGGCGGTGACGGTGTGGCCGGGGCCGGTCTCGCCGCCGTCGACGCGGTCGTCGCGGAAGTCCTCGTCGGCGACCCGCCGGTTGTCGTAGCCGATCAGGCGGAACTCGGCGACCGTCTGCGGATCGAAGGCGACCTGGGCCTTGGCGTCGCGGGCGGTGAGGGCGATGTTGCGCGGGAGTTCCTCGCAGAAGACCTCGCGGGCCTCCTCGGTGCCGGACACGTACACGGTGTGGCCGTCGCCCTTGTCGGCGAGGCGTTCCATGAGGGCGTCGCCGTAGTCGCTGCCGACGCCGACGCCGAAGAGGGTGATGCCGTGCTCGCGGCGTTCGCCGGCGATCTTCTCCAGGATGGTGTCCGCGTCGGTGTCGCCGGTGTTGGCGAGGGCGTCGGAGACCAGGACGACCCGGTTGGTGGCGCCCTCGCGCAGGCCCTCGACGGCGGTCTCGTAGCCGGTCTCGACGCCGGCGCCGAGGTTGGTGGAGTCCTGCGTGTCCAGGTCGGAGATGACGTCCTGGAGCTCGTCGCGGTTGCCGTCGAGGCGGGTCATGGGCAGGACGGTCTCGGCCTCGTCGCTGAAGGTGACGAGCGCGACCGAGTCGTCGTCGCGCAGCCGGTCCGTCATCACGGAGAGGGACTCCCGGGCGAGGTCCAGGCGGCCCGGTTCGGCCATGGAGCCGGAGATGTCGATGACGAAGGTGAGGGCGGCGGGCGGGCGTTCGCCGGCGCGCTCCGTGGTGCGGGTGGCCAGGCCGACGCGGACCAGGGACCAGTCCTCGTCGCCGGTGCGGGCGCCGTCGACGGTGACCGAGAAGCCGTCGCCGTCGGGGCGTTCGTAGTCCTGGCGGAAGCTGTTGACGAACTCCTCGGGGCGGACCGTCGACGGGTCGGGGAGGCGGCCGTCGGCGAGGGCGCGGCGGGCGTAGTCGTAGGAGGCGGTGTCGACGTCGAGGGCGAAGGTGGAGAGGTGGTCGGGGTCCTCCCGGCGCTCGTCCCGCTCGGTGGTGCCCTCGCCGTGCTCGGGCGCGGGCAGGACCGGGGTGCGGTCGTCGCGGTCGGAGGCCCGGCTGCCGTCACTGGTGCCGGCGCCCGCGCCGCACGCGGTGAGCAGCAGTCCGCCCGCCGCCGTGAGTGCCAGCAGCAGCTTGCGTGTCCGGTACCGCTCGTACGGCTTCATCGTCGGTGCCCCCTTGGCCCGTCGGCGTCGGCTTCTTGTGACTGTGACGGCGCGGGGGGCCCGAACGTGCGGTACGGGGTGTTGCGGAAGCGTCTCGAAGCGGCCACGGAGACCGCCCGTCGAGACCGGTGGGTGACCCTCCGTTGACCTAGGAGACGACGTCCTTGCGGGCGAAACCCCGGAAGGCCAGGGCGAACAGCACGAGTGCGTACGTTACCGAGATCGACGTGCCCTGGATCATGTCCGACCACTCCAACTGGGGCCGGACGGCGTCGAGCCAGGCGTACTGCCAGTGCGCGGGCAGGAAGTGGCGCCAGTCGCCGAGGGCCGTCACCTCGTCCAGGACGCTGCCGATGATGGTGAGGAACACCGCTCCGCCGACCGCGCCGAGCGGGGCGTCCGTCCGGGTCGACAGCCAGAACGCGAGGGCCGCGGTGACCAGTTGGGACACCATGATGTAGGCGACGACGATCAGCAGGCGCTGGGCCGCCGTGCCGGTGGGCAGGGTTCCGCCGGTGGGCAGCTGGAGCGGGCCCCAGCCGTAGGCGGCCGTGCCGACGGCGAGGGCGACGATCGGCAGCAGGACCATCGCGGCCAGGCTCAGGCTCAGTCCGACGGCGAGCTTGGACCACAGCAGCCGGGCCCGGGGCACGGGGGCCGCGAGCAGGTAGCGCAGGGACGACCAGCTCGCCTCCGAGGCGACCGTGTCGCCGCAGAACAGGGCGACGGGGATGACGAGCAGGAAGCCGGCGGCGGAGAACAGGTTGACGGCGGCGAAGTTGGCCCCGGACGCCGTCGCCGTGTCCATGAGGTTCACGCGGTTGTTGTTGCCGCCCGGGTCGCCGCCGACCTGGAAGGCGATGAGCAGGATGACCGGCAGGGCGAACAGGACCCCGCCCATGACCATCGTGCGGCGCCGCTTCAGCTGCCGGACCAGCTCGACGCGGAAGGGCAGGGTGCGGCCCGCGCGGTAGCCGTCGGCGACCTCGACGGGCGGCTCGGCGAGCTTGCTCATGCTTCGGCTCCGATCAGGGTGAGGAAGGCGTCCTCCAGGCGGCGGTGCGGGCCGACCGACCGCACGGGCACGTCCAGCCGTACGAGATCGGCGACCAGGCGCTGCGGGGTGCCGTCGGCGTCCAGCTGGACCAGCAGGCCCTCGTCGACGGGCACGGCCGAGGCGACGCCCGGCAGAGCCGTGACCTTCTCCAGCACGGGCTCGTCCACGGGCGCGGCCGTGCCCACCAGGAGGGTGTCGCCCGAGCCGACGATGTCCGCGACCGGGCCCGCCTGGACGAGCTGCCCGTGGTCCATCACGACCAGGTGCGTGCAGGTCTGCTCGACCTCCGCGAGGAGGTGGCTGGAGACGATGACCGTGCGGCCGGCGGCGGCGTAGCGGATCATCACCTCGCGCATCTCGCGGATCTGGGGCGGGTCGAGGCCGTTGGTCGGTTCGTCGAGGATGAGCAGGTCCGGCAGGCCGAGCATGGCCTGGGCGATGGCGAGGCGCTGGCGCATGCCCTGGGAGTAGGTGCGCACCGCGCGGGCGAGCGCGTCGCCCAGGCCCGCGATCTCCAGGGCCTCGTCCAGATGCGCGTCCTCGGCGGGGCGGCCGGTGGCGCGCCAGTACAGATCGAGGTTCTCGCGGCCGGACAGGTGCGGCAGGAAGCCCGCGCCCTCGACGAAGGCGCCGACCCTCGACAGCACCGGGGCGCCCGGGCTGATGGCGTGGCCGAAGACACGGATCTCGCCGCCGTCGGGCCTGATGAGGCCCATCAGCATGCGCAGGGTGGTCGTCTTGCCGGCGCCGTTGGGGCCGAGGAGGCCGAGGACCTGGCCCTGCTCCACGCGGAACGACAGGTCCTTGACCGCGTACCGGTCCGACGACTTCGCGTACCGCTTGGTCAGGTCGGTGATCTGCAGGGGGACCTCGGCGAGGGCGGGGTCCGGCGGGGCGGGGGCGGCCGTGCGGCGGCGACCGGTGATGATCAGTGCCAGGGCGATCGCGGCGCCGGCGAGCGGCAGCCACCACACCCAGGCGGGCAGGCCGCCCTGGGTGTCGCGCTGGCCGAGGGCGGAGGGGACCTCCAGGTCGCCCTTCAGGGAGACGGTGTAGGTCGCCGGGCTCGCCGGGGAGGCGTAGCCGAGGTCCGTCGAGGCGAGGACCAGGCGGAGCCGGTGGCCGTCGTCGATCTCGTGGTCGATCGCCGGGAGGGTGAGGGTGACGTCCTTGCCGGCCTTGGCGCCCTCGACGCGCACGGGTGTGACGAGCTGGGAGGGCAGGACCGGTTGGGAGCCGCCGGGGCCGACGTCGTAGAGCTTGGCGAAGAGCACGGCGTCGTCGCTGGTGGACTTCACGTGGACGGTGATGGTGGGCGAGCCGGTGATCTGCAGGTCCTCGCGCTGCGGCGCGGACTGGAACGCGGCGAACTGGCCGGGGAAGTCGAGGGAGACGCCGATGCCGAGGGTGGAGAGCTGGCTGAGGCCGCCCGCGCCGCCGAGGCCGGGCAGGGCGGAGACGCCGGGCGGGCTGGCGCCGGGCGGGTTGGCGAAGCTCTGCTCGCGGCCGGCCAGGGCGAGGGAGCGCGGCTCGCTCCCCAGGCCCGGGTAGCGGTCCGAGGTCACACCGGTCAGGCGGGGTTCGCCGTCGCCGGAGCCCAGGCCCAGGGTGCGGGTGACGCGGAAGGCGGGGCCGGTGTCGACGCCCTTGTCGTCCTTCAGGTAGCGGTCGAACCAGGAGCGCACGCGGTCCTGGACGCGGCTGATCTCCATGTCGCCGCCGTCGTGGCCGCCCGCGATCCAGTCGACGTCGACGGGGGCGCCGTTCGCGCGGATGGTCTTCGCCGCCCGGTCGGCCTGGCCGAGGGGGAAGAGGGAGTCCGACTGGCCCTGCATCAGCAGCGTCGGCACCTTGATGTCCTTGCCGACCGCGGACGGCGAACGCTCCTCCAGCATCGTGCGGGCCTCGGCGTCGGGCTCGCCCGACTCGGCGACCCGCTCGTACATCCGGCACAGCGCGGGCTCGAACTTGTCGCAGCCGCCGCCGGAGTTGATGAAGAGGCCGGCCCACAGCTTCTTGAGCACGCCGTTCGGGAACAGGGCGTCGGCGAGGTTCCAGTACGTGATCGCCGGGGCGATGGCGTCCACGCGCTGGTCGTGCCCCGCCGTGAGCAGCGCGATGGCGCCGCCGTAGGAGCTGCCGGCCATGCCCACGCGGGGGTCACCGGGCTTGTCGAGTTCGACCTGGGGCTGCTTCGCCAGCCAGTCGATGAGCTTCGAGGCGTCGGCGACCTCGCCCTCGGGGTCGTTCAGGCCGATCTTCCCGTTGGACTTGCCGAAGCCGCGGGCCGACCAGGTCAGGACCGCGTAGCCGTCCCGGGCGAGGTCCTCGGCCTGCTGCCGTACGTCGTTCTTGCTGCCGCCGAAGCCGTGCCCGAGCAGGACGGCGGGGCGGCGGCCGTCGCCGCCGGAGGTGAAGAACGAGGTGTCGATGCGCACCCCGTTCCCCGTGTCCTGGACCCGGTCGGAACGGTGGACCGGGGGCACGTCGTCGTTCGCCACGGCCGTCCATGTCCCCGCACCGGCGAGCACGACGACGGCGGCCCCGGCGGCCAGGAGCCTCCGGGGCCTCCGCAGCAGCCCGTTCAGTCCGGGCAGTCGAAGATCCATGCGTCAACGGTACGGGGTGAACCTGTCGAACAGTTGTCGACCGGAGACCGAAGTGGCACCACGCCCAGAGGACTACGCCGGGCCTTGGGCATACCGCGGGTGGTGTACGGCGTCGGGCCCGGCGGGGGCGTGGTTTCCCGTGGGAGAAGTCTCAGTGGTTGCGCGGGAAGCCCAGGTCCACGCCCGCCGGGGCGTCGGCCGGGTCCGGCCAGCGGGTGGTGACGACCTTGCCGCGGGTGTAGAAGTGGGTGCCGTCGTTGCCGTAGATGTGGTGGTCGCCGAAGAGCGAGTCCTTCCAGCCGCCGAAGGAGTGGTAGCCGACGGGGACCGGGATCGGGACGTTCACGCCGACCATGCCGGCCTCGACCTCCAGCTGGAAGCGGCGGGCCGCGCCGCCGTCCCGGGTGAAGATCGCCGTGCCGTTGCCGAACGGTGAGGCGTTGACGATGTCCAGGGCCTCCTCGTAGGTCTCGGTGCGCAGCACGCACAGGACCGGGCCGAAGATCTCGTCCTGGTAGGCCTTCGCCGACGTGGGCACCTTGTCGAGGAGCGAGATGCCGATCCAGTGGCCGTCCTCGAAGCCGTCGACGCAGTAGCCGGTGCCGTCCAGGACGACCTCGCAGCCCTCGGCCGCCGCGCCCTCGACGTACGACGCCACCTTGTCGCGGTGGACCTTGGTGATGAGCGGGCCCATCTCGGACGCCGGGTCGTCGCCGGGGCCGATCTTGATCTTCTCGGCGCGCTCGCGGATCTTCTCCACCAGCTCGTCGCCGATCGAGCCGACCGCCACGACCGCGGAGATGGCCATGCAGCGCTCGCCCGCGGAGCCGTAGGCGGCGGACACGGCGGCGTCAGCCGCCGCGTCCAGGTCGGCGTCCGGCAGGACCAGCATGTGGTTCTTGGCGCCGCCGAGCGCCTGGACGCGCTTGCCGTTGGCGGAGGCCGTGGTGTGGATGTAGCGGGCGATGGGGGTCGAGCCCACGAAGGAGACGGCCTTGACGTCCGGGTGCTCCAGGAGGCGGTCGACGGCCACCTTGTCGCCGTGGACGACGTTGAAGACGCCGTCCGGCAGGCCCGCCTCGGCGAGCAGCCCGGCGATCCTGAGGGACGCCGACGGGTCCTTCTCGGACGGCTTGAGCACGAAGGTGTTGCCGCACGCGATGGCCATGGGGAACATCCACATCGGCACCATCGCCGGGAAGTTGAACGGCGTGATGCCGGCGACCACGCCGAGCGGCTGGCGGAGGGACGAGACGTCGACGCGGCTCGCCACCTGCGTGGACAGCTCGCCCTTCAGCTGCACGCTGATGCCGCAGGCCAGGTCGACGATCTCCAGGCCGCGGGCGACCTCGCCGAGGGCGTCGGAGTGCACCTTGCCGTGCTCGGCGGTGATCAGCTCGGCGATCTCGTCGCGGTGCGCGTCGAGCAGCGCCCGGAACCGGAAGAGGATCGAGGTCCGCTGGGCCAGCGAGGACTGGCCCCAGGTGGCGTACGCCTCCTTGGCGGCGGCGACCGCCGCGTCCACCTCCTCGACCGAGGCGAACGCGACCTTCGTCGTCACCGCGCCGGTCGCCGGGTTGGTCACCGGCCCGTACGTGCCCGAGGCGCCTTCGACGGTCCTGCCGCCGATCCAGTGGTTGACGATCTTCGTCATGACAGGGTCACTCCAGTCACATCTTTCACAGAGGACGGCGCCGGGTGGAGACGTGCCGTTCGTACAGCTCACGTGCCTTGACCGCGGACGGTCGTGTCGCGGTCTCGGCCACGGGTACATCCCACCAGGCCTGCGCGGGAGGCGCGCCCGACACTGTGTCTGCCGTTCGGGTCTCCACGTAGACACATGTGGGGGTGTCGGCGGTCCGGGCCTCGGCGAGGGCCTCCCGCAGGTCCCGTACGGTCTTCGCGCGCAGCACGCGCATGCCGAGGCTGGCCGCGTTGGCGGCGAGGTCGACGGGCAGCGGCGGCCCGGCGTACGCGCCGTCCCCGGACGGGAAGCGGTAGGCGGTGCCGAACCGCTCGCCGCCCACCGTCTCCGACAGACCGCCGATGGACGCGTAGCCGTGGTTCTGGATGATCAGGACCTTGATCGCGACGCCTTCCTGCACGGCCGTCACGATCTCCGTCGGCATCATCAGGTACGTGCCGTCGCCGACCAGCGCCCACACGGGACGGTCGGGAGCGGCCATCTTCACGCCGATGGCGGCCGGGATCTCGTAGCCCATGCAGGAGTAGCCGTACTCCAGGTGGTACTGGTCGCGGGACCGCGTCCGCCACATCTTGTGCAGGTCGCCGGGGAGGGAGCCGGCGGCGTTGACGAGGATGTCCGACTCGTCGACCAGGGCGTCCAGGGCGCCGAGGACCTGCGGCTGGGTCGGGCGGGTGTCCGGCTCGTCGACCTCGTAGCAGGCGTCGACGCGCTGCTCCCAGCGCTCCTTGTCCTCGGTGTACTCGGTGGCGTACGAGGGCGCGACCCGGTGGCCGTGCATCTGCAGCCTCTCGGTCAGCTCCTCCAGGCCGGTGCGGGCGTCCGCGACCAGGGGCTGCCCGGCGAGCTTGTGGCCGTCGAAGGCGGCGATGTTGAGGTTGAGGAACCGCACGTCCGGGTTGCTGAACAGGGTGCCGGAGGCGGTGGTGAAGTCGGTGTAGCGGGTGCCGACGCCGATCACCAGGTCGGCGGTGCGGGCGAGTTCGTCCGCCGTCGCCGTGCCGGTGTGGCCGATGCCGCCGACGTCCTGGGGGTGGTCGTGGCGCAGGGAGCCCTTGCCGGCCTGAGTGGAGGCGACCGGGATACCGGTCGCCCCGGCGAACTCGGCGAGGGCCTCCTCGGCGCGGCTGTGGTGGACGCCGCCGCCCGCGACGACCAGGGGGCGCCGGGCGGCCCGGATCATGTGCACGGCCTCGGCGAGTTCCCCGGGGTCGGCACCGGGCCGCCGTACGGTCCAGACGCGCTCGGCGAAGAACTCCTCGGGCCAGTCGTACGCCTCGGCCTGCACGTCCTGGGGCAGGGCGAGGGTGACGGCGCCGGTCTCGACGGGGTCGGTGAGCACGCGCATCGCGCTCAGGGCCGACGGGACCAGGGCCTCGGGGCGGGTGATCCGGTCGAAGTACCTCGACACCGGGCGCAGGCAGTCGTTGACCGACACGTCACCCGCGTAGGGCACTTCGAGCTGCTGCAGGACCGGGTCGGCGGGGCGGGTGGCGAAGATGTCGCCGGGCAGGAGCAGGACCGGCAGGTGGTTGATGGTCGCGAGGGCGGCGCCGGTGACGAGGTTGGTGGCGCCCGGGCCGATGGAGGTCGTCACCGCGTGCGTGGACAGGCGGCCCGACTGGCGGGCGTAGCCGACCGCCGCGTGCACCATGGCCTGTTCGTTGCGGCCCTGGTGGTAGGGCATCTCCGCGGTGTGTTCCAGGAGCGCCTGGCCGAGGCCGGCGACGTTGCCGTGGCCGAGGATGCCCCAGGTGGCGCCGATGAGCCGCTGCCGTACGCCGTCGCGTTCGGTGTACTGGGCGGCGAGGAAGCGGACGAGGGCCTGTGCGACGGTCAGCCGGGTCGTCATCGGTATCCCCCTGTGCTTTCCATGTGGGACGGACGGAAACGGATCCACCTCTGCCGTACGGCTCCGCCGCGCCGTGCGACTCGACAGCGCACGCCGGGAGCCTCGGCGTGCCCGGTTCCGGACGCGGGGCCGTCGGGCGCGGCGCGGTGGCGGTCCCCCGGTGAGGGCCCGGGGGGGCACTGCACCTGCCCCCCGGCCGGATGAGGCGGTTTCGTCGGGGACCTCCGGCGCGGGGCCGTAGCGGGCGGGGAGTTGTCGCTCGCACTTCGCTCCTGCCAAAGCAAAGCGGCCTCCCGCGCCGGAGGCGTTCTGGGCCCGGGTCTCACGGGGCGCGTACGCGACGTCGGTGACCGACGCGAACGCGCTCTCCCCGCCCGGGCGGTGGAACTCTTCGTCTTCGACCCGCACGCCGCACGCGCCCGTCGGGGGCGGCACGATGCCCCGGACGTGGTGCACGCCGGTCGTGGTGCCCCGCGGGACGTACGGCTCACTGGTCATGCCACGGCCCTCACAGCAGTCCTACGGCGGTGTCCACGGCGGCGGCCACGTCGCCGTCCGCCGGATACAGCAGTGAGCGGCCCACCACCAGCCCGCACACGGTGGGCAGTTGGAGGGCGCCACGCCACTTCTCGTACGCCCCGGCCTGCTCCTCGGCGGACTCCCCCACCTCCCCGCCCAGCAGGACGGCGGGCAGCGTGGAGGTCGCCATGACCTCCGCCATGTCGTCGGGGTTGTCGGTGACCGGCACCTTCAGCCAGGTGTAGGCCGAACTGCCGCCGAGGCCCGAGGCGATCGCGATCGACTTGGTGACGGCCTCGGCGGAGAGGTCGTTGCGCAGCCGGCCCGTCGCGTCGCGGCGGGAGAGGAACGGCTCGACGAAGACGGGGAGCCCCCGGGCCGCCATGGCGTCGATGGTCCGGGCGGTGGACTCCAGGGTGGTGAGGGAGCCCGGGTCGTCGTAGTCGATGCGCAGGAGCAGCTTGCCGGCGTCGAAGCCCAGGCGCTCGAGGTCCTCGGGGCGGTGGCCGGTGAAGCGGTCGTCGAGTTCGAAGCTCGCGCCCTGGAGGCCGCCGCGGTTCATGGAGCCCAGGACGACCTTGCCGTCGAGGGCGCCGAGCAGGAGCAGGTCGTCGAGGATGTCGGCGGTGGCGAGGACACCGTCGACACCCGGCCGGGACAGGGCCAGGCAGAGGCGTTCGAGGAGGTCGGCGCGGTTGGCCATGGCGAGGCTGCGGCCGCCCGCGCCGAGGGCGCCGCGGGCCGGGTGGTCGGCGGCGACGATCATCAGGCGACCGCTCGGGTTCAGCAGCGGCCGGCGGGGGCGGCGGGCGGCGGCCTCGGCGATCGCCTCCGGGCGGCGGCTGCGCAGGCGGACGAGTTCGCAGACGTCGACGGTCACTGGACGGCCCCCGCGGTGACGGCCGCCTCGATCTCGTCCGGGGTGGGCATCGCGGAGGAGCACTCCAGGCGGGAGGCGACGATGGCACCGGCGGCGTTGGCGTGCCGCATGGTCTTCTCCAGGTCCCAGCCGGCCAGCAGGCCGTGGACGAGACAGCCGCCGAAGGCGTCCCCGGCGCCGAGGCCGTTGAGGACGTTCACGGGCAGCGGCGGGACCTCGGCGCTCTCGCCCTCGCGGTTGACCGCCAGGACGCCCTTCGGGCCCTGCTTGACGACGGCCAGCTCGACACCGGCGTCCAGGAGGGCCCGGGCGGCGGCGTGGGGTTCGCGCACACCGGTGGCGACCTCCACCTCGTCGAGGTTGCCGACGGCGACGGTGGTGTGGCGCAGGGCCTCCCGGTAGAAGGGGCGGGCCGCGTCGGGCCCGCGGCGGGAGCCGCTGATGTCACGGGTCCAGAACATCGGGCGCCAGTCGAGGTCGAAGACCGTCGCGCCGGCCTTGGCTCGGTGGGCGAGGGCCGCGAGGGTCGCCGTACGGCTCGGTTCCTCGCTCAGGCCCGTGCCCGTGACCCAGAGGACGCGGGTGTCACCGATGGCGTCCAGGTCGAGCTCGTGGGCGTCGATCTCCAGGTCGGGGGCCTTGGGCTGCCGGTAGAAGTACAGCGGGAAGTCGTCCGGCGGGAAGACCTCGCAGAAGGTGACCGGGGTGGGCAGGCCGGGGACCGGGGTGACCCAGCGGTCGTCCACGCCGAAGCCCTTCAGGGCCTCGTGCAGGTAGGTGCCGAAGGGGTCGTCGCCCGTGCGGGTGATCACCGCCGTCCGCCGTCCGAGGCGGGCCGCGGCGACCGCGACGTTGCTCGCCGAACCGCCGAGGAACTTGCCGAAGGACGTGACCTGCGGCAGCGGGACGCCCGTCTGGAGCGGATACAGATCCACTCCGATCCGCCCCATGGTGATCAGGTCGTAGACCATCGGCTTCCCCTCGATGCTCGGCTCTCCCCGGCTTTGTAGCCCCCTTCCCGAAGCCCTGTCAATGCTTTGTCCGGACATTCGGACCAGATCATGACAGCGCTTTCGTGGTGACCTGGTCCGCGCCCTTCTCTTCCGTAGTCTTCGACCCCGAGGCCCGCTCCGCCTCCCCAGACGACTGCCGCGCGATCTCGTTCTCACGGTTCGGCGACCGCCGGACGACGCAGGACCGGGCTCGGGTGCCGCGTCAAGGCGCCTCGCCGAAGCCCCGGCGCGCGCCTTTGCTCCGGCTGTGTCACAAACGCACCCGTCCTGTCACGCATGTCGCCGGTCCGCGGGCCTTCCGTCACACCCGGCGCACAGGGCCTGTCCCGTGTCACGGAGCGTCGTTGAACGGACACAGGCTTGTTGATCGCCAGCGCGACGCCCGGCTCCCCCTGACGGCCCCTCCCGGCCGCCGCCGCGGTGCGCGCGGGGAGGTGCACGTCATGACCGACAGAAGGCTCTGGTCCTACAAGGAGATCGCGGCGCACATCAGGGTGCAGCCGGACACCGTGCGGTCCTACCGCAAGCACGGGCTGCTGCCCCCGCCCGACCATGTGGAGAGCGGCAAGCCCTTCTGGTACGCCGACACCGTCCGGGCGTGGGTCGCCTCCCGGCCCGGCAATCGCGGCCGAAGAGCCGATTGATCCTCACCGTGCCCGCCTCGTGCCCCGCCGTCGTGTGGGGCACGATCGCCTCCGGGCGCCGCGTCCGGGACGCCCGGTCGTCGTCCGGCCGCTCAACCACGGTTCGATGACGGTCGAGCCCGCGCCCGGTGCCGTTCCCGCCGCCGTCAGCGCGTCGGGGACCTCGTCCAGCCGGATCCTGGACGTCACCCGCAGGTCGGGGCGCAGTACGCCGCGTCCGGGGCCGCTGGGGGGGCGCGATGCCCCGGACGGTCGGCACCCCGGGGGACGCCAGCTGTCCCGTCCGAGGAAGGGGCGTCGCGGATCCGATACCCCCTAGGGGTACAGTGGCTGTATGCGGACCCCACAGGTCCCCATCGCCCCGCATGCCTCGACGAGGAGTATCGACATGACCGCCCAGACCGACACCACGGGCCCCGTCACCACCGTCTTCAAGGTGAGCGGCATGAGCTGCGGACACTGCGAGGGCGCCGTCTCCGGCGAGATCTCCCAGATCTCCGGCGTCAGCTCGGTGACGGCCGTCGCCTCGACCGGCGAGGTCACCGTCGTCTCCGCGGCCCCGCTGGACGACGAGGCCGTACGCGCCGCCGTCGACGAGGCCGGTTTCGAACTGGCCGGCCGGGCCTGAGCCACCCGGGTCCGGCGACCGGCCAGGTATGGAGGACGCCGGCTCCCGGCACTCGTACCCGCGTACGGGCCGTACGGCACACCGTCCCGGCCCGTACGGCCCGTTCCGCCTCCCGGGCGCCCCGCACCTCCTGGAGTAGTACATGAACAGCACCACCACCGCCCAGGCGCCGGCCGGCCGTGAGCCCGCGGCCGCCGAGGTCGAGCTGCTCATCGGCGGGATGACCTGCGCCTCCTGCGCGGCCCGGGTCGAGAAGAAGCTCAACCGCATGGACGGCGTCACCGCCACGGTGAACTACGCGACGGAGAAGGCCCGGGTCACCTACCGCGAGGGCACCGAGGTCGCCGACCTGATCGCGACGGTGGTGAAGACCGGGTACACCGCCGAGGAGCCCGCACCCCCGCGGGAGGAGGGGCCCGCCGTCGAGGAGGCGGACCCCGAGCTGTCGGCCCTGCGCCTGCGTCTCGTCGTCTCCGCCGCCCTCGCCGTCCCGGTCGTCCTGCTGGCGATGGTCCCGGCTCTGCAGTTCGACAACTGGCAGTGGCTCTCGCTCACCCTCGCCGCCCCGGTGATGGTCTGGGGCGGGCTGCCGTTCCACCGCGCGGCCTGGACGAACGCCCGGCACGGCGCCGCCACCATGGACACGCTGGTCTCCCTCGGCACCCTGGCCGCGTTCGGCTGGTCCCTGTGGGCGCTGTTCCTCGGCGACGCGGGCATGCCGGGCATGCGGCACCCGTTCGAGCTCACGGTCTCGCGCGGCGACGGCGACTCCTCGATCTACCTGGAGGTCGCCTCCGGCGTCACGGCGTTCATCCTGCTGGGCCGCTATCTGGAGGCCCGCTCCAAGCGCCGTGCGGGCGCCGCGCTCAGGGCGCTGATGGAGCTGGGCGCCAAGGACGTCGCCGTGCTGCGGGACGGGCGCGAGGTGCGGATCCCGGCGCAGCGGCTGGCCGTCGGCGACCGGTTCGTCGTACGGCCCGGCGAGAAGATCGCCACCGACGGCACGGTCGTCGAGGGCGCCTCCGCGGTGGACGCCTCGATGCTGACCGGTGAGTCGGTCCCGGTGGACGTGACGGCCGGGGACACGGTCACCGGCGCGACGGTCAACGCGGGCGGCCGGCTCGTCGTCGAGGCCACCCGGGTCGGCGCCGACACGCAGCTCGCGCGGATGGCGAAGCTGGTGGAGGACGCGCAGAACGGCAAGGCCGAGGTGCAGCGGCTCGCCGACCGGATCTCCGGGATCTTCGTGCCGGTGGTGCTGCTGATCGCGGCCGCCACGGCCGGGGTGTGGCTCGGCCTGACCGGTGACAGCGTCGCCGCGTTCACCGCGGCCGTCGCCGTCCTGATCATCGCCTGCCCGTGCGCCCTGGGCCTGGCCACCCCCACCGCGCTGATGGTCGGCACGGGGCGCGGTGCCCAGCTCGGCATCCTCATCAAGGGCCCGGAGGTCCTGGAGTCCACGCGCCGGATCGACACGGTCGTCCTGGACAAGACCGGCACCGTCACCACCGGCCGGATGGTCCTCCAGGAGGTCCACGTCGCCGAGGGCACCGACGAGAAGGAGGCGCTGCGGCTCGCGGGCGCCGTCGAGTACGCCTCCGAGCACCCCGTGGCCCGTGCGATCGCCCTGGGCGCCGAGGAGAGGGCCGGGCGGCTCCCGGAGGCCGAGGCGTTCGAGAACGTCCCCGGGCGGGGCGTACGCGGGCGCGTGGAGGGCCGTGAGGTCGCCGTGGGACGGCTCTTCGACGACGTGCCGCCGGAGCTGGCCCGCGCGCGGGACGAGGCCGAGCGGGCCGGTCGTACGGCTGTCCTGGCCGGCTGGGACGGGACGGCACGGGCCGTGCTCGCCGTGGCGGACGCGGTCAAGGAGACCAGCGCCGAGGCGGTGCGCGAACTGCGCGCGCTGGGACTCGTGCCGGTACTTCTGACCGGGGACAACCGGGCGGTGGCCGAGACCGTGGCCGAGACCGTGGGGATCGATGAGGTGATCGCGGAGGTCCTGCCCGAGGACAAGGTCGACGCCGTCCGGCGGCTCCAGGCCGAGGGGCGGGTCGTCGCCATGGTGGGCGACGGCGTCAACGACGCGGCCGCGCTCGCCACCGCCGATCTGGGCCTGGCCATGGGCACCGGCACGGACGCGGCGATCGAGGCGGGCGACCTCACGCTGGTCCGTGGCGACCTGCGGGTGGCCGCGGACGCGATCCGGCTCTCGCGCCGCACGCTGGCCACGATCAAGGGCAACCTCGTGTGGGCCTTCGGCTACAACGTGGCGGCCCTGCCGCTGGCCGCCGCGGGGCTGCTCAATCCCATGATCGCGGGGGCCGCGATGGCCTTCTCGTCGGTCTTCGTCGTCACGAACAGCCTCCGGCTGCGGACATTTCGGTGAAGTACCCCTAATTCACCCTGACTTCAGCCCTAAGTTCACGGCGAACCTGATATGAGCCCCTCTGGAGTCCGGAGCCCGACTCACATAAGCTCTTCACAAGGCGCTCGCATCATCCTTACGCTTGGGTCTCGGGCGGCATTTCCGTGCTCTTGCGTATCTGACGGACATGCGCAAGAGACGCAGATCACAGTGATGTGAACGTAACCATCGAAGGGGTTCGAAGGTCTAAGTTGACGGTGTCGGGGAGCGTCTTGGGGGGCGCCACCTGACATCTGGAGATGTCTTGGGGGACTTCTCCGGAGATATGCGTTGCCGGGGCACGTACACCGGGAAGCTTTGAGCGGCCCTCCCGGGCGTGCGCTGTCCCGGCAGACCGCACACCACAGCAGTACGGCGAGTTCTGCTCGTTGTGCTCACAGCGATTCAGGCGCTGTCCTCACAGACGCCCGGCCGGATCCCGTGGGGGGA
Source organism: Streptomyces sp. NPDC033136 (assembly GCF_055578235.1). Lineage (NCBI taxonomy): Bacteria > Bacillati > Actinomycetota > Actinomycetes > Kitasatosporales > Streptomycetaceae > Streptomyces > Streptomyces sp. NPDC033136. The sequence continues at coordinate 208,020 of NZ_JBVIPD010000004.1, forward strand.
ATCCGTACCGGGACTGGGAAGGCGCCCTGGCCGTCGGCCCGTGGGGGGACCGGCGGCAGGGCGCCTTCTTTTATGCCTCTGAAGGGATACCTCTGAGCTTTGCCCCTGAGGTTCTCGCCTCTCAGGTTTTTACCTCTCAAGCCCGCTCGCCCCGCACGCACGCGAGCCCCCGCACCCGCACAGCGGCGGATACGGGGGCCCAGGGGTGCTGCGCCTCAGCGCTCCTCGACGGGAACGAAGTCGCGCTCGACGACGCCCGTGTAGATCTGGCGCGGGCGGCCGATGCGGGAACCCGGCTCCTTGATCATCTCGTGCCACTGGGCGATCCAGCCCGGCAGCCGGCCGAGGGCGAACAGGACCGTGAACATCTCGGTCGGGAAGCCCATGGCCCGGTAGATCAGGCCCGTGTAGAAGTCGACGTTCGGGTAGAGGCTGCGCGAGACGAAGTAGTCGTCGGAGAGCGCGTGCTCCTCCAGCTTCAGCGCGATGTCCAGCAGCTCGTCGGACTTGCCGAGGGCCGACAGCACGTCGTGCGCGGCAGCCTTGATGATCTTGGCGCGCGGGTCGAAGTTCTTGTAGACCCGGTGGCCGAAGCCCATCAGGCGGACGCCGTCCTCCTTGTTCTTCACCTTGCGGATGAAGGAGTCGACGTCACCGCCGGAGTCGCGGATGCCCTCCAGCATCTCCAGCACGGACTGGTTGGCGCCGCCGTGCAGCGGGCCCCACAGCGCGTTGATACCGGCGGAGATCGAGGCGAACATGTTCGCCTGCGAGGAGCCGACCAGGCGGACCGTGGAGGTCGAGCAGTTCTGCTCGTGGTCCGCGTGCAGGATCAGCAGCTTGTCGAGCGCGGAGACCACGGTCGGGTCCGGCTCGTACTCCTGCGCCGGGACCGAGAAGGTCATGCGGAGGAAGTTCTCGACGTAGCCGAGGTCGTTGCGCGGGTAGACGAACGGGTGACCGATCGACTTCTTGTACGCGTACGCCGCGATCGTCGGGAGCTTGGCGAGCAGGCGGATGGTGGAGAGGTTGCGCTGGCGCTCGTCGAACGGGTTGTGGCTGTCCTGGTAGAACGTGGACAGCGCCGAGACGACCGAGGACAGCATGGCCATCGGGTGGGCGTCACGCGGGAAGCCCTTGTAGAAGTTCTTGACGTCCTCGTGCAGCAGGGTGTGCTGCGTGATGTCGTTCTTGAACGTCGAGAGCTCCTCGACCGTCGGCAGCTCGCCGTTGATCAGCAGGTAGGCGACCTCCAGGAAGGTGGAGCGCTCGGCCAGCTGTTCGATCGGGTACCCGCGATACCGCAGGATGCCCGCTTCGCCGTCCAGGTAGGTAATGGCGGATTTGTACGCGGCGGTGTTGCCGTAACCGCTGTCCAGCGTCACCAGACCGGTCTGGGCGCGGAGCTTTCCGATGTCGAAGCCCTTGTCACCGACGGTGCTGTCGATCACCGGGTAGGTGTACTCGCCGTCGCCGTACCGCAGTACTACAGAGTTGTCGCTCACGTCTTCCCTCACCGACGTTGTGCCTCATCTTCGAGGTGCCCTGACTGTCTCTACCATCCCCCACTTGGCTCAGGAGAGTGCACTCGGGGTCGACCATCGGGCCTATCGACGGCACTGAGTGCCGCCAACTTGCTCATCCTGCCCCCTGTGTTCCCCTTCTGGAAGAGCCTTGTGACCTTCACGACGCATTTGATCGATCATTTTTCGCTGAACCGAGCCGGAAGTCGAGTGCCGTGCACCTCCGGCCCGCCGACACCGTGCGCACCGCCTGGCCGATCGCCCTGCGCGAACCGACCAGGACGACCAGCCGTTTGGCCCGGGTGACGGCCGTGTAGAGCAGGTTGCGCTGGAGCATCATCCAGGCGCCCGTGGTGACCGGGATGACGACCGCCGGGTACTCACTGCCCTGGGAGCGGTGGATCGTCACGGCGTACGCGTGGGCCAGCTCGTCGAGCTCGTCGAACTCGTACGGGACCTCCTCGTCCTCGTCCGTGAGCACCGTCAGGCGCTGGTCGACCGGGTCGAGCGAGGTCACCACGCCCACCGTGCCGTTGAAGACCCCGTTCTCGCCCTTCTCGTAGTTGTTGCGAATCTGGGTGACCTTGTCGCCGACCCGGAAAACCCGTCCACCGAATCTCTTCTCGGGTACGTCGGGGCGGCCCGGGGTGACGGCCTGCTGGAGCAGGCCGTTCAGCGTGCCCGCGCCCGCCGGGCCGCGGTGCATGGGGGCGAGCACCTGGACGTCCCGGCGCGGGTCCAGCCCGAACTTGGCCGGAATCCGGCGCGCCGCCACGTCCACGGTGAGCCGGCCGGCTTCCTCCGTGTCGTCCTCGACGAAGAGGAAGAAGTCCTTCATGCCGTCGGTGAGGGGGTGTTGGCCGGCGTTGATCCGGTGGGCGTTCGTCACCACGCCCGACTGCTGGGCCTGCCGGAAGACCCGGGTGAGGCGGACGGCGGGGATCGGGCCGCCGTCGGCCAGGAGGTCCCGCAGGACCTCGCCCGCGCCGACGCTGGGCAACTGGTCGACGTCCCCGACGAACAGCAGATGCGCCCCCGGCGGAACGGCCTTCACCAGCTTGTTGGCGAGGAGCAGGTCGAGCATGGACGCCTCGTCGACCACCACCAGGTCGGCGTCCAGCGGACGGTCCCGGTCGTAGGCCGCGTCGCCGCCGGGCCTCAGCTCCAGCAGGCGGTGGACCGTGGAGGCCTCGGCGCCGGTGAGCTCGGACAGGCGCTTGGCGGCCCGGCCGGTCGGGGCGGCGAGGACGACCTTCGCCTTCTTGGCGCGGGCCAGCTCCACGATCGAGCGGACCGTGAAGGACTTGCCGCAGCCGGGGCCGCCGGTGAGGACGGCGACCTTCTCGGTCAGCGCCAGCTTGACGGCGGCCTCCTGCTCGGGAGCGAGTTCGGCTCCCGTACGCCCCTTCAGCCAGCTCAGCGCCTTGTCCCAGGCGACGGCCCCGAAGCCGGGCATCCGGTCCTCGCCGGTGTGCAGGAGGCGCAGCAGCTGGGCGGAGAGGGAGAGTTCGGCGCGGTGGAAGGGGACGAGGTAGATGGCGGTGACGGGCTCCCCGCCGTCGGGGCCCGGCACCTTCTCCCGCACGACGCCGGGGTCCTCGCCGTCCTGCGGGGGCTCGGCCAGCTCGGCGAGGCACTCGATGACCAGGCCGGTGTCGACCTGGAGGAGCTTCACGGCGTCCTTGATCAGCTGCTCCTCGGGGAGGAAGCAGTGGCCCTGGTCGGTGGACTGCGACAGCGCGTACTGCAGGCCCGCCTTGACGCGCTCGGGGCTGTCGTGCGGGATGCCGACGGACTGGGCGATCTTGTCGGCGGTGAGGAAGCCGATGCCCCAGACGTCGGCGGCGAGACGGTAGGGCTGGTTCTTCACGACGGAGATGGAGGCGTCGCCGTACTTCTTGTAGATGCGCACCGCGATGGACGTGGAGACCTCGACGGTCTGGAGGAAGAGCATGACCTCCTTGATGGCCTTCTGCTCCTCCCAGGCGTCGGCGATCTTCTTGGTCCGCTTGGGGCCGAGCCCGGGGACCTCGATGAGCCGCTTGGGCTCCTCCTCGATGACCTGGAGCGTGTCCAGGCCGAAGTGCTGCGTGATGCGGTCGGCGAAGACCGGGCCGATGCCCTTGACCAGACCCGAGCCGAGGTAGCGGCGGATGCCCTGCACGGTGGCCGGGAGGACCGTCGTGTAGTTCTCCACGTGGAACTGCTTCCCGTACTGCGGATGGGAGCCCCAGCGGCCCTCCATGCGCAGGGACTCGCCGACCTGGGCGCCGAGCAGCGCGCCGACGACCGTGAGGAGGTCGCCGCCGCCTCGGCCGATGTCGACCCGGGCGACCGTGTAGCCGTTCTCCTCGTTGGCGTACGTGATGCGCTCGAGCACGCCTTCCAGCGTGGCCAGTCGCCGCTCGCCCGCCTGGGCGGCCCCCGCCTGATCGGTCATGATCCGACGGTACCGCCCGGGTACGACAGCGAAGCCCCGAGCGCACCACGGACGGCCCTCGCGCAAAGCGACCGATCAGTATGCGCACAGGGGCTCACCTTTCACGGTGAATTCACAGAAAGGCCGGAAGCTTTACAGTTCAAGCATCCGGTGCGTCCCTTTTGGGATTCTTTCCCGTGGGAAGATCCAGGGATTCATTCCACGGGGGGCGGACTCGATTCCGGAGCGACCGTGATGCCCGTGCCTCCCCCACGCCCGAACGCCCCTCGGCGCCTGTGCACCACTGGAGCGCTGCTCGTCGGCCTGTGCGCCGTCGGCACGTTGACGCTGCTCGTGAAGGCGCCGACCCTGTCCGGGGAGCACGCGATCGTGGCTCCGGGGCCGTCCGCGCCGGACGAGGACACCCCCGGCTCTCCCCCTGTGGGCCGCACCCCCATGCCGGAATCGCGCCCCCGTCCGAGCCCGGGACCGGGTTGATTCCGCCCCGCCCCGTGCATTCACCCCGACCCGGATCACGACGAGGAACGATGTCGCCCCAGGCCCAGAGCGTCGCCCTGTGGATCATGTCCCTGGCCATCAACATCACGGCGGCGTGCGCGGGCATCGTGTGGGGCTGGGAGGCCTTCGCGCAGTTCCTGCTGCCGGCGTTCGGGTCGGTGGTGGGGGCGTCGTTGGTGAGTTACAGCTTGCGGCGGTGAGATTCCCCCCGTGTGGCGGTGTCAGCCCTTGATGTGGCCCTCCTTCACGGCGGCCACGAACGCGGTCCAGCCTCCGGCCGAGAAGAGCAGGGCCGGGCCGTCGGTGCTCTTGCTGTCGCGGACGGGGACGTCGGGGTGGTTGCGGGCGACTTCGAGGCACTCCCCTTGATCTCCGCCGCTGTAGCTGGATTTGTACCAGTCGGCGCTGCCGTTCTCAGTGGTGACCATGTGCGTGTTCCTCCGCTGCCGCTCTGACGAGGGCAAGTGACTTCTGCTGCGCCAACGCATCGCTCAGGGCCAGAGCGTAAGCGGTTTGACTGGCGCTCACCAGAGCCGGATCGTCCATCAGGTTCCCGGTCTGAAAGCCCTCGACGTAGGCCACCGGGGCCGAGTCCTCGAACGTCATGAGCGTGAGCAGACTCTGCATGAGTGCGTGTGCCCCCACGCCATAGGGAAGGACGTGCAACCGCAGTCGTCCCGCCTCGGCCATGTCTGCGATCTTGTGCAACTGCTCTGCCATGACCTGCGGGCCGCCGACACAGCGCCGCAGGACCGCCTCATCGAGCAGGGTCCAGACCACAGGCCGCCCCGGTCCGTCGAGGATTTGTCGGCGCTTCGTTCGGATGACAACGAGCTCGTCAAGTTCCTCGGTCGTGTGGTTCGGTCGGTACGCACGGAAAAGCGCGCGTGCATAGCCTTCGGTCTGGAGCACTCCGGGTACCAGCGAGAGCGCGAACTGCTGGATGAGCACCGCCAGTTGCTCCAGCTCGGCCACCGCCGCGAAGTGGTCGGTGTATTTCGACTCCAGATCCTCCAGCCACCGCGCGAAGAAGCCGTCCGTCCCGAGCGCCCGGTCGATCCGCTGCGCGTCCTCCGGCTTCGGAAGGCGCCTCCCGGCCTCGAAGTGACTGATCAGTGTGGGCGAGCACACGACCTGGTCGCCCAGTTCCTCCTGGGTGAGGCGGGATGCCGATCGCCTCAGCCTCAGCTCCTCCCCGTACTTCTCCCGGAGCGTTCGAGGCGTACGACGTTCGTCCATGCGGCCAACTCCCTTTCTTGACAGACGCGATGTCAAGCTCCAGCCCCTGGCAGCGTAGCCACCACCGACCCCACTCTGTGAGTGCTTCACCACAGAACGCAGTCACCACTGGTCGGAAGACGGACAGACATGACAGACCTCATCGCCCGAGCCCTCGAACCACTCCTCCGCGTCCTGTTCCCCCCACGCGGCCGACGACGGCTGCCCCCGGAGCGGCCCCCGTGCCCGTACTGCCGCGACGGCGTCAACGGCGCGGTCGGCCGCCGCCCGGAGGAGCGCCTGCTGCGCGGCGAGGACAAACGACTGGTCCGGCCGTATCTGTCGACGGGGGCGAGCGCATGACCGCCGGATGGTCCGGGCGTCTCCTGCCGTGGACCAGCCCGGAAGGAAAGCCCTGCTACCTCGTCGGTGACGGGACGGGCTACGTCTCGCGGCTGGCCGACGAGATCGAGGACGTACACCTCGGCATGGCTGACGACCTCCTCGGCCACGCCGCCGAACTCCTCGCGCAGCGCCGCGCGTCGAGTGCGGAACTGCGCTACCTGGCCCTGCGGCTCACCGAGTGCCTGCGGGACGTCAAACGGGTCGCGGACAGCAGAGGGGCGCGCCTGTCCTGCGCGAAAGACCGCCGTCATCCGGGAGGAGCCTGACGGCCTGCGCGCACCGGCGGCGCGCTCGCCGTCAGGCCCTCCGTCTGCCCGGCTGTCGCATGACGCGACCCGTTACCAGGGCGGCAACCACACCGTGGCGGCCGCCAGGCTTGCCCGTACCGCCCTCATCGCGGACTCGCCGACCGGCAGCGCGCTCCTCATTTCCTCCAGAACAGGTGGTGCGTCACCCCGCTCGGGCTCGGCACCACATCGCGGTGGAAGCGGTCGAGCAGTTCCTCGGGGGACTCCCACAGCCGCGACCCGGCGCCGAGCACCAAGCCGGGCGAGACCGCCACGTGCAGGGTGTCCACGAGGTCGGCGTCGAGGAACTGCCGGATCGTGGACGCCCCGCCGCCGAGCCGGACGTCCTTGCCCCCGGCCGCCTTGCGGGCCTGGTCGAGGACATCCGCCGGATCGCCCCCGACGAAGTGGAATGTGGTGTCGGAGAGCGTGAACGAAGGGCGCTCGTGGTGGGTCATGACGAACACCGGCGTGTGGAACGGCGGCTCGTCGCCCCACCAGCCCTTCCACTCGTGGTCCTGCCAGGGGCCGCGCTGCGGACCGAACTTGTTGCGGCCCATGATCTCGGCACCGATGTCGTGCGTGAAGTCACGCAGGAGGTAGTCGTCGAGACCGCGGCTCCCGCCGGGGTCGGTGCGGTGGGGCCAGCTCGCCGTGGCAACGGCCCAGGCCATCATCTGCCCCGGGTCGGCGTGGCCGAAGGGCCTCTCCAGGCTCTGGTGCTCTCCGGCGCCGAATCCGTCGCTCGAGACGGTGAAGTTCTGCACGCGCAGCAGCTGGGTCATGGCGCTCCTCCTGTGGTCGACGAAGTGTGGACCGCCCGGGCGGGCGAAACTCATCGGCACCGGCCCCGGTAGTTCCCCCGCCTCCCCCGGCCTGCGCCACAACGTGGTCGACCACCCTCCGTTCCGGGTCGCCGCCGTCATACCTCCTCCGCTCCGGCCCGCCAGGGGCCTCTGAAGCCCCCTCGCGGAATCCCTCGTCTCTCCACCCTGGATCGCCGGGCCGCGCCCCGCGAGATCACGATCCGGTCAAGAGGTGCCCTTGGGGTCTTGATTTACCGGCGTGTAATCGATTCCATCCACCCGTCGATGTAATCGATTCCACAAGCACTCCCCGAGTCATCGGCGGGCGCTCACACGACTGATCCACAAGGAGGTGGAGCGGCGGTGGCCAGTATCAAGGACGTCGCTGCCGAGGCCGGCGTCTCCGTCGCCACGGTCTCGCGCGTCCTGAACGACCACCCGTCGGTCAGCGCCGACGCACGCACCCGTGTGCTGGCCGCCGTCGAGACCCTGGGCTACCGCCCGAACGCCGTCGCCCGCTCCCTGCGCACCGACCAGACCCACACCCTCGGCCTGGTCATCAGCGACGTGCTCAACCCGTACTTCACCGAACTGGCCCGCTCGGTGGAGGAGGAGGCCCGCGCGCTCGGCTACAGCGTGATCATCGGCAACGCCGACGAGCGGCCCGACCTCCAGGACCACCACGTACGGAACCTGCTGGACCGCCGGATCGACGGCCTGCTGGTCTCCCCCACCGACGGCGGCTCGCCGCTGATGCTGGACGCCGCGCGGGCGGGGACGCCCATGGTGTTCGTGGACCGGTGGATCCCGGGCGTGGACGTGCCGGTCGTCCGGGCGGACGGGCGGGCCGCCATCCGGGACCTCGTGGCGCATCTGCACGGGCTCGGGCACCGGCGGCTCGCGATCATCGCGGGTCCGGCGGCGACCACGACCGGCCAGGAGCGCGTGAGGGCCTTCCGGGAGGCCCTCGGCGCGTACGGGCTCGACCTGCCCGACGCCTACACAGGGCAGGGCGACTTCCAGGTCGAGAGCGGCCGCCGGGTCACCGAGGGGTTCCTCGCCCTGGCCGAGCCGCCCGAGGTCGTGTTCGCGGCCGACAACCTGATGGCGCTCGGCGCGCTGGACGCCGTACGCGCGCGTGGCCTGCGCGTGCCGGACGATCTCGCGCTGGCCGCGTTCGACGACATCCGGTGGTTCGTGCACACCGATCCGCCGATCACCGCGATCGCCCAGCCCACGGGCGAGCTGGGCCGGGCCGCCGTACGGGCCCTGGTCGACCGCATCGAGGGACGGCCGGGCGAGTCCGTCACCCTCCCCGCCCGGCTCGTCGTACGCCGCTCGTGCGGCGAGAACCCCACCCCAGTGCAAAGGAGCACGTCGTGAGCAACCCGGACGAGTTGCTGCGCATCGAGGGCATACGCAAGACCTTCCCGGGCGTGGTGGCGCTGGACAGCGTCGACTTCGACCTGCGCCGGGGCGAGGTGCACGTGCTGCTCGGTGAGAACGGCGCGGGCAAGAGCACCCTCATCAAGATGCTCTCCGGCGCCTACACCCCCGACGCCGGGCGGATCCTGGTCGGCGGTGAGGAGACGCGCATCCAGGGTGCGCAGGACTCCGAGCGGCTCGGGATCGCCACCATCTACCAGGAGTTCAACCTCGTACCCGACCTGACGGTCGCCGAGAACATCTTCCTGGGGAGGCAGCCGCGCCGGTTCGGGATGATCGACCGGAAGCGGATGGAGGCGGACGCCGAGGTCCTCCTCGCGCGGGTGGGCGTGAACGTGTCGCCCCGCGCGCGGGTCCGCGAACTCGGCATCGCCCGCCTGCAGATGGTCGAGATCGCCAAGGCGCTCAGCCTCGACGCGCGCGTGCTGATCATGGACGAGCCGACGGCCGTACTCACCTCCGAGGAGGTCGAGAAGCTCTTCGCGATCGTGCGCAGGCTGCGCGAGGAGGGCGTCGGGATCGTCTTCATCACGCACCACCTGGAGGAGATCGCCGCCCTGGGAGACCGGGTGACGGTCATCCGGGACGGCAGGAGCGTCGGGCAGGTCCCGGCCGCCACGCCCGAGGACGAGCTCGTACGGCTCATGGTCGGGCGGTCGATCGAGCAGCAGTACCCGCGCGAGCGGGGTGACCGGGGTGCCGCGCTGCTGTCCGTCGAGGGGCTCACCCGGGACGGCGTCTTCCACGACGTCAGCTTCGAGGTGCGCGCCGGTGAGGTCGTCGGCATCGCGGGGCTGGTCGGGGCCGGGCGTACGGAGGTCGTACGGGCGGTCTTCGGGGCCGACGCGTACGACAAGGGCACCGTGAAGGTGTCCGGCACCGCGATCGCCAAGGACGACGTCGGCGCGGCGATGACCGCGGGCATCGGCCTCATCCCCGAGGACCGCAAGGGCCAGGGCCTGGTGCTGGACGCGTCGGTCGAGGAGAACCTCGGGCTGGTGACGCTGCGGTCGGCCACGCGCGCGGGGCTCGTCGACCTCAAGGGCCAGCGCGAGGCGGCCGCGCGGATCGCGCGGCAGCTCGGCGTGCGGATGGCGGGCCTGGAGCAGCACGTGCGCACGCTCTCCGGCGGCAACCAGCAGAAGGTCGTCATCGGCAAGTGGCTGCTCGCCGACACCAAGGTGCTGATCCTCGACGAGCCGACCCGCGGCATCGACGTCGGCGCCAAGGTCGAGATCTACCAGCTCGTCAACGAACTCACCGCCGCCGGCGCGGCCGTCCTGATGATCTCCAGCGACCTGCCCGAGGTGCTCGGCATGAGCGACCGGGTGCTGGTGATGGCGCAGGGCCGGATCGCCGGTGAACTCTCCGCCGACGAGGCGACCCAGGACGCCGTGATGGCACTCGCCGTCAGCAGTCCCAGCAGTCCCAGCACCCCCACGACAGCGACAACGACCGAGACCGGAACGGAGGCCTCCCGTGGCCACTGACACGCTCAAGAGCACGACGGGCGCGGGTGACGCCTCGGGAGGCCTGCGCCGCCTCCTGCTCGACAACGGCGCGCTCACCGCGCTCATCGTCCTCGTCATCGCGATGTCGGCCCTGTCGGGCGACTTCCTGACGACGGACAACCTCCTCAACGTCGGTGTGCAGGCGGCCGTGACGGCCGTCCTCGCCTTCGGCGTGACCTTCGTGATCGTCTCCGCGGGCATCGACCTGTCGGTCGGCTCGGTCGCCGCGCTCTCGGCCACGGTGCTCGCGTGGAGCGCCACCTCGGCGGGTGTCCCCGTGTTCCTCGCCGTCCTCCTCGCCATAGCGACCGGTATCGCGTGCGGCCTGGTCAACGGCATCCTGATCTCCTACGGCAAACTCCCGCCGTTCATCGCCACCCTGGCCATGCTGTCCGTGGCCCGCGGCCTGTCCCTCGTGATCTCCGAGGGCTCCCCGATCGCCTTCCCCGACTCCGTCTCCCACCTCGGGGACACGCTCGGCGGCTGGCTCCCGGTGCCGGTCCTGGTGATGATCGTGATGGGCCTGATCGCCGCCTTCGTCCTCGGCCGGACGTACATCGGCCGCTCGATGTACGCGATCGGCGGCAACGAGGAGGCCGCGCGGCTGTCCGGGCTGCGCGTGAAGAGGCAGAAGCTCGCGATCTACGCCTTCTCGGGCGTCTTCGCCGCCGTCGCCGGTGTCGTCCTCGCCGCCCGGCTGTCCTCCGCGCAGCCGCAGGCCGCCGAAGGCTACGAGCTGGACGCGATCGCCGCGGTCGTCATCGGCGGCGCCTCCCTCGCGGGCGGTACGGGCAAGGCGTCCGGCACGCTGATCGGCGCCCTGATCCTGGCCGTGCTGCGCAACGGGCTGAACCTGCTGAACGTCTCCGCGTTCTGGCAGCAGGTCGTCATCGGTGTCGTCATCGCGCTGGCCGTGCTGTTCGACACGCTGCGGCGCAAGGCCGGGGCGACCCCGGTGGCCGGTGCTTCTTCAGGAGGCAAGGGCAAGCAGGCCGCGACGTACGGGCTCGCGGCCGTCGTCACCGTCGCCATCGTCGGCGCCACGTCCTTCCTGCACAACGGCTCCTCCACCGCGAGCACCCCGAAGATGGGCCTGTCGCTGTCCACGCTCAACAACCCCTTCTTCGTGCAGATCCGCGCGGGCGCCCAGGCCGAGGCGAAGAAGCTGGGCGTGGACCTCACCGTCACGGACGCCCAGAACGACGCCTCCCAGCAGGCCAACCAGCTGCAGAACTTCACCAGTTCCGGGCTCGGCGCGATCATCGTCAACCCGGTCGACTCGGACGCGGCGAGCAACTCGGTGAACGCGGCGGACCAGGCGGAGATCCCGGTCATCGCGGTGGACCGGGGCGTCAACGAGGCTCCGGTGGACGCCCTCGTCGCCTCCGACAACGTCGCCGGCGGTGAACTCGCCGCCAAGACCATCGCCGACAAGCTCGGCGGCACGGGCAAGATCGTGATCCTGCAGGGTCAGGCGGGCACCTCCGCCGCCCGCGAGCGCGCCCAGGGCTTCGCGAACGGCCTCAAGGCCTTCCCGGGCATCCAGGTCGTGGCCCAGCAGCCCGCCGACTTCGACCGCACCAAGGGCCTCGACGTGATGTCGAACCTGCTCCAGGCGCACCCGGACGTCCAGGGCGTCATCGCCGCCAACGACGAGATGGCGCTCGGCGCGATCAAGGCGCTGGGTTCCAAGGCCGGCAAGTCGGTCTCCGTGGTCGGCTTCGACGGCACGCCGGACGGGCTCAAGGCGGTCGAGGGCGGCACGCTGTACGCGTCCGTGGCGCAGCAGCCGTCCCAGCTCGGGAAGATCGCCGTGGACAACGCCCTGAAGGCACTCCAGGGCAAGAAGATCGAGGAGACGGTGAAGGTGCCGGTGAAGGTGGTCACCAAGGAGAACGTGGCCGGCTTCAGCGGCTGACATCGGGGAACGGCGGGCGGTCACACGACGTGACCGCCCGCCCATGTCACTCACGTGGGGAGACAACTCATGTACGACTACGACCTCCTGGTCGTGGGGTCGGCCAACGCCGACCTGGTGATCGGGGTGGAGCGCCGGCCCGGCGCCGGCGAGACCGTGCTCGGCTCCGACCTGGCCGTCCACCCGGGCGGCAAGGGCGCGAACCAGGCGGTCGCCGCCGCCCGGCTCGGTGCCCGTACGGCGCTGCTGGCCCGGGTGGGTGACGACGCGCACGGCCGGCTGCTGCTGGACTCGCAGCGGCAGGCCGGTGTCGACACGGTGGGTGTCCTGGTGGGCGGCGCGCCGACCGGGGTCGCGCTGATCACGGTCGACCCGTCGGGGGACAACAGCATCGTCGTGTCGCCGGGTGCGAACGGCCGGCTGGCGCCGGAGGACGTGAGCGCCGCCGGGTGCCTGTTCCACAGCTCCCGGGTGGTCTCGGCACAGCTGGAGATCCCGCTGGAGACGGTGGTGGAGGTCGTCCGGAACCTGGCGCCGGGCAGCCGCTTCGTCCTCAACCCCTCGCCGCCGCGGCCCCTGCCGCGGGAGGTCCTGGCGGCCTGTGACCCGCTGATCGTGAACGAGCACGAGGCGAAGGTGATCCTGGGCGCGTCGGCGGTCGGGGACGCGCCCGAGGACTGGGCGCGGATCCTGCTCGCGAAGGGCCCGCGGTCGGTGGTGGTGACGCTGGGGTCGGAGGGCGCGCTGGTGGCGTCGGCGGAGGGTGTCTCCCGTGTCCCGTCCGTGAAGGTGCGGGCGGTGGACACGACAGGCGCGGGCGACGCGTTCACCGCCGCGCTCGCCTACCGGCTGGGGGCGGGCGAGTCCCTGGCGGAGGCTGCGGCGTACGCGGTGCGGGTGGGTGCCGCGACCGTGACGAAGGAGGGCGCGCAGGCCTCCTTCCCGACGGCCGCGGAGGTCGCTGAGCTGAGCGGTGCCGGCCCGGGAGACACCCCCCGGGCCCCCGGCCGCGGGTCGGACGGCGACTGCGCATCGGGCGAGCGAGGTGGGGCCCGGTGAAGAAGGCAGGAATACTGAACCGCCGTCTCGCCGGTGCGCTGGCCGAACTGGGGCACGGCGACGGGGTGCTGGTGTGCGACGCGGGCATGCCGGTACCCGACGGGCCGCGGGTGGTGGACCTGGCGTTCCGGGCCGGGGTGCCGGCGTTCGCGGAGGTGCTGGAAGGGCTGCTGGCGGAGCTGGTGGTCGAGGGGGCGACGGCTGCCCAGGAGGTACGGCAGGCGAATCCGCAGGCCTCGAAGCTGCTGGAGGGATATTTCCCCGCGCTGGACCTCGTCCCGCACGAGCGGCTCAAGGAACTGTCGGCGGGGGCCCGGCTGATCGTCCGCACGGGCGAGGCACGGCCCTATGCGAACGTCCTGCTGCGCTGCGGCGTCTTCTTCTGACGTCCCGGAAGGGTTTCGGGGGGCCCGGTCCGTCGACCAGGCCCCCGGCCTTTCCCCTCCCGTCAGGAGCCTCCGCGATCCCCCCCGGATCCCCCTCCAGAGGTCCTGACACCACATACGACCCTCCGGGGGCGGGAAGGGTTGCACGGCCGGATAAGAATTTCCTACCGAATTCCGGAAGATCACGGCGCCCGCCGGGTGAGCACGCGGGTGAGGCCGCCGTCGTCCTCTTCGATGTCCCGGACGTGCGCGAATCCCATCCGGCCGAGCAGGTGCAGCGATGCGGTGTTGCGCGCGTCCACGGTGGCGTGCACCTCGGTGAGCCCCAGAGTCCCGAAGCCGTACGCCACGACGGCCTCGGCCAGCTCCGTCCCGAGCCCGCTCCCCCAGACCTCGGGGGCCAGGGCGTAGATGATCTCGTGCCCCTCGACCTCGGCGGTCCGCTTGATCTCCGCGTGCCCGACGAGTCGCCCCTCGCGCCGGACCGCCCACACGTCGAACAGGTCCTGCGCGTACACCTTGCTGAAGATGCGCCCGAACAGAGCGCGGTCGTCGGCCTCGGAGGCGGGGCCGTTCCCCATCCACCGGGACACCCTGGCGTCCTGGAACAGGACGACGAAGTCGTCTTCGTCGTCCGGGGTGTAGGGGTCGAGGAGGAGGCGGGGGGTGTGCAGGGTCCGGGGCATGGTGGGGACGGTAGTCAGGCGGGACGCGCGGCGGCAACGGAGTTGGGCCCGCACGGCCCGGACTCCTACAGACCGTTCGGTGACCGAAGTTGGGCATCACGCGCCCACCGAGGGTCGGTTGAGCGACCGGAGCCGCTTGAACAGATGCCCTCCGTGACGCCGGCTACGGATTTCGACGCACGCTTCGTCACCCCGGGAAGCCGAGCAGCGAGGCGCCCGCTACCTCGACGGCGCCATCATGGCCGTCCCGCCGGCGATCGGGACCGCCGAGGCGATGATTCTGCACAGCGGGGCGCGGGCGGACTTCGAGACCCACGAGTCCGCGCTCGGCGCGCTCGGCACCGTCACCCACCTCGGTGCGGACCATGGGCTCGCGTCCCTCTACGACGTGGCCGGTTCGGCCATGATGTGGAGCGTCCTGAACGCCTGGCTCCAGGGCACCGCGATGCTCAGGACGGCCGGTGTCGACGCCACGACGTACGCGCCGTTCGCCCGGCAGATCGCCGCCGGTGTGGCCGAATGGCTGCCCGGTTATGCCGAGCAGATCGACAGCGGCTCGTTCCCGGCCGAGGTGTCGGCCCTGGAGACCGACGCACGAGCGATGGCCCACCTGATCGAGGAGAGCGAGGCGGTGGGCGTGAACGCCGAACTGCCGAAACTGATCAAGGCAATGGCCGACCGCGCGATCGCCGCCGGGCACGGCAAGGAGCAGTATCCGGTCCTGATCGAGGAGTTCGGCAGGCCCCGAGGCGACTGACCGCTCCTCGTCGTCGCGAGCACGCGACATCACCCCTGACGGGCAGGGGTGCGGTCGCAGAGCTGCCGACCATCCGCGGCGCCCCTGCTGGACTGAGCGAAACGCGCTGTCTCCCACAGAACGGATCGCCATGCCGGTCCCCCTCACCGCTTCGGCCGACGGCAGCTCACCCGCTCCGCGGTCCCCGCGGAAGGGCTGGCCAGCCGTGGTCTCCGTGATGCTGGGGATCTTCGCCATCGTCTCGCGGACCTGGTTCTCGCAGGCGGTCCCGCACGCCCCGGAAGCGGCGTCGGTCCTGTTCACCGCTTCCTTCCAGGCGACCATCTCGGCCGGCGCGCTCCTCGGCGGTGTCGTGCTGGACCGCACCTCACCGTCCACGGTGATGCTGCTGGGCGGCTGTGTCGCGGTGCTCACGGTCCTGGCAGCGGGAGCCCGCCCCGCCGAGGGCTGACGCGTCACGCCGAGTCGTTCAGCAGCCTGCTCAGATGCTCGCGCCCCGGCCCCAGCAGATCCGCCAGCGGTGCCGCGTCCTCGTACCACCGCTTCTCGTACTCCCAGCACAGCCAGCCGTCCCAGCCGTGGCGGGAGAGGATCTCCACGCATTCGGCCAGGGGCAGGACGCCCTCGCCGAGGGGGAGGGGGGTGGTGTCGTCGGCCGAGGCGATGTCCTTGACCTGGACATAGCCGAGGTGCGGGGAGAGGGCCGCGTAGGACTCGGTGGGCTGTTCGCCGCCGAGCCAGGTGTGCATGACGTCCCAGAGGGCGCCGACCTGGCGGTGGCCGACGAGGCCGAGGACGCGCATCGCGTCGGCGGCGGTGCGGTGGGAGTCGTGGGTTTCGAGGAGGATGCGAACACCGAGGTCGTTCGCGTGTTCGGCGGCCGTGCCCAGGCGGCGGGCGGCCGTCGCGTCGGCCTCCTCGGGGGTCTGGACCTCCGGGTCGCCGCCGGGGAAGACCCGGATGTACGGGGCGCCGAGGTCGTGGGCCAGGTCGAGGAGGGCGCGGATCTCGGCCAGGACGGGCTCGTCGTCGCCCGGCGCGGCGACCCGCGCGTAGCCCGCCAGGCCCAGGATCTCTACGCCCGCCCCCTTGAACTCGGCCGCCACCTCGGCCCGCTGATCCGGGTCGAGGCCGGTGTGGACCGGTTCCTCGGGGTGGGTGCGCAGTTCCACGCCGTGGTAGCCGTGCGCGCTCGCGAGGCGCAGGACGTCGGGCAGGGGCAGGCCGGGGACACCGAGGGTGGAGAACGCCAGCTTCATACGGACGGACCCTACCCGGCACCCCCGCCCACGACTCCCCTTGGCCACTCGGGTGTTGCGTGAAGATCCAGTCGCCGGACGCGCTGGTCTCCCGCGTTCCCTCCGCTGCCCCCGCTCGGGCACGTGTCTCGTGTGCGCGCTCCGTGACGGGTGGGCGGGTTCCCACACACCCTCGCGCTCCCGGTTCGGCCCGGACGGTCCGATGCCCGGCACCCTCACTGTGGTGATGCCGGGGCGGTGCCGTCCGTCACCGGATCGGGTGCCCAGGGGCGCGTCGCCCCGATCCCGATGCGTCGCCCCGATCCCGGCGCCGCGGCATCGGGACGGGACATCCTGCGGCGGGGCGTCTGCACCGGCGTGCGCCAGTGCCGGTCGCCCCACTCCATCCCGAGCAGCTCGTCACCCCTCCGCCGTCGCCGGCCGGTACACGCAGACCTGGACGCCGGTCTTGCCGGTGACCGTGGAGACCAGCTCCATCGGGCGCTTCCCACCGTCGCCGGGGAAGATCGTCTTGCCGCCGCCGAGGATCACCGGCATGACGAGGAGCTGCAGCTCGTCGACCAGACCCTCGGACAGCAGCGTCCGCACGAGCGTCGGGCTGCCCATCATGGCGATGTCGCCGCCCCCGGTCTCGCGCAGCTCCCGGATCCGGGCGACGGCCTGGTCGCCGGGGATGAGCGAGGAGTTGTTCCAGGTCAGGTCGGCCTCGCCGAGCGTGCTGGAGACGACGTACTTCTTCAGGGAGTTCATCCGGTCGGCGAAGGGGTCCCCGGCCCGCTCGGGCCACGCCCCCGCCATCGTCTGGTACGTACGCCGCCCGAACAGCAGCGCCTCGGCTCTGGCCAGCCCAGCGTCGAAGGCGCCGCCCAGCACCTCCTCGTCGAAGTACGAGTGCGACCAGCCGCCGTGCGCGAAGCCGCCGTCGGTGTCCTCCTGCGGCCCGCCCGGGGCCTGCACGACGCCGTCCAGGCTGATGAACTCGGTGATGACGATGCGCATGGGACTCACTCCGCTTTCTCGCTCGGGCGATGACGGCACTACAGACCTGGGTCCGACGCGAAACTCATCGCCGGTGGCGCCCCCGGATCACGGCATGCCCGCGGCGAACACCTCCGCGCGGCCGCCGGATGGAGATCGGCGTCCGGGACATGGTGTCTGCGAAGGCGACGGCCGCGTGCGACGAACCCGCGCGATCGTACGGCGAGTTGACGTCCCCGGAGGACGTCCGCCCCCATCGGCGTGCACCTACAGCCCGAACAGGTCCGCCGCGTTGTCGTGGCAGACGGCCCGCAGCCACTCCGGCCCGAGACCCAGCCGTTCCAGGGCGTGGAGCTGGTGCATGTAGCGGTAGGGGATGTTGGGGAAGTCGGAGCCGAACAGGATGCGGTCGCCCAGTGCGGCGAGCCGGGGCAGGGCGTCGCGCGGGTACGGCATGAACGCCTCGGTGAAGTCGGTGAACACCATCGTCGTGTCCAGCCGCACCTGGTCGTAGCGCTCGGCGAGGCCGAGGAACTCCTCGTGCTCGGGCATGCCCATGTGCGCGACGATCAGCCGGAGTGCCGGGTGCCGCGCCAGCACCCGTCCGACGGGCTCGGGGCCGGTGTGCTTGCCGGGCGCGGGTCCGGAGCCGCAGTGCATCACCACGGGGATCCGGGCCTCGGCCAGCACGCCCCACGCAGGCTGGAGCCGTTCGTCGGCCGGATCGTACGCTCCCACCTGCACATGCGACTTGAACACCCGCGCGCCCGCTTCGACGGCCTCGCGGACGTACGTCTCGACGCCCGGCTCGGGGAAGAGGGTGGCGGTGTGCAGGCAGTCGGGGGTGCGGCGGGCGAAGTCGGCGGCCCATCCGTTCAGCCATGCGGCCATGCCGGGCTTGTGGGGGTAGAGCATCGAGGTGAAGGCCCGGACGCCGAACTCCCGCAGCAGAGCCGCTCGCTCCGCCTCCTCCCTGCGGTACGTGATCGGCCACTCCAGCCCGCCGATCAGCGGCCCGGTGGCGTCGAAGTACTCCCAGACCTTGCGCAGGACCCGCTCGGGCATGAAGTGCGTATGGACGTCGATTAGCCCGGGAAGACCGAGTCCGCCCCAGAAACGGCGGACCTCACCGGCCTCCTCGAGGTCGACGGGCGCCATGCGGTGGTCGTTCATGCCGCCCACGATCGACCCTGACGAGGGCAGAGAGCGATCCTCTCGGCGCGCAAGGTGGTGAGGTATCCATCACAGCGGCGGCGATGTTCCTGACACCGCCCAGCCGGAGGGCGCCTTTGGCGAGGTTGCGCCAGGTCGCCATGGCCCGCGTTCCCCGAAGGACCCCCGCACCTCACGAAGCCCCCAGCACCCCGCGGGGCCCCGCCCTCAAGAAACCCGCGGCACCCCGGAGGACCCCCGCACCATCAACTCCCCCCGCACCGACGCGATCCCCCCGGGCGGCGCCTCCTCACGCCCCATGGCGATCCGCCCGGCCCGCGCCCCGGCCTCCGCCAGCGGCAACCGGACCGTCGTCAGCGAAGGCACGGCGTCGATGCTGAACGGCAGATCGTCGAACCCCGCCACCGACACGTCCTCCGGAATCCGCAGCCCCGAGTCCCGCAACGCGGCGCACGCCCCTAGCGCGACGGAGTCGTTCGCCGCGACGACCGCCGTCAACGACGGGTCGCGCCGCAGCAGTTCCAGCGTCGCCTCGTAGCCGGACCGCCGGTCGTAGCGCCCGTACACGGTCCACCGGGGGTCCTCCTCGATCCCGTGCGCGGCCAGCGCGGCCCGGTGGCCCTCCAGCCGGTGCCGCGTGGTCGTCCGCTCCTCCGGGCCCGCGATGTACCCGAGGCGCCGGTGCCCGAGCCCGATGAGGTGCTCGGTGAGCTCCTGCCCGCCGCCGCGGTTGTCGAAGGTCAGCGCGATCGCCCCGGTCTCCGGCGCCGGCGGGCGTCCGCACAGGACGACCCGCGTCCCGGCGTCGGACAGCTTGTGCACCTTCGCGTCCATGGCCGCCGTGTGCGCCGTGTCCTCGATCGCCCCGCCGGTCAGCACCACGGCCGCGGCCCGCTGCCGCTGCAGCAGCGTGAGATACGTCAGTTCCCGCTCCGGGGAGCCGCCCGTGTTGCAGACCACCGCGAGTCTCTCCCCGCCCGCGCGGCCGCCCGGTCCGCCGATCTCCGCCTGGATCGCGCTCGCCATGATCCCGAAGAAGGGGTCGGCGATGTCGTTCACCAGGATCCCGACCAGGTCGGAGGTGGCGGCGGCCAGGGAGCTCGCGGGCCCGTTGAGCACGTAGTCCAGCTCGTCCACGGCCTTCAGCACCCGCTCGCGGGTCGAGGCCGCCACGGGGTAGTTCCCGTTCAGCACGCGCGACACCGTCGCGGGCGAGACCTGCGCGCGGGCCGCCACGTCCGCCAGGGTCACCGTCATCTCGTCGTCCTCCGGTCGCGCATCTCGTCGTCCGCCCTCCTACACATCCAGACCTGTGGCCATGGTTCCGAGCAGACCTTAAGCCCCCGGCCCCGGGTTGTTCGCCCCCTCGAACAACTCGTCCTGGTCACGGTCTTGTCCGGACCGCCGTCAGAGGCTAGCTTCTTCCTGTATAGAAAGCGCTTGCTGTCACGCCCACCAGTCCACGGACGCCTCACCGGCTCTCCGGTGACGGGTGGGGCGTACGCGGCGCGACAACCGCGTACGAAGGGAACGACGTGACACGCAAGACGGTGCGTATCGCCATGAACGGCGTGACCGGGCGCATGGGCTACCGCCAGCACCTGGTCCGCTCCATCCTCGCCCTCCGGGAGCAGGGCGGTCTCGACCTGGGCGACGGCACCGTGCTGTGGCCCGAGCCGATCCTGGTCGGCCGCCGGGAGCACGCGCTGCGGGCGCTGGCCGAGCAGCACGGGCTGGAGCACGTCTCGACCGACCTGGACGCGGTCCTCGCCGACGAGACGGTGGACATCTACTTCGACGCCCAGGTCACCTCCGCCCGCGAGGAGGCTTTGAAGAAGGCCATCGCCGCCGGCAAGCACATCTACACGGAGAAGCCCACGGCGACGGGGCTCGCAGGCGCCCTCGACCTCGCCCGGCAGGCGAACGAGGCCGGCATCAAGCACGGCGTCGTCCAGGACAAGCTCTTCCTGCCGGGCCTGCTGAAGCTGAAGCGCCTGATCGACGGCGGCTTCTTCGGCCGGATCCTGTCCGTGCGCGGCGAGTTCGGCTACTGGGTCTTCGAGGGCGACTGGCAGGCGGCCCAGCGGCCGTCCTGGAACTACCGGTCCGAGGACGGCGGCGGCATCGTCGTCGACATGTTCCCGCACTGGGAGTACGTGCTGCACGAGCTGTTCGGCCGCGTGCGGTCCGTCCAGGCGCTCACCGCCACGCACATCCCGCAGCGCTGGGACGAGAACGGCAAGCCGTACGACGCCACGGCCGACGACGCCGCGTACGGCGTCTTCGAGCTGGAAGGCGGCGCCATCGCCCAGATCAACTCCTCCTGGGCCGTCCGCGTCAACCGCGACGAGCTGGTGGAGTTCCAGGTCGACGGCACGGAGGGCTCGGCGGTGGCGGGCCTGCGCAACTGCCGCGTCCAGCACCGCTCGGCGACGCCGAAGCCGGTCTGGAACCCGGACATCCCCGCCACGGAGGTCTTCCGCGACCAGTGGCAGGAGATCCCGGACAACGCCGAGTTCGACAACGGCTTCAAGGCCCAGTGGGAGCTGTTCCTCAAGCACGTCTACGCCGACGCGCCCTACCACTGGGACCTGCTGGCCGGCGCCCGCGGTGTCCAGCTCGCCGAGCTGGGCCTGCAGTCCTCGGCCGAGGGCCGCCGTCTCGACGTTCCGGAGATCTCGCTGTGACCATCCGACTCCCCGGCGGTGACGGGGCGTTGCGGACGTACGAGCCCCGCACCGAGCCCCTCGCCGTGACACCCGGCACCCCCTTCACCTCCCGTACGGTCTTCTCGGCGGCGCACGTCGTCGCCGACCCGTACGCGGACGTCTCCCCCGACTCGCCCGCCGCCGTCGACTGGGACGCCACCCTCGCCTTCCGCCGCCACCTGTGGTCGCACGGGCTGGGCGTCGCCGAGGCCATGGACACCGCGCAGCGCGGCATGGGCCTGGACTGGGCGGGCGCGGCCGAGCTGATCCGCCGCAGCGCCGCCGAGGCCAGGGCGGCCGGCGGCCGTATCGCGTGCGGTGTCGGCACCGACCAGATCACGGCCGGTTCACTCGCCGAGGTCCGCGCGGCCTACGAGGAGCAGCTCGCGGTCGTGGAGCAGTCCGGGGCGCAGACCATCCTGATGGCGTCCCGGGCCCTCGCGGCGGCCGCCTCCGGCCCCGAGGACTACCTGGAGGTCTACGGCCATCTGCTCCGCCAGTCGGCCGAGCCGGTGATCCTGCACTGGCTCGGCCCGATGTTCGACCCGGCGCTGGAGGGCTACTGGGGGTCGTCCGACCTGGACGCGGCGACGGACACGTTCCTGGACGTGATCGCCGCGCACCCCGACAAGGTCGACGGCATCAAGGTCTCCCTGCTGGACGCCCAACGGGAGATCGACATCCGCCGCCGGCTGCCGCAGGGCGTGCGCTGCTACACCGGCGACGACTTCAACTACCCCGAGCTGATCGCGGGTGACGAGCAGGGCTTCAGCCATGCGCTGCTCGGCATCTTCGACCCGCTGGGCCCGCTGGTGGCCGAGGCGGTCCGGGTCCTGGACACCGGTGATGTGAAGGGCTTCCGCGGCCTGCTGGACCCCACGGTCGAGCTCTCCCGCCACCTGTTCCAGACTCCGACCCGCTTCTACAAGACGGGCGTGGTGTTCCTGGCCTGGCTGGCCGGCCACCAGTCGCACTTCACGATGGTCGGCGGCCTGCAGTCGGCCCGCTCCCTGCCGCACTTCGCGAGGGCGTACGAACTCGCCGACGGCCTGGGGCTGTTCCCCGATCCGAAGCTGGCGGAGGAACGGATGAAGACACTGCTGGGCGTGTACGGGGTGGACCAGTGAGCGCGTCGGAGCTGGAGCGCTTCTCCATCAACCAGATGACGGTGAAGCAGCTGACGATGCCGGAACTGGTCGAGGAGTGCGGCCGGTTGGGCATCCGGCACGTGGGCCTGTGGCGCGAGCCGGTCCAGACGTACGGGCTGGAGGCCACGGCCAAGCTGGTCCGGGACGCGGGCCTGACGGTGACGACACTGTGCCGGGGCGGCTTCTTCACGGCGATCGATCCGCGGGAGCGGGCGGAGGCCCTGGCCGACAACCGCCGCGCGATCGACGAGGCGGCCACGCTGGGCACGGACACCCTGGTCCTGGTCTCGGGCGGTCTCCCGGCCGGCTCGAAGGACCTGCACGGCGCGCGGGAGCGCATCGCGGACGCCCTGTCGGAACTGGGCCCGTACGCGGAGCGGCACGGCGTCCGCCTGGCCATCGAGCCGCTCCACCCGATGTACGCCTCCGACCGCTGCGTGGTGTCGACGCTGGCCCAGGCCCTGGACCTCGCGGAGCGCTTCCCGGCGCACCAGGTCGGCGTCACGGTCGACACGTACCACATCTGGTGGGACGACACGGCCCCCGCGCAGATCGCCCGGGCGGGCGAGGGCGGCCGTATCCACACCTTCCAGCTCGCCGACTGGACGACCCCGCTCCCCCAGGGCGTCCTGACCGGCCGCGGCCAGATCGGCGACGGCGCGATCGACATGCGCGAGTGGCAGGGCTACGTGGAGGCCGCCGGTTACACCGGTCCCATCGAAGTCGAGCTGTTCAACGACGGGTTGTGGGCCCGGGACGGCCGCGAGGTCCTGGCCGAGACGGCTGCGAGGTTCGTGGAACACACCCGGTGACCTGACCGTGAACCGTGCTCGCTGCCCCGCCCCCGAAGGGTGCCGTTGGCGAATGCGGCGGACGGCCGGCAAGTGGTGCGAGAGTCTCAGCGACACGCCGTGCACGCGGCGTGTCGCTGAGACGGTACGGACACTTGGGCTCCCGCCGCGCGGCATTCGCCCACAGCATCCCGTGAAGGGGCGGGGCAGCGGCCGTCCCCGGGCCGGTGCTCCGGCCCGCCTCGACGGCGGCACGGGTTCCGGCGTACGAGTCCGCACGTTCCGTGTCACGCCGCCGGGGAGGCCGGTCGAGGCATCGTCCAGCAGGCCGGCGAGGACCCGGCCTACGTCGCCCTCGTCACGGCCAGGCCCGGCAACGCGCTCATCCCGCGACCGGGCGCGGTCCGCTGCCCGCCGGAGTGGTGGAGGTGCCGCTCGCCCCCATGCCGGTGCGGCGGCTGTACGCGCTGTGGCGGACCGGCGCGGCCCGGCGTCCGGCCATCGCGGAGACCGTACGGGTGCTCGGCGAGCAGTGGCCGGAAGCGTCGGCT
The DNA here is from genome assembly GCF_055578235.1 of Streptomyces sp. NPDC033136. Lineage (NCBI taxonomy): Bacteria > Bacillati > Actinomycetota > Actinomycetes > Kitasatosporales > Streptomycetaceae > Streptomyces > Streptomyces sp. NPDC033136. Next base: position 231,568 of record NZ_JBVIPD010000004.1, read on the forward strand.
CACACGCCCCGTTGAGCCTCTGGCCCACCCCCTGTCCCGACTTCGGGAAATCCGTCCCGAGCCGGGAACCCGCAGCGGACTCCGGCCGTCCCATCGCAGGCTGCCGGAGAGTCACCTCGGTGCGGTGTCGGCCCTCGCTCTGGCTGCGATCGCTGACCACCCTCTCCGCCGTACCGCGGCCGGCGGCACCGCCGCCATCGGCGCGTCCCCCTCCAACCGCGCCGGTGGCGGCCCCTTCCCGGATACGGTGCACTCCCTTGACCGGCAGAAACTTCCCGGTTATTGCTGACCTTCCGGAAGTTTCCTTCAGCGGTCCGAGCGGATCACCTCCGGAAGGAGCCCACGTGCACGACACCGGCACAGGAAGCGCGGGAAGCACGGAAAGCACGGGCAGCACCGGCAGCACGGGAAACACCGCACAGCCCTCCAGACGTACCGTCCTCACCGCCACAGCCGGCGTCACCGCCCTCGCGGCCGCCGGGCCCGCGTACGCCGCCGCCCCGGACGGCGGCCGACTCCGCGCCCTCGTCTCCCGCATGCCGCTGGAGGAGAAGGTCGGCCAGCTCTTCGTCATGCGGGTGTACGGCCACTCCGCGACCGACCCGGACCAGGCCGACATCGACGCCAACCTCAAGGAGATCGGGGTCCGCACGGCCGCCGAGCTGGTCGCGAAGTACCGGGTCGGCGGCATCATCTACTTCGCCTGGGCGCACAACACCCGCGAGCCGCACCAGATCGCCGAGCTGTCCAACGGCATCCAGAAGGCCTCCCTCGGCCTGCCGCGCGGGCTTCCCGTGCTCATCTCCACCGACCAGGAGCACGGGATCGTGGCGCGGGTGGGCAGGCCCGCGACGCTGTTCCCGGGGGCCATGGCCGTCGGGGCGGGCGGTTCACGCTCCGATGCCCGTGCGCTGGGGCGGATCGCGGGCACCGAGCTGCGGGCGATGGGGATCCGGCAGGACTACTCACCCGTGGCCGACGTGAACGTCAACCCGGCCAACCCGGTCATCGGCGTACGGTCCTTCGGCGCCGACCCGCGGGCCGTGTCCGCGCTGGTGGCGGCCGAGGTCGCCGGGTACCAGGGGTCCGGGGTCGCCGCGACCGCCAAGCACTTCCCCGGGCATGGGGACACCGCCGTCGACAGCCACACCGGCTTCCCCGTCATCACGCACAGCCGCGAGCTGTGGGAGAAGCTGGACGCCCCGCCGTTCCGGGCCGCCATCGCCGCCGGCATCGACTCGATCATGACGGCACACCTGATGGTCCCGGCCCTCGACGACTCCGGCGACCCGGCCACCCTCTCCCGCCCCATCCTCACCGGCATCCTCCGCGAACAACTCGGCTACGACGGGGTCGTGGTCACCGACTCCCTCGGCATGGAGGGCGTACGCACCAAGTACGGCGACGAGCGGGTACCGGTGCTCGCGCTGAAGGCGGGCGTGGACCAGCTCCTCAACCCGCCCGACCTGGACCTCGCCTGGAACGCCGTGCTGACCGCCGTGCGCGAGGGCGAGCTCACCGAGGCCCGGCTGGACGCGTCGGTCCTGCGGATTCTGCGGCTGAAGGCCAAACTGGGGTTGTTCCGCGAGCCGTACGTCAGCCGGCGCGGGGTCGACCGGACCGTCGGGATCCGGGCGCACCTCGCGGCGGCCGGCCGGATCGCCGAGCGGACCACCACGCTGCTCGTCAACGAGGGGCGGCTGCTTCCCCTGTCGCGGCGCCGGTGCCCCAGAGTGCTCGTGGTCGGGGCGGATCCGGCCTCGCCGTCGGGGACGACCGGGCCTCCCACGGGTGTCCTCGCGGGCGCGCTGTCCGAGCTGGGCTTCACGGCCACCGCGCTCTCGACCGGGACCGCCCCCTCGGCGGCGACGGTCGCGAAGGCGGTGGCCGCGGCGCGGGACGCGGACGCGGTGGTGGCCGCCACGTACAACGTCACCGCGAGCAGCAGCCAGAAGGCGCTGGTCGAGCAGCTCGTCGCCGCCGGCAGGCCGGTCGTGGCGGTGGCGATCCGCAACCCGTACGACGTGGCCCAGCTGCCCTCCGTGCCGGCCTGCCTGGCCGCCTACTCCTGGACCGACGTCGAACTGCGGGCCGCCGCACGGGTGATCGCCGGGCGGGTGAAGCCACGCGGGAAGCTGCCGGTCGCCGTGCGGCGGGCGGATGATCCGGAGCAGGTGCTGTACCCGATCGGGTACGGGCTGTCGTACTAGGCGTACGTCATGGACCGGGCGCACCACCCCCAACGTGCGCAAACCCTCCCATGTGCCTGGCGTGTGCCCGTCGCGGCGGGTCACGCTGGGCGGGCACATTCGGGGGGACGGCGATGCGTGGCAGGGGTTTCGTGGGGGTGGTCTGTGGGCTGCTGGTGCTGCTCGGCGCGCTGCTGACCGGGTGCCAGAACCCGTCGGGGGGCGTGGCGCAGGACGGTCGGCTGGGCGGGCCGGCGACCGGGAAGAACGGCGCGTCGGCCACGGTGTCACCCGTGCCGACCCGGCCGTCGGGGTACGGCGCGGTATTCCTCGCGGTCGGCGAGTGCAGTTCGTTCGGAACGACGAGCTTCACCGAGGTGCCCTGCACCGGTGAGCGGGCCGCGGCGCGGGTCGTGGCACGGCACGACGGCACGGTGCGGGACGGGCCTCGCTGTCCGGCCACCACTGACTTCGTCCTGCACATCAGCGAGCAGCGACTCGCGTCCGGCGAGGACGGCGAGGACGGCGAGGACCGCGAGCACGGCGAGGGGACGGTGTCGCAGGGCTACGCCTGCATGCGCAACCTCCAGCCGCCGCACCCCGGCGACCCGGGCGGCGGAGGCGGGCCCCGCACCATCGTCGGCGACTGCGTCTACGGCTCCGGCGACGGGCAGGTCCGCGAGACCTCCTGCGACGGCAAGGGCGAGCAGGAGCCGGAGTACCAGGTGAGCCAGGCCGTCGCCAGGCGCGCCGACTGCCCCGCGTCGACCGCCCTGTACGTCCGGCTGGGCGGCGAGCGGCCGGTGGGATGCGCCCGGCCGCTGTGAGCGGCCGGGCGCGAGGGGGACGCAGTCTGCCGGCCTTACGGGCGCAGCGTCATCTCCCGCCGCGTGTCCCGCTTGTCCAGCTTGGCGTCGAACTTCGCCAGCGGCTTCGCCGCCTGCGGGTCGGCCTGCACCGCGCCGGAGGCGACGCCGGCCCAGTCGAGGATGCGGGCGGTGGCGAGGGCCTTCTGCTCGGGCACGAGGCCCGCGATGTTGGCGCCGTGGTTCATGCCGGGGGCGGTCATGACGTAGGAGTCCTTCGCGCCCTTTCCGACGCGGAACGGCTCCGCGCCCCACGGGTCGTTCTGGCCGTTGACGAAGAGCATCCGGCGGGCGTTGTGCCGGACCCAGGTGTCGATGTCCCGCATCGCCTGCGGCTGGAACCGCATGGGGATGTCGCGCGGGACGAAGTTCCGCGGCGGCTGGTAGCCGTAGCGGATGTACTTCTTCTCGATGTGCGGGAAGCGGATCGTCGGCGCGCCGAGCTGGGTGCCGGCCTGGTAGTAGTACGGCGTGTAGGTCCCCAGGCCCTGGTCGGCGTAGGCGGAGAAGCCGGCGATCGTGTCGACGGAGTCCCAGATCTCGTCGTCCGTGGCGTTCTTGGCGTCGGCCGGGACCTGGTCGCAGTCGGACAGCCGGCTGTACTGCCAGAAGCCCCATACGTAGTCGAGGACGGTGGCCTCGTAGGCCTTGTCCAGGCTGCCGATGGTGGTGAAGGTGAGGCCGTTGTCCTGCGCGTAGGCCGCGTACTTCTTCTCCAGCGGCTCCCGGCGCACCAGCGCCTCGCGCTGCACGCCGTTCAGCCGGTCGCGGCACTCCTTGGTGCCGACGCGCGCGAAGAAGCGGTCGTAGGCCGAGTCCTCCTTGTTCACCACGTCGTTGGGGGCGACGTAGGCGACCACACCGTCCATGTCACGCGGGTAGAAGCGCTCGTAGTAGGTGGCGGTCATGCCGCCCTTCGAACCGCCCGTGGAGATCCACTTCTTGCCGTAGACACCCTTCAGCGCCTTGAAGACGCGGTGCTGGTCGCTGGCGGCCTGCCAGATGTCCAGCTTGGACCAGTCGGCCGGGGCGGGCCGGGACGGGGTGAAGAAGCGGTACTCCAGGGAGACCTGGTTGCCGTCCACGATCTGGGTCGGCTCGCTGCGGCGGGGCGTCGTGGAGACGTTGTAGCCGCTGGTGAAGAAGACCGTCGGGCGCGAGACGTCCTTGTGCAGCACGGTGATGCGCTGCTGGAACGTGCCCTTCGACGGCTTGTGGTGGTCGACCGGCTGGGTGTAGTTCAGGACGAAGAAGCGGTAGCCGGTGTACGGCTTCTCCTCGACCAGGCTCATGCCCGGTATGGAGAGCAGCCTTTCCTTGATGTCGGTGGTGGCGGCGGTGGTGCTGGTGCCGGTGGTGCCGGTGACGTCGGCGGCGGTGGCCGCTCCCGTCGTGCCCAGTGTGCCTATGAGCACCGTGAGCGCCAGCAGCCATCTGAGCGCCTTGCGCATGCGCACTCCCCTGTGAGACAGATGTGCGCCGGAAGCTAGCGGACCAACTCCCGCCAGCACCAGGGGACATAGGGAAAACCCTGTGCGCGGGCGCGTATCCGAGGGGGTGCGGTGTCAGCAGAGGATCCAGCGGGAGCTGAACCTCTCCGCCCCCACCCTGCCCTTGAGCCAGACGCAGCGGCGCCCGGCGTGCACGGTCACCGGGCCGGCGCGGTAGGCGTACCGGCCCTGGTCGACGACCGGCCGGTTGCCCCGCGCCTGCACGCTCACCGACATCGTCCGCTTCGCGCCGGGCTTCTTGGTGAGGGTCACGGCGCAGACGTAGCCGCCGCGCTTGTAGACGAGCACGGTCCCGGTGGGGAAGGGCAGGGTGCGGACCTTGCGGCCGGGACAGTACGCGGAGGCGGCGGCCTGCGCCTCGCCCGGCGCGGTGACGGCGAGCAGTCCGGAGGCGGTCAGCACGGCCAGGCCGAGCGCGAGCCGCCGGCGTATCGCTCCGCTGTCCACTGTCGTCCTCCCGCACCGCGTCGTCCGCGTCCATCGGCGTACGGGTGTACGGACGCATGACGTAGGGCGGACGGTTGCCTGAGCGTGACGAGAACGCCGTTCCCGGACGCGGTCAGCGGGGCGCGCCGACCGGCTCCTCCGGCTCGGCGGCGCCGGTGAACGTCCGCCACAGGTCCGCGTACCGGCCGCCGCGCGCGAGCAGCTCCTCGTGGGTGCCGTCCTCGGCGACCCGGCCGTGGTCCATGACGACGACCCGGTCGGCGCGGGCGGCGGTGGTGAGGCGGTGCGCGACGACGAGGGTCGTACGGCGGCCCGCGATGCGGTCGGTAGCCCGGTTGACCTGGGCCTCCGTGTCCAGGTCCAGCGCGGCCGTGGCCTCGTCGAGCAGCAGCACGTCCGGGTCGACCAGCTCGGCACGGGCCAGGGCGATCAGCTGGCGCTGCCCGGCGGACAGGTTACGGCCCCGCTCGGCGACCTCGTGGAGGTAGCCGCCCGTAAGCCGGGCGATCATGTCGTGGGCGCCGACCGCGCGGGCCGCCGCCTCGACCTCGGCGTCGGTGGCGTCCGGGCGGCCGTAGGCGATGGCGTCGCGGACGGTGCCCTGGAAGAGGTACGCCTCCTGCGGGACGATCCCCAGACGGTGCCGGTACGAGGTGAGGTCGAGGGCCCGCAGATCCGTGCCGTCGACGGTCACCCGGCCGGCGGTGGGGTCGTAGAAGCGGGCCACGAGCTTGACGAGGGTCGACTTGCCCGCGCCGGTCTCGCCGACGAACGCGACGGTCTGCCCGGCCGGGATGCGCAGGGCGACCCCGTCCAAGGCCGCGTCGCCCTCGTCGGAGGCCCCGTAGGCGAAGTGCACGTCCTCGAAGGCGATCTCGCCGCGCAGGGACCGGACGTGGAGGGGCTCGTCGGCGGACTTCGTCGACGTCGGCTCCTGGAGCAGTTCCTGGATGCGGCCCAGCGAGACGGACGCCTGCTGGTAGCCGTCGAAGACCTGGGAGAGCTGCTGCACGGGCGCGAAGAACAGGTCGATGTAGAGCAGGTACGCCACCAGCGAGCCGATCGCCAGTGTCCCGGCGTCGACCCGTGCCCCGCCGACGACCAGCACGGCCGCCGCGGCCACCGACGACAGGAACTGCACGAACGGGAAGTAGATCGAGATCAGCCACTGACCCCGGATGCGTGCCCGGCGGTAGCTGTCGCTGCGCTCGGCGAACCGCCGCCCGCCGTCCCGCTCGCGCCGGAAGGCCTGCACGATCCGCAGCCCGGACACCGACTCCTGCAGGTCGGCGTTGACCACCGACACCCGCTCACGGGCCAGCTCGTACGCCTTGACGCTCGCCCGGCGGAAGAAGAAGGTGGCGATGATCAGCGGCGGCAGGGTCGCGAAGACCACCAGCGCGAGCTCCACGTCGATGACCAGCAGGGCGACCATGATGCCGAAGAAGGTGACGACCGAGACGAAGGCCGTGACCAGGCCCGTCTGCAGGAACGTCGACAGCGCGTCGACGTCGGTCGTCATCCGGGTCATGATCCGGCCGGTCAGCTCCCGCTCGTAGTAGTCGAGCCCGAGGCGCTGGAGCTGGGCGAAGATCTTCAGCCGGAGCGAGTACAGGACCCTCTCGCCGGTGCGTCCGGTCATGCGGGTCTCGCCGATCTGGGCGGCCCACTGCACGGCCACCGTCAGCAGCCCGAGCAGGGCCGCCACCCACACGGCGCCGAGCGCGGCCTCGGTGACGCCCGAGTCGATACCGTGCCGGATCAGCACCGGCAGCAGCAGGCCCATGCCCGCGTCGGTGGCGACCAGGGCGAGGCTGACCAGCAGCGGCAGCCCGAAGCCGCGCAGCAGCCGGCGCAGGCCGTAGGACTCCTCGGGCTGGACGGCCCGCGACTCGTCGATGCCGGGCACGTCTGTGGCCGGGGGCAGCGCCTCGACCTGGGCGAGCAGCTCGGGGGTGGCGGGGCTCTCGGCGAGGGCGAGGTCCTTGCGCTCGCGGTCGCCGGTCCACAGCCTCGGGGTGACCCCGCGCTCGGCGTCGTACTCCGCGTCCAGCTCGTCCCTCCCCCACCCTCGAATGAACTCGGGCGGGGGGACCCCCATGGAGGTGTCCTCCTGGGGGCAGGCCGGCCGGGTGTGGCCCGGGGAGACCCGGCCGAGCTCGTCCGGGTCGGTGAGCAGGCGCCGGTAGAGGGCGGAGCGCTGCTGGAGCTCCTCGTGGGTGCCGAGGTCGGCGAGGCGGCCGCCGTCCAGGACGGCGATGCGGTCGGCGAGGTTCAGCGTGGAGCGGCGGTGGGCGATGAGCAGGGTCGTACGGCCCCGCATGACCCCCTTCAGGGCCTCGTGGATCTCGTGCTCGACGCGGGCGTCCACGGCGGAGGTGGCGTCGTCCAGGACCAGCAGACGCGGGTCGCTGAGGATGGCGCGGGCGAGGGCGACGCGCTGACGCTGGCCGCCGGAGAGGGTGAGGCCGTGCTCGCCGACGGTGGTGTCGTAGCCCTCGGGCAGCTCGGCGATGAACCGGTCGGCCTGGGCGGCGCGGGCGGCCTTCTCGATCTCCTCCTGGGTGGCGTCCGGGCGGCCGTAGGCGATGTTGTTGCGGACGGTGTCGGAGAAGAGGAACGAGTCCTCGGGGACCAGTCCGATCGCGGCCCGCAGCGACTCCAAGGTCAGCTCGCGCACGTCGTGCCCGCCGACGAGGACGGCACCACGGGTGACGTCGTAGAAGCGCGGCAGGAGGAGGGAGACGGTGGACTTGCCGGAGCCGGAGGAGCCGACGACGGCGAGGGTCTCGCCGGGGCGGATCTCGAAGGAGAGCCCGTCGAGGACGGGGCCGGTCTTGCCGGGGGCGACGTCGTAGCCGAAGGACACGTCGTCGAACTCGACCGTCGCGGGGGCGTCGGCGGGCAGGTCCTTGGCGCCGTCGCTCAGAGACGGCTCGGTGTCGATCAGCTCCAGGACTCGCTCGGTGCCGGCGCGGGCCTGCTGGCCGACGGTGAGGACCACGGCGAGCATGCGGACCGGGCCGACGAGCTGGGCGAGGTAGGTGGAGAAGGCGACGAACGTGCCGAGCGTGATGTGCCCGCGCACCGCCAGGAAACCGCCGACGGCCAGCATGGCGACCTGGCCGAGGGCGGGCACGGCCTGGAGGGCCGGGGTGTAGACCGAGTTCAGGCGGACGGTGCGCAGCCGGCCCGCGAAGAGCCTGCGGCCGACCTCCCGCAGCTTGCCGGTCTCCTGATCCTCCTGCCCGAAGCCCTTCACGACCCGGACACCGCTGACGGCGCCGTCGACGACGCCCGCGACGGCGGCGGCCTGGGCCTGGGCGTACCAGGTGGAGGGGTGCAGGCGGGTGCGGCTGCGCTTGGCGATCCACCACAGGGCGGGGGCCACCGCGAGGGCGACCAGGGTCAGCGGCAGGGACAGCGACGCCATGATGACCAGGGAGATCAGGAAGAGCAGGAAGTTCCCGATCGTCATCGGGAGCATGAAGAGCAGGCCCTGGATCAGCTGGAGGTCGCTGGTGGCCCGGCCGATCACCTGGCCGGTGGACAGCTCGTCCTGGCGGCGGCCGTCGAGCCGGGTGATCGTGCCGAACATCGCCGTCCGCAGGTCGTGCTGGACGTCGAGGGCGAGACGGCCGCCGTAGTAGCGGCGGATGTAGGTGAGGACGTAGACGACCAGGGCGGCGGCGATGAGGAGGCCGGCCCAGGTGGTCATGGACCGGGTGTGGTCGCTGATGACGTCGTCGATGATCACCTTGGTGATCAGGGGGACGAGGGCCATGACGGCCATGCCGGCGAGGGAGGAGCCGAGGGCGAGTACGACGTCCTTCGGGTGGCGCCACGCGTAGGCCCACAGCCGTCGTGCCCATCCCCGTTTCGGTGTCACACCGGTACCTTCCAGTCGTCCTGAGCTGCCGGAATGCACCAACGCGTTTCGGGGCGGATTTCATCCCGCCGTGACGCGATACGGCCGCGCTCCTCCCCGGTGGCTCGCCCGCGCAGTGGTGGAAGCGGGTCGTCCGGGCCGGGTTCCGGCGACGGGGCTCGGTAGCGCACGCGCTCAGGTGCTGCGGCACCCCACCGGCTAACGAAGATCTCGGTGGACCGCACGTCGGGCGGGATCCGGCCCGAGATGTGCCCGGCGGGCTCGGGAAAACGGCCCGGCCGAACGGCAGGACCGCGCCCCGGGCCGACTGTCACCCACCCGACTCGACCCGACCCCGACTCGACCCCGACCCGACCCGGCCCAGGTGACGAGGGCGACGGCGTGGACGCGGCCACTCGGGCGCCGGCACCGGCGGTCTGGCCGAGTCGGGCGATCTCGGCTCGGCGGAGGAGATCGCGACGGTCACGGCCGGCGAGGCTCCGGCCGGGGGCGGTTTCGGCGGAGGCGGTCCGGACGGCGGCAGGGGCGACACCCGCGCCGGCAGTTGCGCAGGGGTGCCCCGGACCGAGCGGATGCTGTTGGCGCGTTCGGCGGACGGGCGACAAGTGGTGCGAGAGTCTCAGCGACACGCCGTGCACGCGGCGTGTCGCTGAGACTGTGCGGACACTTGGCTCCCGCCGCGCGGCATTCGCCAACGGCGTCCGAGTGGTCCGGGGCACCCCTGTCCGTCGCCCCGCGCGGTCGGACACGCGTATCCGTGCCGTCATTCGAACGGTTTCCGAACCCTCGGGCAACGGATTCCGCCCCAGTGGTGGTCTGGAGGGCGAGGAGGGTGCTTGATGCAGGCCGAACTTGAGGGCCAGTTCCAGGATTTCGTCAGGGCACGGTGGTCACGGCTCGTCCGGACCGCGTACCTGCTCACCGGCGACGTCCACCACGCGGAGGACCTGACGCAGACGGCGCTGGCGAAGGCGTACCGGTCATGGCGGCGCATCGCGCGCAGCGACAACCCGGAGGCCTACGTCCGGCGGATGCTGGTCAGCTGCAACAGCGACCGGTTCCGCAAGCGGCGGGTGACGGAGGCGCTGACCTCGTCCCCACCCGAGAGGGCGGGCGGGGACGAGGCCGTCGGCAGGGTGGAGGAGCGTGGCTCCCTGCTCGCCGGGCTGGCCCTGCTGCCCGCGAGACAGCGGGCAGTGGTGGTCCTGCGGTACTGGGAGGACCTGTCGGAGGCGGAGGTGGCCGAGGTGCTCGGCTGTTCGCCCGGCACGGTCAAGAGCCAGGCCTCGAAGGGGCTGGCGAAACTGCGGGGGTTTCCGGGGCTGGTGCGTGAGGACCGCACGGTGTCCGGACTGGGAGGTGGACGGTGAACCACGAGGCACACGAAGCGCATGAAGCACACGAAGCACGTGAGGCACGTGAGGCACGTGAGGCACGTGAGGCACGTGACACGCATGAAGCGCGTGAAGCGCACGACGGAGCTGAGGGGGCCGACGAGGCGCGCACGGCGCACGCGGCCGATGACCAGCGGGACTTCGAGGAACTGGTGAGAGAACTGATGACGGACGACGCTTACACCATCCAGCCTTCGCCCGCGCCGTACCCGGCGATCCGCCGGCGGGGCGTGGCGGAACGGCGGCGGCGGGTCGCGGCGGTCGGGGCGGTGCTGGCGGCGGTGGTCGCGGTGCCGGCGGGGGCGTACGCCGTGGCCGGGGGGAACGGGGGAGGGGGCGCTGACACGGCGACGCCGATGTCGTCGGTCAGCGCCCCGCAGACCGGGTCGGCTTCCGGGTCGACGACGCGCTCCGGACCTCAACCGCCCGCCACAAAGGAGCAGTTGCTCGACGGGATCACGTTCGCCCAGGCGTCCAAGGCGCTGGAGCAGTGCCTCGACCAGGAGCACGTGGGAAGCGCGGTCGGTGAGGATCTGGCCAAGGCCGAGAGCTACCGGATCATCCTGGCGGCGAAGAGCACGGGCGGCTCCAACTCCCCCGGCGACGGCATCCACGTCGTCGGCGTGGCGGAGCGGCCGGAGGGCTTCCGGGTGATCTGCGACGTGAAGGAGGACGGGTCCGCCGGCATCAGCACCAGCGCGAAGGACGCCTACGGGCCGGACACCGGTGCGGTCGTGCCCGACGCGAACGCGGGTGACCTGTACCAGCAGTCGTTGGCCGACAAGGGCAAGTGGAAGCTGCCTTTCCGTTGGGGCGTGATCGGCATGGTCGACACGTCCGTGGCCAAGGTGACCGTCGACTACGGCGACGGCAGCGCCGCGGCCACCCTGGATCACGGCTGGTTCATCGCCTCCGGCGTCCTGAACCGGCAGGTGACGAAGACCCCGCACATCAAGGGCTTCGACGCCGCCGGCAAGCTGGTCTACGACTCGGACACGGACAAGACGTACGACAAGACCCTGCCGTAGGGCACTGGCTGCGGCCGGCGGTACTCCGTGTCGTCCCGCGCTGCCGGTCGGCCCGCCCGCTCCGCGTCGGCGCGCCGGCCGGCCGGGAAGCAGGACGGCACGGTCAGCTCGCCGCCAGGTCCCGGTGGATCACCTTGGCCACGGCCTGGATGGTGGCGATGCCGTAGTTCATCGTGCTGTTGCCGTGGGTGAGCACGGTCATCACGTAGTCGTGGCCGCCGCCCTTGAACGCGCCGACGCTGTGCACCCGCCACCCGTGCGTGGAGCGCTGCAGCCAGCCGTTCTTGACGGCCACGGTGACGCCCGAGGGCACTCCGTACGGGGTGCCCCAGCGCTGGGACGAGACGACCTGGCCCATCAGCTTGACGATGTAGGCGCGGGAGTTGTCGCTGAGGACCGCGTTCTTGCCGGTGATGAGCTTCAGCAGTTTCTGCTCGTCGGTGACGGTGATCTGGGTCAGGCCCCAGTAGCCGTTCGCGCCGGGCTTGGTCTGGGTCATGCCGGCGGCGGTGAGGAAGCCCTTGATCTTCGTCATGCCGAGCTGCTTCCACAGGGTGGAGGTCGCGGCGTTGTCCGACTTGGTGATCATGGCCTTGGCGAGGGTGTTCTCGCGGTCGGTGAGATACCGGTTGGTCTTCTTCGCGTCCCACAGCAGCGTGGCGAGGACGGTGACCTTGACGACGCTGGCCGAGTCGTAGGCGGTGCCCGCGCGCAGGGTGCAGGTCGTGTTGGTGCTGCGGTCGTGCAGGCCGACGGCGACCGTGCCCTTGCGGGTGGCGAGCGCGGCGGTGATGTCCTTCCTCAGCTTGGCGGCCAGGCCGGCCTTGGCGGACGAGCAGGTCACGGTCGGCGTGGCAGCGGCGGCGGGCGTGGCGGCGGCGACGAGCGGCACGAGCACACCCGTACCCACGGCCGCCGCCAGCACTCTCGCGCGGCGGGACATCCCAGGAGTCATGCACGTTTGACTCACGGACCCGGGGCAAGGGTTGTAGGCATTGACGAAGGCTTGTGCAAAACATTGCCAGGCGCTGCGCGGTTTCACAGGCAGCGGCCGGCTTCGGCACAGCGGCCACCCAACAGGGCTGTCCACGATGCTGGGGTGACATCTGCCACCGAAACCCAGCTCCGCACCGCCGAGCCCCCTCCGGCTCCACCCCGGGACACCGCCGCCGCTCCGCGCTGGTCGCTGCCCGTGCTAGTCGGCGATCTACCGCCTCGACCCGTCCGACGTCAGCTGATCGACCGTAACCACCCCCGAACGAACGGCCCCCGACCCCTCGGTCCGGGGCCGTTCCCCTGTCCCCGATCATGGAGGCCGGTGTCCGGCGGACGGGTGAAGGGAAACGCAACAGTGGGCTACTGCCTCGAGATGAGCACCGGCGACATGAGATCGGTGATGCGACTGCTCACCGCGGTGGAGCGGACCGAGCAGCAGGAGCACAGGCTGGCCCGGATCCGCACGGAGTGCGAGCGCACCGACGCCCGCTTCCAGGAGCAGGGCATCGACCTCGACATCTCCATCTGCCAGGCCCTGGACGAGCTGATCGACGGCACCCCGAGCACCGACCTCTGCCCTTCGTACAGTTACGCCTTCTACCAGACGGTCGCGGCGCACTTCTCCGACCCCACCGACCTCGGCGCCTGGCGCCGCCCGACGTGGTTCTACGCCATGGACGACGAACTGGCCCGGCACGGCGTTCCGTCCGGCCTGCTCCCCGGCACGTTCCTGTTCAGCGGCCCGCCGCTGCGCCTGCCCCACCCCGGTGACGCGGTGCCCGCCATCGGCACGCTGCCGGCTCAGCGGGCCGCCGCCCTCGCCGACGCCTACGCGTCCGTACACGACCGGCTCGACCCCGAGTTCCGGGACGTGGCCCGCCGGTTCGCCGATGTCATGCGGTTCGAGGCGGAGGAGTGGGAGAGCGCGCGGAAGCTCGGGATGAATCCGGACACGCTGCTCTTCTGGTTCCACTGACCTCTGCCGGAACTCTTGACGCCGCTTTTCCCACCGGGATACTTGCGGTCGGCAGCGCGCCAACTGCCGTGTCGGTGAGGGGCTTTCGTTTACTCGATTCAATGACACACAGGGGCGCCGCTTGCCCGAGATCCCGAACGTCGTGCGAAGTCTCGAAGATTTCGCCACGGCCACCCCCCACAGGAGGATCCGCGATGAGTCCACGCAAGGCGTCCCGCAAGGCACTCGTAGCCGCCCTGACCGCCGCCCTGCTGGCCGGTCCCGGTGTCGCCCAGGCCGCCACCCCCCAGACCGCGCCCACCCCCGCCCGAGACCGCGCCGCCGCGGCCACCATCACCTGGTCCCTCGTGCGCGCCGGCAACCCCACCGCGGACCAGCAGTCGGCCTACGACCTCATCACCAGGGCCATGAACGCGGCGGTGGCCCGCTACAACAACCTCAGCGACCTGGGCAAGACCATCACCGTCCGCTACGAACCGGGCGTGCCCACCGCCGACGGCAACATCAACGGCACGATCCGCTTCGGGAGCAACCGCAGCTACATGAACGAGCGGACGGCCCTGCACGAGATCTCCCACACCATCGGCGTGGGGACCAGTTCGGGCTGGTCCCGCCTGGGCGGCAGCGGCACCTGGACCGGCGGACAGGCCACCGCCCTCGTCAGGCGGTACGACGGCTCCGGCGCCAAGATCTCCACCGGCGGCGGTCACTTCTGGCCCTACGGCCTGAACTTCGACAACGAGTGGTCGGGCACGGCGGCCGACCGCCACGTCCACATCGTCGCCGCGATGGTCCGCGACGGCCTCTAGCCGGTCCGGCCGGCGCTCGCCCCAGGTGCGTCGGCGAACATCCGCAGCACGGCCGGGAGCAGGACCCACCGGGGGCCCTGGCGCCCGAAGCGCCTCGGCGAGGTCCTGCTCCCGGTTCTCCGGGGTCGTGCGTGGACCGAACGGCCCCGACCCGCCCGTGGGGGACCGTTCTGGTGCGTCAACTCGGGTAGAACACGACCGACTTGCCGGTTTCCGTCACCTGATTGACATGTCACATTCATTTACACGCCCGCATGCCCATGTCACCCTCCCGATTGCCGCCTCCGATCAACCCGCGTAGATGGGACCCCCACATGCTGGCGACAACACGGATACGCCGATGGAAGCCGGTGGCGCTGGCCACCGCCGCCGCCCTGACCGGCCTCACCGCGTCCACCATGACCGCTACCCCGGCCGCGGCCACGACGACCGCGTACGACACGACGTACTACAAGAACGCGGTCGGCAAGACGGGCACCAGCCTCAAGTCCTCCCTGCACACCATCATCAGCGACCAGACCAAGCTGTCGTACTCGGCGGTCTGGAACGCCCTGAAGGTCACCGACCAGGACCCGCGCAACAGCAACAACGTCATCCTGCTGTACTCGGGCATCTCCCGGAGCAAGTCCCTCAACGGCGGGGACACCGGCGACTGGAACCGCGAGCACGTGTGGGCCAAGTCCCACGGCGGCTTCGGCACCTCCACCGGCCCCGGCACCGACATCCACCACCTGCGCCCCTCGGACGTCCGGGTCAACTCGATCCGGGGCAACAAGGACTTCGACAACGGCGGCAGCGGCTTCACCGACAGCGGCGGCAGCCTCACCGACTCCGACTCCTTCGAGCCCCGCGACGCCGTCAAGGGCGACGTGGCCCGCATGATCTTCTACATGGCGGTCCGCTACGAGGGCGGCGACGGCTGGGCCGACCTGGAGGTCAACGGCCAGGTCGGCAACGGCAGCAACCCCTACATGGGCAAGCTCTCCGTGCTCAAGGCCTGGCACCAGGAGGACCCGCCGGACGCCTTCGAGCAGCGCCGCAACGACGTCATCCACGACTCCTACCAGCACAACCGCAACCCGTTCATCGACCACCCGGAGTGGGTCGAGTCGATCTGGTAGCGCCTACTTGTGACTGAACTCCCTTCTCTGTAAAGGGAGTTCAGCCCAGCCTACCGAACATCGCCCATCCAGAGCCGCAGCCCCAGCTCGTCGAGGTCCGCCCGCCGCTCTCCGTACTCGGGCAGCGCGATCCGCAGCAGCCGCCAGAGGTTCCGGCCGGCCCGGCAGTACCAGTCGACCAGCGCCGCGACCTTCACGGAACATGTCCCGTGAAGGTCGTCGCGCCAGCCGATCGGGTGATCAGTCCGAGCCCAGGTGGGTCGGCGCGAACATCCGCAGCACGGAGGGGAGGACGACCACGCGCGGGCCTGGCGCGGCGAGCGCGGCGGCCAGGTCCTCCTCCAGTGTCTCCGGGGTCGTACGGACCCCCGGAACGCCGAACGACTCCGCCAGCGCCACGAAGTCCGGCCGGGTCAGTTCCGTCCCGGTCGCCTCGCCGAACGCGTCGGTCATGTACTCACGCAGGATGCCGTAACCGCCGTCGTCGACGATCAGCCAGGAGACGTCCAGGTCGTACTGGCGGGCCGTCGCCAGCTCGGCGATCGAGTACAGGGCGCCGCCGTCGCCGGAGACGGCGAGGACCGGCCGGGTCGGGTCGGCCACCGCCGCGCCGAGTGCCGCGGGGAAGGCATAGCCGAGCCCGCCCGCGCCCTGGGCGGAGTGCATGTGGTTGGGACCCTTGGCGTCGAAGGCCGACCAGGCCCAGTAGGCCAGGATCGTCATGTCCCAGAAGGACGGGGAGTCGGCCGGGAGCGCCCGCCGGACGGACGCCAGCACGTCCTGCTCCAGGGTGAGTTCCTGCGCGGCGATACGGTCGGCGACCTTCGCGAGCAGGTCCCGGACCCGGTCCGGCGCCGTGGCGTCCTCGCGCGGCGACACCGTCTCCAGCAGCGCCTGCAACGCGAGGCGGGCGTCCGCGTGGATGCCCAGCGCCGGGTGGTTGGACTCCAGCTTGCCGAGGTCGGCCTCGATCTGGACGACCCGGCCGCGCGGCTTGAACGTGTGGTAGTTGGAGGACAGTTCGCCGAGGCCCGAGCCGACGACCAGGAGGACGTCGGCGTCCTCCAGGAAGTCCGTGGTGTGCCGGTCCTCGATCCAGGACTGGAGGGACAGGGGGTGTGTCCAGGGGAACGCGCCCTTGCCGCCGGGGGTCGTGACGACCGGCGCCCGCAGCGTCTCCGCCAGCTGCTTCAGCTTGCCGGAGGCGTCCGCCCGTACCACTCCCCCGCCCGCGATGATCGCCGGGCGGGCGGCCTTCGACAGCAGGTCGGCGGCCACGGCGGTCAGTTCGGGGCGCGGCGGCAGTTCCTCGGGGAAGGCGTCGCCGCCCGTCACGACCGGGATCGCCGTCTCGGCGAGCAGCACGTCCTGCGGGATCTCCACCCACACCGGCCCGTGCGGGGCGGTCAGCGCCGACGTCCAGGCCGCCTCGATCGCGGAGGGGATCTGGGACTGGGTGCGGACGGTGTGGACGGACTTGACCACGCCCCGGAACGAGGCGGCCTGGTCCGGGAGTTCGTGGAGGTAGCCGTGCCGGCCGCCGCCGAGTCCCGCCGCCGGGACCTGACTGCTGATCGCCAGCACGGGCGCGGAGGCCGCCGCCGCCTCCTGGAGCGCGGCCAGGGAGGTCAGGGCGCCCGGGCCGGTCGACAGCAGCAGCGGGGCGGCCTCACCGGTGATCCGGCCGTAGGCGTCCGCCGCGAACCCGGCGTTGTTCTCCACCCGGAGGCCGATGTACCTCAGGTCGGAGCGGCGCAGCGCGTCGAACAGGCCGAGCGCGTGCTGGCCGGGCAGGCCGAAGACGGTCGTCGCGCCCAGCCCGGCCAGTGTCTCCACGACCAGGTCTGCGCCGCTGCGGCCGTCAGGAGGGTTCAGGGCGGCCTCCGTCTGGGCGGGTGTCGGGCGGAGCACCAGGTCGTGGTCGTGAGTCACTGCGCGCGGGCCTCGGCAATCTGACGGGACATGATCGTGGTCAGTTCGTACGCCGTGTGGGACGCGGCCACCGACGTGATCTCCGCGTGATCGTACGCGGGGGCCACCTCGACGACGTCCGCCGAGACCAGGTTGCAGGACGCCAGGCCGCGCAGGATCTCCAGCAGCTCGCGCGAGGTCATGCCGCCGGCCTCGGGCGTGCCGGTGCCGGGCGCGTGGGCCGGGTCGAGGCAGTCGATGTCGATGGAGATGTACAGCGGCCGGTCTCCGATGCGCTGGCGGAGCTGGTCGGCGACCTCGTCGGCACCGCGCCGGTAGACGTCCGCCGAGGTGACGATGCCGAAGCCCATCTTCTCGTCGTCGGTGAGGTCCTGCTTGCCGTAGAGCGGGCCGCGGGTGCCGACGTGGGACAGGGCGGAGGTGTCGAGGATGCCCTCCTCGACCGCGCGGCGGAACGGGGTGCCGTGCGTGTACTCGGCGCCGAAGTAGGTGTCCCAGGTGTCGAGGTGGGCGTCGAAGTGGAGCAGGGCCACCGGGCCGTGCTTCTTCGCCACCGACCGCAACAGGGGCAGCGCGATGGTGTGGTCGCCGCCGAGGGTCATCAGGCGGGCGCCCGTGCCGAGCAGGTCGTCCGCGGCCGCCTCGACCGTCTCGACGGCCTCGTTGATGTCGAACGGGTTCACCGCGATGTCGCCGCCGTCCGCGACCTGCGCGAGGGCGAACGGGGAGGCATCCTGCGCCGGGTTGTACGGGCGCAGCAGCCGGGACGCCTCACGGATCGCGTTGCCGCCGAAGCGGGCGCCCGGCCGGTACGAGACACCCGAGTCGAACGGCACGCCCACCACGGCGACATCAGCCCGTCCGCCGACCTCGTCCAGCCGGGGCAGCCGGGCGAAGGTCGCGGGACCGGCGTACCGCGGGATGCGGGAGGAGTCGACGGGCCCGCGGGGAGTCTCGGTACTGCTCATGGAGAAATGCCTTCTTTCCTACGCTTCATTGCGTATGCACTACTTGTCGACAACTCTAGGAGAGTCGGGACCGGCTCTCGGAAGCGGGTCCGGGTGCCCGCCCGGCGACGCGATCGCGCCAGGCGGCGAGGACGGCCGCGTCGGTCGGCCTCGCCTTCAGGAAGACGCCGCCGTAGCCCTCGAGTGACGACACTCAGCCGTAGCACCCCCGACTGGAACCGGGGTGGCCACTCCAGTCGACTCTAGGCACCCGCAAACGGTTGCGACATGTACGTTTCGTACACCGCAGCGCGAAAGGATGGAGGAAACGTCCATCAGGCCGGGCACCGACGCCCCATACGGGCATCCACCTGGCTTGCGGCAGCGCGTCGCCCGCTGCGCGGCCCTGCTGGAGACGGACCTCGACGCCCCGGACGTCCGCATGGAACTCTGGTTCGCGCTGCGGCACATCTGAGTACGTGGGCAGGGTCCCGCTGAGTACGTGACGCACATCCCAGCGTGCGATACCCCAGGGACGCCCAAAGGAGGCTGCCTCACAATGGGTGCCATGCCGATAACCGGGACCCCCAGCCGCGCCGAACTCCTCGACCACCTCGTCAGGACGCGCATCGCGGGCGACGTCGCCACCCCCCGCGAGAACAACCTCTCCCACTACCGCAAGCTGGCGAACGCCGACCGCCACTACTGGCTCGGCCTGGAACTCGGCGACCGCTGGAACGACGAGCAGGACGTCCTCGCGGTGATGGCGGAGCGGGTCGGGGTGAACGACGATCCCGAGTACCGGTACGGCCAGGACACCATCGACCCGGAGCTGACCGTCGCCGGTCTCGAGCGGCTGGCCGGGCGGCTGCGCAAGGCGGCGGACGGGCAGCAGCGGGTCCTGTTCGCCACCGGCCACCCCGGTGGCCTGCTCGACGTGCACCGCGCGACCGCGGCGGCCCTGCGCGCGGCCGGCTGCGAGATCGTCGTCATCCCGGACGGGCTGACGACGGAGGAGGGCTACGTCATGCAGTTCGCGGACGTGGCGGTGCTGGAGCACGGCGCCACCCTGTGGCACACCCACTCGGGCGAACCGATGAAGGCCATCCTGACCGCCATGGAGCGCGAGGGCCGCCCGCTGCCCGACCTGGTCGTCGCCGACCACGGCTGGGCGGGATACGCGGGACAGCACGGCGTGGACTCCGTCGGCTACGCCGACTGCAACGACCCGGCCCTCTTCCTCGCCGAGGCGGAGGGCACCGTGCAGGTGACGGTGCCGCTCGACGACCACGTGGTCAGCCCCCGCCACTACGACCCGATGACGGCGTACCTGCTGGCGGAGGCGGGCCTCAGCTAGGGCCCTGCGTCCGGCTCGCGCGGGACGCGGACCACGCCCTCCTGGATCACCGTGACGGCCAGCCGCCCGTCCTGCGTGTAGATCCGGGCCTGTCCCAGTCCCCGGCCGCCGTACGCGGACGGGGACTCCTGGTCGTACAGCAGCCACTCGTCCGCGCGGAACGGCCGGTGGAACCACATCGCGTGGTCCAGCGAGGCCCCTACGACGTCCCCGACGGCCCAGCCGCCGCGTCCGTGCGCGAGCAGCACGGAGTCGAGCAGCGTCATGTCGGAGACGTAGGTGGCGAGGACGACGTGCAGCAGCGGATCGTCGACATCGCTGTCGAGCTTGCCGTTGGTCCGGAACCACACCTGCGAGTGCGGCTCGCGTGGCACGCCGAACGTGCCGTACGGCGGCTCGTCGACGTACCGCAGGTCGACGGCGGCCCGCGCCTCCAGGAACTTGTCGACCACGGCGGGGTCGAGATGCCCGTACCCGCGCAGCCGCTCCTCCCCGGTCGGGAGGGTCACCGGATCCGGCGAGGCGGGCATCGGCTCCTGGTGGTCCAGCCCGTCCTCGTGCGTCTGGAACGACGCCGAGAGGTGGAAGATCGGCTTGCCGTGCTGGACGGCGACGACCCGGCGGGTGGTGAAGGAGCGGCCGTCGCGGATCCGGTCGACGGTGTAGACGATGGGCGCGCCGGGATCGCCGGGGCGCAGGAAGTACGCGTGGAGCGAGTGCGCCGGCCGGTCCTCGGGGACCGTCCGCCCGGCGGCGACGAGCGCCTGGGCCGCGACCTGCCCGCCGAAGACCCGGGGGACGACGGCGGACCGGGACCGGCCGCGGAAGATGTCCTCCTCGATCTGCTCCAGGTCGAGCAGATCGAGGAGGTCCTGTAGTGCCTGGCTCATGGCGACTGTTGTACCGGCCACTGGTTGCGGTCGGCTTACAGCCCCATGTCCTTCGCGATGATCGACTTCATGATCTCGCTGGTGCCGCCGTAGATGCGGTTGACGCGGTTGTCCGCGTACAGGCGGGCGATCGGGTACTCGTTCATGTAGCCGTAGCCGCCGTGCAGCTGGAGGCAGCGGTCGATGACGCGGTGGGCGACCTCGGTGCAGAACAGCTTCGCGGAGGCGGCCTCGGCGGGGGTGAGCTCACCGGCGTCGAGGGCCTCGGTCGCGCGGTCGGCGACGGCCTCGGCGGCGTCCACCTCGGCCTGGCAGGCGGCCAGCTCGAACTTGGTGTTCTGGAAGTGGGCGACCGGCTTGCCGAAGACGGTGCGCTCCTGCACGTACTGCTTGGCGAACCGGACGGCGGCCTTGGCCTGGGCGTAGGCGCCGAAGGCGATGCCCCAGCGCTCGGAGGCCAGGTTGTGACCGAGGTAGTAGAAGCCCTTGTTCTCCTCGCCGAGGAGGTCCTCCACGGGCACCTTGACGTCGACGAACGCCAGCTCGGCGGTGTCGGAGGTCTTCAGGCCGAGCTTGTCGAGCTTGCGGCCGACGGAGTAGCCCTCGGACTTGGTGTCGACGGCGAAGAGGGAGATGCCGTGGCGGCGGTCCTCGGCGGTCGGGGCGGCGGTCCGGGCGCAGACGATCACACGGTCGGCGTGCACGCCGCCGGTGATGAAGGTCTTGGCGCCGTTGAGGACGTAGTGCGTGCCGTCCTCGGAGAGCTTGGCGGTGCTCTTCATGCCCGCGAGGTCGGAGCCGGTGCCCGGCTCCGTCATCGCGATGGCCCACATCTCCTCGCCGCTGACGAACTTCGGCAGGTAGCGCTTCTTCTGCTCGTCGGTGGCGAGCATCTTGATGTACGGCAGGGCGAGCAGCACGTGCACGCCGGAGCCGCCGAACTGGACGCCGGCGCGAGCGGTCTCCTCGTACAGCACGGCCTCGAACTTGTGCGAGTCGAGGCCGGCGCCTCCGAACTCCTCGGGCACGTTGATGCCGAAGATTCCCAGCTCGCCCAGTTTGTAGTAGAAGTCGCGGGGCGCCTGGCCCGCTGCGAACCACTCGTCGTACACCGGTACGACCTCGGCCTCGATGAAGGCGCGAAGGGTCTCCCGGAACGCCTCGTGATCCTCGTTGAACACCGTACGGCGCACGCCGCCACCTCCACGACTTCGCATGTCTAAGCGCTTGCTCAGTCCAAGATACCGGCGAGTATCAACAAGCGTCCAGGGTGGAGGTGGGGTAACGCTCGTCACGCAGGGAGGCGGAGCGGAGCCCCGGGCGGGGCCTGCCCTCCCGGCCGACCCATGGCGGACGGCGACCGGGACGGAGCCCCGGGGCGGAGCCTGCCTCCCGACCGAGCACGCCGGACGGGCGAGTGGGCGGAAAGCCTAGACGCCCGCCGCCGCGAACGCCCCCCGGGCCATCCGGTGCAGCAACTCCGCCGTGGCCCCCCGCCCGGGCAACGACCCGCCCCTCCCCAGATGCGGCGTCGAGTTCAGCAGCCCGAACACCGAGTGCACAGCCGACCGGGCCGCGGGCTCCCCGAGCCCCGGGTACACCTCCCGCACCACCCCGACCCACAGCTCCACGTACTGCCGCTGCAGCTGCCGCACCATCTTCCGGTCGCTGTCCCGGAGGCGATCCAGCTCCCGGTCGTGCAGGGTGATCAGAGGCCGGTCGTCGAGCGCGAAGTCGATGTGCCCCTCGATCAACGAGTCGAGCACAGCCTCGGCCCCCACACCCCCGTCCGCCTCCGCCACCCTCCGCTTCGCCCCGGTCAGCAACTGCCCGCTGATCCCCACCAGCAGCTCCGCGAGCATCGCGTCCTTGCCCGCGAAGTGCCGGTACAGCCCGGGCCCGCTGATCCCGACCGCGGCACCTATCTCGTCGACTCCGACCCCGTGGAAGCCCCGCTCGGCGAACAGCCGCGCGGCCTCCTTGAGGATCTGCTCACGGCGGGTGGGGGCGTCGGTTCTGGTGGCCATGAGAACAATTCTAGACAGGGAGGTTAGCGGTCGTTAACCTGAAGGAAATGCGTTAACGCTCATTAACAAGGTGAGGGGACCGCAGGATGCACGAGGCACCGGAGCTCACGAGCGCGGCAGAACCCGCGTCGGAGGCCTTTCGGTCCAACGAGGAGGCGCACCGCACCCTCGTGGAGGAGCTGCGCGCCAAGCTGGCCAGGGCCGCCCAGGGCGGCGGCGAGAAGGCCCGCGCCCGCCACACCGCGCGCGGCAAGCTGCTCCCCCGCGACCGGGTGGACACCCTCCTCGACCCGGGCTCGCCCTTCCTGGAGCTGGCCCCGCTCGCGGCCGACGGGATGTACGAGGACCAGGCCCCGGCCGCCGGTGTCATCGCCGGCATCGGCCGGGTCAGCGGCCGGGAGACGGTGATCGTCGCCAACGACGCCACGGTCAAGGGCGGCACGTACTACCCGATGACGGTGAAGAAGCACCTCCGCGCCCAGGAGGTCGCCCTCGACAACCGCCTCCCCTGCGTCTACCTGGTGGACTCCGGCGGCGCGTTCCTCCCCCTGCAGGACGAGGTCTTCCCGGACCGCGACCACTTCGGCCGCATCTTCTACAACCAGGCCCGCATGTCCGGCGCCGGCATCCCCCAGATCGCCGCCGTCCTCGGCTCCTGCACGGCCGGCGGGGCGTACGTCCCGGCGATGAGCGACGAGGCGGTGATCGTCCGCGACCAGGGCACGATCTTCCTGGGCGGCCCGCCCCTGGTGAAGGCGGCCACGGGCGAGGTGGTCACGGCGGAGGAGCTCGGCGGCGGCGAGGTCCACTCCCGCGTGTCGGGCGTCACGGACCACCTCGCGGAGAACGACGCGCACGCCCTGCGCATCGTCCGCACCATCGTCTCCACCCTCCCCGCGCGCGGGTCGCTCCCCTGGGAGGTCGCGGAGGCGACGGAACCCAAGGTCGACCCGCACAGCCTCTACGGCGCGGTCCCGGTCGACTCCCGCACCCCCTACGACGTACGCGAGATCATCGCCCGGGTCGTCGACGGCTCCCGCTTCGCCGAGTTCAAGTCCGAGTTCGGCCAGACCCTGGTCACCGGCTTCGCCCGGATCCACGGCCACCCGGTGGGCATCGTCGCCAACAACGGCATCCTGTTCTCCGAGTCCGCCCAGAAGGGCGCCCACTTCATCGAGCTGTGCGACCAGCGCGGCATCCCGCTGGTGTTCCTGCAGAACATCTCGGGCTTCATGGTCGGCAAGGACTACGAGGCGGGCGGCATCGCCAAGCACGGCGCCAAGATGGTCACGGCCGTTGCCTGCACGCGCGTACCGAAGCTCACGGTCGTGGTAGGCGGCTCGTACGGAGCGGGCAACTACTCCATGTGCGGCAGGGCGTACTCGCCCCGCTTCCTGTGGATGTGGCCGAACGCAAAGATCTCGGTCATGGGCGGCGAGCAGGCCGCGTCGGTCCTCGCGACCGTCAAGCGGGACCAGTTGGAGGCCCGCGGCGAGTCCTGGCCGGCGGAGGACGAGGACGCCTTCAAGGCCCCGATCCGCGCCCAGTACGAGCGCCAGGGCAACGCCTACTACGCGACGGCCCGCCTCTGGGACGACGGTGTGATCGACCCGCTGGACACCCGCCAGGTCCTGGGCCTGGCCCTGACCGCGTGCGCCAACGCGCCCCTGGGTGAACCCCAGTTCGGCGTCTTCCGGATGTGAGGGGACGGACGACGATGTTCGAGACAGTGCTGGTGGCCAACCGGGGCGAGATCGCCGTACGGGTCATCCGTACGCTGCGGTCGATGGGCGTGCGCTCGGTGGCCGTCTTCTCCGACGCGGACGCCGACGCCCGGCACGTCCGCGAGGCGGACACAGCGGTGCGGATCGGCCCGGCTCCGGCGTCCGAGAGCTATCTGTCGGTGGAGCGCCTGCTGCGGGCGGCGGAGCGCACCGGCGCGCAGGCCGTCCACCCGGGCTACGGCTTCCTCGCCGAGAACGCCGCCTTCGCGCGTGCCTGCGCCGAGGCCGGCCTGGTCTTCATCGGCCCTCCGGCGGACGCGATCGCGCTGATGGGCGACAAGATCCGCGCCAAGGAGACGGTCCGGGAGGCGGGCGTACCGGTCGTCCCCGGCGGACGCGACCCGGATCTCGCCGAGGCGGCCCGTGAGCTGGGCGCGCCCGTGCTGCTGAAGCCGAGCGCGGGCGGCGGCGGCAAGGGCATGCGCCTGGTGCGGGACCTGACCCGGCTGGAGGAGGAGATCGCGTCGGCCCGCCGCGAGGCCCGCGCCTCCTTCGGCGACGACACGCTCCTGGTCGAGCGCTGGATCGACCGCCCGCGCCACATCGAGATCCAGGTCCTGGCCGACAGCCGGGGGAACATCGTGCACCTCGGGGAGCGCGAGTGCTCCCTCCAGCGCCGCCACCAGAAGATCATCGAGGAGGCGCCGAGCGTGCTCCTCGACGAGGCGACGCGCTCCGCGATGGGCGAGGCGGCGGTCCAGGCGGCCCGCTCCTGTGGCTACCGGGGCGCGGGCACGGTGGAGTTCATCGTCCCCGGCGGCGACCCGTCCGCGTACTCCTTCATGGAGATGAACACCCGTCTGCAGGTGGAGCACCCGGTCACGGAGCTGATCACGGGCCTGGACCTGGTCGAGTGGCAGCTGCGGGTCGCGGCGGGCGAGCCCCTGGGTTTCACGCAGGAGGACGTCCGCCTCACCGGCCACGCCGTGGAGGCCCGTGTCTGCGCCGAGGACCCGGCCCGCGGCTTCCTCCCCTCCGGCGGCACGGTGCTGAGGCTGCGCGAGCCGCAGGGCGACGGCGTCCGCACCGACTCGGGCCTCACCGAGGGCACGGAGGTCGGCAGCCTCTACGACCCGATGCTCTCCAAGGTCATCGCGTACGGCCCCGACCGCGCGACCGCCCTGCGCAAACTCCGCGCGGCTCTGGCGGAGACGGTCACGCTGGGCGTGCACACGAACGCCGGGTTCCTGCGCCGCCTCCTCGCCCACCCGGCCGTGGTCTCCGGCGACATGGACACCGGCCTGGTCGAGCGTGAGGTGGGGGGGCTGGTCTCCACGGACGTACCGGAGGAGGTCCACGAGGCGGCGGCGGCCGTACGCCTGGAGGCCCTGCGGCCCGAGCCGGGCGGCTGGACGGACCCCTTCTCGGTCCCCAGCGGCTGGCGCCTGGGCCGCGAACCGAAGCCACCGGCCTTCCACCTGAGGGCGCGGGAGCCGGTGGAGTACACGCCGCGCGGCACCGCCACGGTCACCGGCGACCGGGTCTCCGTCACGCTGGACGGCGTCCGCCACACCTTCCACCGCGCCGCCGACTGGCTCGGCCGCGACGGCGACGCCTGGCACGTACGCGACCACGACCCGGTGGCCGCGTCCCTGACCCGGGCGGCGCACGCGGGCGCCGACTCCCTCACCGCGCCCATGCCCGGCACGGTGACGGTCGTCAAGGTCGCCGTCGGCGACGAGGTGAGCGCGGGCCAGAGCCTGCTGGTGGTGGAGGCGATGAAGATGGAGCACGTCATCTCCGCCCCGCACGCCGGCCAGGTCACCGAACTGGACGTGGCGCCGGGCACCACGGTCGCCATGGACCAGATCCTGGCGGTCATCGCACCCCGCGAGGAGGCGGCGGAATGACAGTCCCAGGGCTCCCGATGACCGTCCCGGCCGTGGACCTGCCCACCCGGGTCCGCATCCACGAGGTGGGAGCACGCGACGGCCTGCAGAACGAGAAGGCGACGGTCCCCACGGAGATCAAGGCGGAGTTCATCCGCCGGCTGGCCGGCGCGGGCCTGACGACGATCGAGGCGACGAGCTTCGTCCACCCCAAGTGGGTCCCCCAACTGGCGGACGCCGAGCAGCTGTTCCCGATGGTCGGCGATCTCCCCGTCGCGCTCCCGGTCCTGGTCCCGAACGAACGCGGCCTGGACCGCGCCCTGGCGCTGGGCGCCCGGCGGGTGGCGGTCTTCGCCAGCGCCACGGAGTCCTTCGCCAAGGCCAACCTCAACCGCACGGTGGACGAGGCACTGGCGATGTTCGAGCCGGTGGTGAGCCGGGCGAGGGCCGAGTCGGCGCACGTCCGCGGCTACCTCTCCATGTGCTTCGGCGACCCGTGGGAGGGCGCGGTCCCGATCCCCCAGGTGGTGCGGGTGTGCCGGGCCCTGCTGGACATGGGCTGCGAGGAACTCAGCCTGGGCGACACGATCGGCGTGGCGACACCGGGCCACGTGGTCGCGCTCCTCGCCGCCCTGGACGAGGCGGGCGTCCCGCCGTCCTCCCTCGGTGTCCACTTCCACGACACCTACGGCCAGGCCCTGGCCAACACGCTCGCCGCCCTCCAGCAGGGCGTGACGACCGTCGACGCCTCCGCCGGCGGCCTGGGCGGCTGCCCGTACGCGAGGTCGGCGACCGGCAACCTGGCCACCGAAGACCTCGTGTGGATGCTGCGGGGCCTCGGCATCGACACCGGAATCGACCTCGGCCGCCTCGTCGCCACGAGCACGTGGATGGCCGCCCACTTGGGCCGACCCAGCCCGTCCCGCACCGTCCGAGCTCTGTCCCACGAGGACACCGAGGAGCAGTGATCACCATGGACTACCGTCTCTCCCCCGAACTGGAGGAACTCCGCCGCACGGTCGAGGAGTTCGCCCACGAGGTGGTGGCGCCGAAGATCGGCGACCTCTACGAGCGGCACGAGTTCCCGTACGAGATCGTCCGGGAGATGGGCCGCATGGGCCTGTTCGGCCTGCCGTTCCCCGAGGAGTACGGCGGCATGGGCGGCGACTACCTCGCGCTGGGCGTGGCCCTGGAGGAACTGGCGCGGGTCGACTCCTCGGTCGCCATCACGCTGGAAGCCGGCGTCTCCCTCGGCGCGATGCCGGTCTACCGCTACGGCACGGAGGAGCAGAAGCGGGAGTGGCTCCCCCGGCTCTGCTCGGGCGAAGTCCTCGGCGCGTTCGGTCTGACGGAGCCGGACGGCGGCAGCGACGCGGGCGCGACCCGCACGACGGCGCGCCTGGACGCGTCGACGAACGAGTGGGTGATCAACGGCACGAAGTGCTTCATCACCAACTCGGGCACGGACATCACGGGTTTGGTGACGGTCACGGCGGTCACCGGCCGCACCCCGGACGGCAAGCCGCGGATCTCCTCGATCATCGTCCCCTCCGGTACACCCGGCTTCACGATCGCGGCCCCGTACTCGAAGGTCGGCTGGAACGCCTCGGACACCCGCGAGTTGTCCTTCGCGGACGTCCGGGTCCCGGCGGCGAACCTGCTGGGCGAGGAGGGCCGCGGCTACGCCCAGTTCCTGCGCATCCTCGACGAGGGCAGGATCGCCATCGCGGCGCTGGCGACGGGCCTGGCGCAGGGCTGCGTGGACGAGTCCGTCAAGTACGCCAAGGAACGCCACGCCTTCGGCAAGCCGATCGCCGCCAACCAGGCCATCCAGTTCAAGATCGCCGACATGGAGATGAAGGCCCACACGGCCCGCCTCGCCTGGCGCGACGCGGCGGCCCGCCTGGTGTCCGGCGACCCCTTCAAGAAGGAGGCGGCCCTGGCCAAGCTCCACTCCTCCACGGTGGCGGTCGACAACGCCCGCGAGGCCACCCAGATCCACGGCGGCTACGGCTTCATGAACGAGTACCCGGTCGCCCGCATGTGGCGCGACTCCAAGATCCTGGAAATCGGCGAGGGCACGAGCGAGGTCCAGCGGATGCTGATCGCGCGGGAGTTGGGACTGGTGGGCTGAGCGACCGGGCCGGGCCTGCGCCGCCCCGGCGCAGGCCGTTGCTCCGCCGCCTGGACGGTTCTGACGTCCCCTGAACGGACACACCACCGGGCCGCTGGGCAACCGGACCTGCTCTGACGGGATTTCGGCCCTCCTGGGGGCGAATGCCCTGTCCGTCGACGCCGCCCGGCGGGCCAGGTCCTCGTGATCCGGATCACCGGCCCCGAGGGCATCCCCGCTCCCTCCGCCGGGCACGGATACCAGGGCCCCCCTGGACGCGACATGAGGTTAGGCTAACCTAAGCCTCATTCCGGCCAAGCGGCTGTCAGCCGTGTCCGCAGTGGCTCCGTACGTACGAAAGCAGACCCAGTCATGTCGAACGCCAGTACCGCCCGCTTCTCCCGTCGCGGCCTGCTCGCCGCCGGTGGTGCTCTCGGGCTCGGCGCCCTCGTGACCGCGTGTGGCAGCGAAGACTCCAAGGACGGCGACTCGGACTCGAAGGGTGCCGCCAAGTCCGGCCCGTGGTCCTTCAAGGACGACCGCGGCAAGACGGTGAGCCTGGACCAGGTCCCCACGAAGATCGTCGCGTTCACCGGCGTCGCCGCCGCCCTGTACGACTACGGCATCGAGGTCAAGGGCGTCTTCGGCCCCACCAAGACGAAGGACGGCAAGGCCGACGTCCAGGCCGGTGACATGGACGTCAGCAAGCTGACCGTCTTCGGCAACAGGTTCGACCAGTTCAACGTCGAGCAGTACGCGGCCTTCCAGCCCGACGTCCTCATCACCACGACCTTCGACACCGCCGGCAGCCTCTGGTACGTCCCGGAGACCTCCAAGGACAAGATCGCCAAGCTCGCCCCGAGCGTCGCCATCTCGGTCTTCGACCGGCAGCTGCCGAAGCCGCTGCAGCGCATGGCCGAACTCGCCCAGTCGCTGGGCGCGGACATGAAGGCGGCGGAGGTCGTCGAGGCGAAGAAGCGATTCGAGACGGCGTCGGAGCGGCTGCGCAAGGCGGCGAAGTCCCGGCCCGAGATCAAGGTGCTGGCCGGCTCGGCGTCCGACGCCATCTTCTACGTCTCCGGGTCCAACTACTCCATCGACCTGGAGTACTTCAAGGCGCTCGGTGTGAACCTCGTCGAGCCCCCGGAGAAGGCCAAGGAGGCCAACGGCGGCTGGTTCGAGAACCTCAGCTGGGAGAACGTCGACAAGTACCCGGCGGACATCATCATGATGGACGACCGCGCGTCGACGATTCAGCCGGCCGACATCACCGAGGCGACCTGGAAGAAGCTGCCCGCGGTCAAGGCCGGGCAGGTCATCTCGCGTTCGCCGGAGCCGATTCTGTCGTACGACAAGTGCGTGCCTCTGGTCGAGAACCTCGCGAAGGCCATCGAGAGCGCGAAGAAGGTTTCCTGACGCCTTCGCCGAGGGGCGCCTGAGCGGGCGTGCGGCCGTCTCGCCGGTCGCGCGCACGCTGCGCGGCCGCACCGCGGCCGGCCGGGCCCGCCCGGCGGAGCCGCACGTCGGCACCGCCCGGCGCCCCCTCGATCACCTCCACTCGCCGCCTGACCCCACATCAGGAGCTTCCATGACCACCGCCGTGGCCGCCCCGTTCCGTTTCTTCTCCCTCCAGGTCGCGCGGACGAGGCGGCTCGGGCCTTCTCTGGTCCGGGTCACCTTCACAGGGCCCGACCTGCACACCTTCCACTCCGACGGGCGCGACCAGTCGCTGTCCCTGTTCCTGCCCCACCCCGGACAGCCCGAGCCCGTCGTACCGCTCGAGCTCGGGGACGGCTGGTGGCAGGGCTGGCGTGAACTGCCTGACGAGGTACGGGCCGTGATGCGGTCGTACACCCTGCGCGCCCTGCGCCGGGACCCGGACGAGGTCGACATCGACTTCGCCCTGCACGGCGTCGAGCCGGGCGCCCGCGTCCAGGCCGGCCCCGCCTCCCGATGGGCCGCCCGGGCCGCCGCCGGGGACCGGGTGCTGCTGCTGGGCCCGGCCGTCGCCGACAACCGGGCCATCCGGTTCCGGCCGCCCGGGGGCACCGACCTCGTGGTCGTCTGGGGCGACGAGACCGCCGTACCGGCCGCCTCCGCCATCGTCGAGTCGCTGCCCGCCGGTACCCGCGCCCAGGTCTGGCTGGAAGTGCCCCACACCGGGGACATCCAGGACCTGGTGACCGAGGCGGACGCCGAGATCACCTGGCTGGTCCGGGAGAAGGAGCCGTGCGTCGAGGGCTCCCCGATGGCCCTCGATCTCCTCCGCGGCGCCCAACTCCCGCCCTCTGAAAGGCCGTACGTCTGGATCGCCGGTGAGTCCGGGTGCGTGAAGGAGCTGCGCCGGCACTTCGTGCGCGAGCGCGGGATCGACCGCCGCCGGATCACGTTCGTCGGCTACTGGCGCCGCGGGGTGAGCGAGGAGCAGCTGCGCGCGGAGGGGTAGGGCCTGTTGCGACCCCAGTGATCACAGTCACGGCAGGGGCTGCCCATCAGCTGAATAATTTAGGTTAGGCTTACCTAAGTTGAACCCGCGGTTCAGCCCGTCCCCGTCCCGCACCGGACTGTTCCCACCGGAGGACCCGCACATGCGCTCGCACCTGCTCAACGACACCACCGCGGAGCAGTACCGCCGCTCCGTGACCGACGGAGTCGAGCGGGTGGCCGCCAAACTCGCCGCCACCGACCGGCCGTTCAGTGGCGTCTCCGTCGACGCCCTCGCGCCCCGCATCGACGGGATCGACCTCGACCAGCCGCTGCACGACACCACCGCGGTGCTCGACGAACTGGAGGAGGTCTACCTCCGGGACGCGGTCTACTTCCACCACCCCCGTTACCTGGCCCACCTCAACTGCCCGGTCGTCATCCCGGCGGTGCTCGGCGAGGCCGTGCTGTCCGCTGTGAACTCCTCCCTCGACACCTGGGACCAGTCGGCCGGCGGGACGCTCATCGAGCGGAAGCTGATCGACTGGACGGCCGAGCGCATCGGTCTCGGCCCCGCCGCCGACGGCGTGTTCACCTCCGGCGGCACCCAGTCCAACCTCCAGGCGCTGCTGCTCGCCCGCGAGGAGGCCAAGACGGACTCCCTGGCCGAACTCCGCGTCTTCGCCTCCGAGGTCAGCCACTTCAGCGTGAAGAAGTCCGCGAAGCTCCTCGGGCTCGGCCAGGACGCCGTGGTCTCCATACCCGTCGACCACGACAAGCGCATGCAGACCGTCGCCCTCGCCCGGGAGCTGGAGCGCTGCAAGCAGGACGGCCTGGTCCCCATGGCCGTCGTCGCCACCGCGGGCACCACCGACTTCGGCTCCATCGACCCGCTTCCCGAGATCGCGGAGCTGTGCGAGCAGTTCGGCACCTGGATGCACGTCGACGCCGCCTACGGCTGCGGGCTGCTCGCCTCCCAGAAGCACCGGAACCGCATCAGGGGCATCGAGCACGCCGACTCCGTCACCGTCGACTACCACAAGTCCTTCTTCCAGCCGGTGAGTTCCTCGGCCGTGCTGGTGCGGGACGCCGCCACGCTCCGGCACGCCACGTACCACGCCGAGTACCTGAACCCGCGCCGCATGGTGGAGGAGCGCATCCCCAACCAGGTGGACAAGTCCCTGCAGACCACCCGGCGCTTCGACGCCCTCAAGCTGTGGATGACCCTGCGGACCATGGGCGCCGACGGCATCGGGCAGCTCTTCGACGAGGTGTGCGACCTGGCCCAGGAGGGCTGGCGGCTGATCGCCGCCGACCCGCGCTTCGACGTGGTCGTCCGGCCGAGCCTGTCCACCCTCGTCTTCCGCTACATCCCGGCGTCCGCCACCGACCCCGCCGAGATCGACCGCGCCAACCTCTACGCCCGCAAGGCCCTGTTCGCCTCCGGTGACGCCATCGTCGCGGGCACCAAGGTCGGCGGCCGTCACTACCTGAAGTTCACTCTGCTCAACCCCGAGACGAAGGCGTCCGACATCGCCGCCGTCCTCGACCTGATCGCCGGCCACGCCGAGCAGTACCTGGGAGACTCCCTTGACCGCGCGTCCTGACAACCCGCCCCGTACCCATGACTTCGTGGGCATCGGGCTCGGCCCCTTCAACCTCGGCCTGGCCTGCCTCACCGAGCCCATCGACGCACTCGACGGCGTCTTCCTGGAGTCGAAGCCCGACTTCGAGTGGCACGCGGGGATGTTCCTCGACGGCGCCCACCTCCAGACCCCGTTCATGTCGGACCTGGTCACCCTCGCCGACCCGACGTCCCCGTACTCCTTCCTGAACTACCTGAAGGAGAAGGGCCGGCTGTACGCGTTCTACATCCGCGAGAACTTCTACCCGCTGCGGGTCGAGTACGACGACTACTGCCGCTGGGCCGCGGGCAAACTGAGCAGCATCCGCTTCGGCACGACGGTGACCGAGGTGACGTACGAGGACGACCTCTACGTCGTGAGGACCACCGCCGGTGACACCTACCGGGCCCGTCACCTCGTCCTCGGCACCGGCACCCCGCCCCACATACCCGAGGCGTGCCAGGGGCTGGGCGGCGACTTCGTCCACAACTCCCGCTACCTGAGCCACAAGGCGGAGCTGCAGAAGAAGGACTCGATCACGCTGGTCGGCTCGGGCCAGTCGGCCGCCGAGATCTACTACGACCTGCTCAGCGAGATCGACGTCCACGGCTACCGGCTGAACTGGGTCACCCGCTCCCCGCGCTTCTTCCCGCTGGAGTACACCAAGCTGACGCTGGAGATGACGTCCCCGGAGTACGTCGACTACTTCCGCGAGCTGCCGGAGGCGACCCGTTACCGCCTCACGGCCGAGCAGAAGGGCCTGTTCAAGGGCATCGACGGCGACCTCATCAACGAGATCTTCGACCTGCTCTACCAGAAAAACCTCAGCGGCCCCGTCCCCACCCGGCTGCTCACCAACTCCTCGCTGGACAGCGCGCGGTACGAGAACGGCACGTACACGCTCGGCTTCCGCCAGGAGGAGCAGGGCAAGGACTTCGAGCTGACCTCCGAGGGCCTGGTCCTGGCCACGGGCTACAAGTACACCGAGCCGGAGTTCCTGGCGCCGGTCAAGGACCGCCTGGTCTACGACTCCCGGGGCAACTTCGACGTCGCCCGCAACTACACCGTCGACGTCACCGGCCGGGGCGTCTTCCTGCAGAACGCCGGCGTCCACACCCACAGCATCACCAGCCCCGACCTGGGCATGGGCCCGTACCGGAACGCGTACATCATCCGCGAGCTGCTCGGCTCCGAGTACTACCCGGTGGAGAAGACGATCGCGTTCCAGGAGTTCTCCGTATGAGCATCGGCACTCTCACCGTCCGGCCGCTCGACCCCCTGAAGGACGCCGCGCTGCTGCACTCCTGGGTCACCCACCCCAAGGCGGCCTACTGGATGATGCAGGACGCGAGACTCCAGGATGTCGAGCGCGAGTACATGCGCATCGCCGCCCACGAGCACCACCACGCCCACCTCGGTCTGCACGAGGGCCGGCCGGCGTTCCTGATGGAGAAGTACGACCCCCGGTACGTCGAGCTGACCGGGCTGTACGACCCGGAGCCCGGCGACGTCGGCATGCACTTCCTGGTCGCGCCGACCGACCGGCCGATCCACGGCTTCACCCGGGCCGTCATCACGGCCGTGATGGACGAGCTGTTCGCCGACCCGCGCACCCGGCGGGTCGTGGTGGAGCCCGACGTGAGCAACAAGGCAGTCCACGCGCTGAACGAGGCCGTCGGCTTTGTGCCCGAGCGCGAGATCGACAAGCCGGAGAAGCGCGCGCTGCTGAGCTTCTGCACGCGCCAACAGTTCCTGGCCGCCCGAGGAGTAGCCGTATGACCCTGTCCGACGCCGTGGCGCATCTGTCCCCCCACCGCTGGGCGCGGGCCAACCGCCTCCTGATCCGCAAAGCCCTCGCCGAGTTCGCGCACGAGCGCCTCATCGCGCCGGAGGCCGCCGGTGACGGCACGTACGTCGTCCGCAGCGACGACGGCCTGACCAGGTACACCTTCACGGCGACTATCCGCGCCCTCGACCACTGGCAGGTCGACGCCGAGTCGATCACCCGCCACCGGGACGGCGCCGAACTCCCCCTCGCCGCGCTGGACTTCTTCATCGAGCTGCAGAAGTCCCTGGGCCTGAGCGACGACATCCTGCCGGTCTACCTGGAGGAGATCTCCTCCACCCTCTCCGGCACCTGCTACAAGCTCACCAAGCCGAGGACCACGGCGGCCGAGCTGGCGCGCGGCGACTTCCAGGCCATCGAGTCCGGCATGACCGAGGGCCACCCCTGCTTCGTGGCCAACAACGGCCGGCTCGGCTTCGGCATCCACGAGTACCTGTCGTACGCGCCGGAGACGGCGAGCCCGGTCCGTCTGGTGTGGCTGGCCGCGCACCGGTCGCGGGCGGCGTTCACGGCCGGTGTCGGCATCGAGTACGAGTCGTTCCTGCGCGAGGAACTGGGCGACGAGACCGTCGAGCGCTTCCACGGCGTCCTGCGCGACCAGGATCTCGACCCCGCCGACTACCTGCTCATCCCGGTCCACCCCTGGCAGTGGTGGAACAAGCTCACGGTCACCTTCGCGGCCGAGGTCGCCAGGAAGCACCTGGTGTGTCTGGGCGAGGGCGACGACGAGTACCTGGCCCAGCAGTCCATCCGGACCTTCTTCAACAGGACCAGCCCGGAGAAGCACTACGTCAAAACGGCCCTGTCGGTCATCAACATGGGCTTCATGCGCGGTCTGTCGGCGGCCTACATGGAGGCCACCCCGGCGATCAACGACTGGCTGGCCCAGCTCATCGAGGGCGACCCGGTGCTGAGGTCCACAGGCCTGTCGATCATCCGCGAACGGGCGGCCGTCGGCTACCGGCACCTGGAGTACGAGCAGGCGACCGACCGCTACTCGCCGTACCGCAAGATGCTCGCCGCACTGTGGCGGGAGAGCCCGGTGCCGTCCCTGAAGGACGGCGAGTCCCTGGCCACCATGGCGTCCCTGGTCCATGTCGACGACCAGGGGGCGTCCGTCGCGGGCGCGCTGATCGAGCAGTCGGGCCTCGCCCCGAAGGAGTGGCTGCGCCGCTACCTCCAGGCGTACCTCACTCCCCTCCTGCACAGCTTCTACGCCTACGACCTGGTCTTCATGCCGCACGGCGAGAACGTCATCCTCGTGCTGAAGGACGGCGTGGTGCAGCGCGCGGTCTACAAGGACATCGCCGAGGAGATCGCGGTCATGGACCCGGAGGCGGTGCTGCCGCCGGCGGTCGAGCGGCTGCGCGTGGAGGTCCCGGAGGACAAGAAACTCCTGTCGGTCTTCACGGACGTCTTCGACTGCTTCTTCCGCTTCCTCGCGGCGAACCTCGCCACCGAGGGGGTCCTGGAGGAGGACGACTTCTGGCGCACGGTCGCGGAGGTCACCCGCGCCTACCAGGACTCGATGCCCGAACTCGCCGACAAATTCCGGCAGTACGACATGTTCGCCCCCGAGTTCGCGCTGTCCTGCCTCAACCGCCTCCAACTGCGCGACAACGAGCAGATGGTCGACCTTTCGGACCCGTCCGGCGCCCTCCAGCTGGCCGGCACCCTGAAGAACCCCATCGCGGGCTTCTGATCCCCCGGCAGACGGGCACCCCGGAGTACGGTCCTCCGGGGTGCCCGTCCTCGTAGGAGCCCGTCCTCGTAGGGGCCCCTACGAGAGGTCTGGACCGCCATCCCGGGACACTGATGGAACAATCCGCCCCATGGCGGAAATCATCCAGAAGGACGGCTCGTGGATCTTCGACGGCGACGCCCTGCGGCTGACTCCCGGACGGGACAAGAACGTCAGTGTCCTGCGCCGGGAACTGGGTGAACTGGTCGTCCCGCTCCGGGCGTTGGCGGGCCTCTCGTTCGAGCAGGGCAAGAGGAGCGGCCGGCTCCGGCTGCGCCTGCGGGACGGCGCCGATCCGCTGCTGCACGCGACCGGCGGAAGGCTCACCGAGCCGCACGACCCGTACCAGCTGATCGTCGAGTCCGACCGCTACGGGGTCGCCGAGTACCTCACGGACGAGGTCCGGAGCGCGCTGCTTCTGGACCAGGTGCCGACGGACCCGGTGACGGAGTACCTGCTGCCGGGGCCGTCCGTCCCGCTCTCGGTCTCCGCCGGGGACGGCACCGCGAGCTTCGACGGCGAGCGCATACGGCTGGAGTGGAACTGGAAGACGGAGGACGCCAAGGCCGCCGCCGGCGCCCGCACCCTCGCGCTCACCGACGTCACCGGCGTGGAGTGGCAGCCGGCGGCCGGCCTGGAGAACGGCCACCTGCGCTTCACCGTGCGGAACGCGCCCACCAAGGCCCCGCCCAAGTACGACCCCAACGCCGTGGAGCTGTGGGGCTTCAAGAAGGATCCGCTGATGGCACTGGTCGCGGCTGCGGTCCAGGCCAGGCTCGCGCACCCGGCCCGGGCCGCCGCCACCGAGGCGGGGGCCGCGCGACCGGAGCTGCCTTCTCCTCCGGTCGCCGCCGAGGACGACCAGGACGCCCTGCTGCGCCGCCTGCGTGAACTCGGTGAGCTGCACCGCGCGGGCGTACTCACGGACGACGAGTTCGCGCTGGCCAAGCAGGCGATCCTCAAGCGGATGTAGCACCCGGGGGTATCGGGGGCGCTACTTCTTGATCATGTCGGTGCGCTCGTCCTGGTGGTTGTGGCCGTTGATGACCAGGTCCACGGTGCACTTCTCGAACAGCGGCACCCATTTCTGCCGGTCCCCCAAGGATCCCCACAGCGAGCTGCCCGAAAGCGGGCAGATTTCTTGCGAAAGTGCCGCCGGTACCCCAGGATCTAGCGAGTGCACGACGAACTCGTTGATCATCTGACGCGCTCCACCCCCCTCAGCCGGGGCGAGGCGCTGCGTGTGATCCAGGACGTGCTCGCCTACTTCGACGAGTCGACCGAGGAGTACGTCCGTCGCCGCCACCGCGAGCTCCAGGCCCAGGGCCTGGTCAACGCGGAGATCTTCGAGCGGATCGAGGCGGACCTCAAGTACCGCGCGGTGGCCCCGCCGGAGCTCTCGCTCCGGCAGCTGCGGCGCATCGTCTACGGCTAGGAATACGTATACATGTGCGGAATTGTCGGTTACATCGGGAAGCGTGACGTGGCGCCCCTGCTCCTGGAGGGCCTCCAGCGCCTGGAGTACCGCGGCTACGACTCCGCGGGCATCGTCGTCACGTCCCCGAAGACGTCCGGCCTGAAGATGGTCAAGGCCAAGGGCCGGGTCCGTGACCTGGAGGCCAAGGTCCCGGCCCGCTTCAAGGGCACGACCGGCATCGCCCACACCCGCTGGGCGACCCACGGCGCCCCCTCCGACGTGAACGCGCACCCGCACCTGGACGCCGAGGGCAAGGTCGCCGTCGTCCACAACGGCATCATCGACAACGCCTCCGACCTGCGCCGCAAGCTGGAGGCGGACGGCGTCGAGTTCCTCTCGGAGACCGACACCGAGGTCCTCGTCCACCTCATCGCCCGCTCGCAGGCCCCCAAACTGGAGGACAAGGTCCGCGAGACCCTCCGGCTGATCGAGGGCACGTACGGCATCGCCGTGATGCACGCCGACTTCCCCGACCGCATCGTCGTCGCCCGCAACGGCTCCCCGGTCGTCCTCGGCATCGGCGAGAAGGAGATGTTCGTCGCCTCGGACATCGCCGCGCTGGTCGCCCACACG
Source organism: Streptomyces sp. NPDC033136 (assembly GCF_055578235.1). NCBI lineage: Bacteria > Bacillati > Actinomycetota > Actinomycetes > Kitasatosporales > Streptomycetaceae > Streptomyces > Streptomyces sp. NPDC033136. Next base: position 269,359 of record NZ_JBVIPD010000004.1, read on the forward strand.
CGGCAGATAGTCACGCTGGACGACGGCGAGATGGCCACCCTCAAGGCCGACGACTTCCGCACGTACACCACCGAGGGCACCCGCACCACCGCCGAGCCCACCACCGTCGAGTGGGAGGCCGCCTCCTACGACATGGGCGGCCACGACACCTACATGCACAAGGAGATCCACGAGCAGGCCGACGCCGTGGACCGCGTGCTGCGCGGCCGCATCGACGACCGCTTCTCCACCGTGCACCTGGGCGGCCTGAACCTGGACGCCCGCGAGGCCCGGCGCATCCGCCGCGTGAAGATCCTCGGCTGCGGCACCTCGTACCACGCGGGCCTGATCGGCGCCCAGATGATCGAGGAACTGGCCCGCATCCCCGCCGACGCCGAGCCGGCCTCCGAGTTCCGCTACCGCAACGCGGTCGTCGACCCCGACACCCTCTACGTCGCGGTCTCCCAGTCCGGCGAGACCTACGACGTGCTGGCCGCCGTGCAGGAGCTGAAGCGCAAGGGCGCTCGGGTCCTGGGCGTGGTGAACGTGGTCGGCTCGGCGATCGCCCGCGAGGCGGACGGCGGCATCTACGTGCACGCAGGCCCGGAGGTCTGCGTGGTCTCGACCAAGTGTTTCACCAACACCACGGTCGCCTTCGCCCTCCTCGCCCTCCACCTGGGCCGCACCCGCGACCTGTCGGTCCGCAACGGCAAGCGGATCATCGAGGGCCTGCGCAAGCTGCCCGCCCAGATCGCCGAGATCATGGAGCAGGAGGAGGAGGTCAAGAAGCTGGCCCTGCAGTTCGCCGAGGCCCGCTCGATGCTCTTCATCGGCCGCGTCCGGGGCTACCCGGTGGCCCGTGAGGCCTCCCTGAAGCTCAAGGAGGTCTCCTACATCCACGCCGAGGCCTATCCCGCCTCCGAGCTCAAGCACGGCCCCCTGGCCCTCATCGAGCCCGCCCTCCCGACGGTCGCGATCGTCCCCGACGACGACCTCCTGGAGAAGAACCGCGCCGCCATGGAGGAGATCAAGGCCCGCAGCGGCAAGATCCTCGCGGTGGCCCACCAGCACCAGGAGAAGGCCGACGAGACCATCGTCGTCCCGAAGAACGAGGACGAACTCGACCCGATCCTGATGGGCATCCCGCTCCAACTCCTGGCGTACCACACGGCATTGGCGCTCGGCCGCGACATCGACAAGCCCCGCAACCTGGCCAAGTCGGTGACGGTCGAGTAACTGACCTTCCTTCAGGGGCGCGGGGAACGGCGCGAACAGCCACGACGCACCCGCACAGGCTGACGAAAGAGGACGGCCCCCCCGTGCCGCCACGACCGGCACGGGGGCCCGTTTTCATCGCCGGGAAGCCGCCCAACTCCCCGGCCGGCAGCGCGTAGCGGACGTGCCGTGGGCCGGTGTGCGAGCGCCGGGGTGACCGCGCCCCAGGCCACCGCACCCGCGGCCACGGTGACCCACCCACCGGCCTTCGCCGGCCCGTCGTTCCCGGCGAGCACGGCGATCACGGCCAGCACGAGCAGCACCAGCGCCACGGAGAACAGCCGGTACTGGACCATTGACACGGCGTCAGCGGTCGATGCGCCGCCGATCGCAGTGGGGTACCCCAACCCGAAGGCCAACAGGGCGATTCCCAGGGCGAGTCGACCGGCCGCGGTCGTGATTCCGCTCCCCACGGAGACGTCTTCGCCCAACGGCGGGCTCCCTTCGTGCGTGTGCGGTGGTGCGGTGAGCGATATATGCCCTTCACAAGGGCACAAACACCTCTGCGCGCGAGTAGATTCGCGCGTGGCACCAAGGGAGTTGACGGCCCCGGGTCCGGGGCTCAGGGAATGACGATGACGGGCCGCTGCGCCCGCTTGGCGAGCCGCCCGGCGACGGAGCCGAAGATCCGCCCGACGATGCCGTGGGTCGACCCGACGACGATCGCGTCGGCCTCGTACTCCCGGCCGACCTCCTCGAGTTCGTGGCAGATGTCGCCGCCGCGCTCGACCAGGATCCAGGGCACCTCGGCGAGGTAGTCCGCGCAGGCGAGTTCCAGACCGAGCACCTCGGTGCGGTGGTCCGGCACGTCCACGAAGACGGGTGGCTCACAGCCGGCCCACACCGTGGTGGGCAGCCGGTTGGCGACGTGGACGATGATCAGGCCCGACCCGGAGCGATGGGCCATGCCGATCGCGTACGCCAAGGCGCGCTCACTGGACGTGGAGCCGTCGAAGCCGACGACGACCCCGTGCTTGAAGGCGGGGTCGCAGGAGTGACGTGGCTCTTCCGCCGCCTCGGGCTCGGCCGCCGTGGGATCGGCGACGGGCCGCTTGCGGTCCGCGGGTTCGAAGAATTCGTGACCGGCCATGGCTGTCTCGGCGTTGTGATCCTTTATGGGTGGGACAACGGTGTGCGGCTGAGCTGTGTCCGGGAATGGTCTTCCCAACCCCATACCCCCAAGGGTACGGCGACACGCCTCCTTGGCCCAGATCCCGCTCACCGTGCGCACGGGTTCCAGGGAGCATGCACGAGGCGGCGCCCGTAACGCAATGGTTGCTGCGCTGTACAGGCGGTTTGCACAGGATTCACTGACCCGTGGGGCGATCGGGCCGTCCAGTGACCGACGCCCCGGCCGCGCGTTGAACCCCGTGAGTCACGCCACAGGGAGCATGCTTTGTCCGGACCCCACCCCGCCTCCGAGGCGGACCGCGCGACCCCGCCGCCGCGGGACACCGCGACGGACGTGGTCCGCTGGGCTGCCTTCAGCTGCCTGCTCGTCCCGGCCGTACTCCTCGCCTCCGGCACCTCGTTCGCCGACGCCGCGGGCACCACCCTCGGGCTCGCGGCCGGCACGGGCGCCTGCCGGATCCTGCTGCGCCAGTCCGAGCGCGGCGCGGCCCGCCTCGCGGCCGAGGACCGGGCACCCCACCGGGGACGGCGTCACCGCACCGGAACGGGGTCGCACCGGGGTGGACGGCACACCGGAGGGGATACACCGGTCGGCTGACCGGTTTCCGCGCACAGGCACGCTGCTTTTCAGCCAACTTCCCGCACCTGTGCATTCCCCTCCCCCACCACCCCCCAACCCCCGTTCGACCTGCACGGAAAGGGCCTCAGGGGCCCTGCGCACCCTACGTGGATTGGCCACTGCCACAAGGCGCACTTCCCCGCACGCTCCACGAGTGCAACGCTTCGTGATCGAATGCTTCACGCCAAGTTGCCAAGTCGACAATGTGCCGAGTGCCGAACCGGCCACCTCGGCACGACGGGACACAGTAGATTCGATCTTGACTGTCTACGGCGGGGGACTCGTGCAGGACCGAGGGGAAACGTGCAGGAGCGACACAACCGAGGAGCCGCGACCACCGAGGGGGGCTTAGCAGTATGAGCCACGACTCCACTGCCGCGCCGGAAGCCGCGGCCCGGAAGCTTTCCGGGCGACGCCGCAAGGAGATCGTCGCGGTGCTGCTGTTCAGCGGCGGCCCCATCTTCGAGAGTTCCATACCGCTGTCGGTGTTCGGGGTTGACCGCCAGGACGCCGGCGTACCGCGCTACCGCCTGCTGGTGTGCGGGGGCGAGGACGGTCCGCTGCGGACCACAGGGGGACTCGAACTCACCACACCACATGGCCTGGAAGCGATCTCGCGCGCGGGCACGGTCGTCGTACCGGCCTGGCGTTCGATCACTTCTCCGCCACCGGAGGATGCGCTCGACGCACTGCGCCGGGCCCACGAGGAGGGCGCCCGCATCGTCGGGCTGTGCACCGGCGCCTTCGTCCTCGCGGCGGCGGGCCTGCTGGACGGCCGTCCCGCGACGACACACTGGATGTACGCGCCGACGCTGGCCAAGCGCTACCCGTCGGTGCACGTGGACCCGCGTGAGCTGTTCGTCGACGACGGCGACGTGCTGACGTCGGCGGGCACGGCCGCGGGCATCGACCTGTGCCTGCACATCGTGCGCACGGACCACGGCAACGAGGCGGCCGGAGCCCTGGCCAGGCGCCTCGTCGTGCCGCCGCGCCGCAGCGGCGGACAGGAGCGCTACCTCGACAGGTCTTTACCCGAGGAGATCGGCGCCGACCCGCTCGCCGAGGTCGTCGCCTGGGCGCTGGAGCACCTCCACGAACAGTTCGACGTGGAGACACTGGCGGCACGCGCGTACATGAGCCGGCGTACGTTCGACCGCCGCTTCCGCTCGCTCACCGGGAGCGCTCCGCTGCAGTGGCTGATCACGCAGCGGGTGCTCCAGGCGCAGCGCCTGCTGGAGACGTCGGACTACTCGGTGGACGAGGTGGCGGGACGCTGCGGCTTCCGGTCGCCGGTCGCCCTGCGCGGGCACTTCCGCCGCCAGCTGGGCTCGTCCCCGGCCGCGTACCGGGCCGCGTACCGCGCCCGGCGCCCGCAGGGCGAGCGGCCCCAGGACACCGAGGCCGCCGCGGGCGGTCCCGGCTCCGGCATGGGTCATCCGGGCCACCCGGGGCATCCCGGCCAGCCCGGCCAGGCGCCCGCACTGCATCCGGAGCACCCGGTGCCGCTCCAGTCCCGCCGTACGGCGGCCGCGAGCGGGGTCGGGGCGTCCCCGGCGCTGTCGGCGAGCCTGCCGGGGCAGCGCAGCGCGACCTGATCCGGCCTGCGGGGCCCGCGAGGAGCACGCCTCCTCGCGGGCCCCGTGCCTTTCCGGGCCCCGTGCCTTTCCCGGCACTGCCGGCTCAGCCCGGGGCGGCGCGCCGTAAGGTTAGACACATGAACGATCGCATGGTGTGGATCGACTGCGAGATGACCGGCCTCTCGCTGTCGGACGACGCGCTCATCGAGGTGGCCGCCCTCGTCACCGACTCCGAGCTGAACGTGCTCGGCGAGGGCGTGGACATCGTCATCCGGCCGCCGGAGCGGGCCCTGGAGACGATGCCGGATGTGGTGCGTCAGATGCACACCGCGTCCGGGCTGCTCGCCGAGCTGGCAGCCGGCACGACGCTGCAGGACGCCGAGGAGCAAGTCCTGGCGTATGTGAGGGAGTTCGTCAAGGAGCCGGGCAAGGCCCCGCTGTGCGGCAACTCCGTCGGCACGGACCGCGGCTTCCTGCTGCGGGACATGCCGACGCTGGAGGACTACCTGCACTACCGGATCGTCGACGTGTCGTCGGTCAAGGAGCTGGCCCGCCGCTGGTACCCGCGGGCGTACTTCAACAGCCCTCAGAAGAACGGCAACCACCGGGCACTCGCCGACATCCGCGAATCCATCGCGGAGCTGCGCTACTACCGCGAGGCCGTCTTCGTCCCGCAGCCCGGGCCCGACTCGGACACCGCGAGGAAGATCGCGGCGAAGCACGTCCTGCCTGCTCAGTAGGCAGGACGGGGCGCCGCCGGGGGGCGCCGCGAAAGCCGGGCGCGAGCACCCCTTCGGACCCTGTACACTTTTTCTCGGCCGGTCGGGGACATCACTGATCTCCAAGCCGGTCATGGTGGGTGTAGCTCAGCTGGTAGAGCACCTGGTTGTGGTCCAGGATGCCGCGGGTTCGAGTCCCGTCACTCACCCTGAATGATCAAGGGCTGACCTGGTAAAACAGGTCAGCCCTTCGTCATGTCTGAGGTCATGGGAACACGGGTGGGAACCGATCGTGGGATCCGGGCCGTATCGTCCCAGCATGGCGAGCATCGTGGAGCGACCCCAGAAGAGCGACGCCGTCACCTATCAGGTGAAGTGGCGCCAGGACGGCGAGTGGCAGAACGAGCGCTTCGGAGAGAAGCCAGCAGCCGAGCAGTTCGAAAAGCTCAAGCAGGTCTGGGCCGAGGTGCTCTGTGAGCCGGTCCGGTGACCGAGGAGAAGCCCAGGGCCTGGGTCGGCGACCAGGCGTACGACGCCAGCGCGGGCAAGGAAGGCATCGTCAGCGACGTGAAGAGGGACGGGACGTACATCCTGCGCGGGGTCCACTCGTTTGCCCTGAGGTGGACGGCCCCGAGCGCCGAGAAGTTGACCGTAACCGTCCCGCGCCTGGATCGCGTCAAGAAGAAGCGAGGGGCGTGATCGTACAGAGCAGCGCGTTCCCCTGGCCGGGCGACCTCACGGACGAGCAGGGGTACGAGTTCCTGGACGAGGTGACCAGGGCGGCTCAGGACGCCGGGAGCCACGCAGCTTTTCTCCACGCGCTGGACGTTCTCGTGGACCAGCATGCACCCACCCCCGCACTCCCTCACGGGGTCATGCCGTAGCGGCTCCCACCGTCCCCCGTGAGGACAGAGAGGAGCCCCGGCCGTCCCGTGCGGATGCTGTTGGCGAATGTCGCGCGGCGGGAGCCAAGTGTCCGCACGGTCTCAGCGACACGCCGCGTACACGGCGTGTCGCTGAGACTCTCGCACCACCTGTCGGCCGTCCGCCGAATGTGGACATCCCGCTCCCGGGTCCAGCGGCACGACCAGTCGATCTCGCTGGTGATCTCCTAGATGCTGTCGGGCGGCAGCACCTTCCGAGTCTCCCGGACGGCCGCCTCCACTGCCGCCTCGTAAGCGGCTCGGGCACGTTGGTGGCGGATCCTGGTGCGGTGAGCCTGCGGCGCCATCCGGGCCTCAGCCCCTCGCTCCCTGCCACGCTTCCGCCAACTCCCCCACCTCTGTGAACCGTTCGGCCGGGTCGGCCCGCGTGGCGCGTTCCACCACCGCCCGTTGCGCCGCCGTGCCCCGCCAGGCGCGTTCCTCGTCGCCGGCGTCCAGGAGGAGGCGGAGGGCGCGGCCCAGGGCGTGCACGGTCGTGCGGGTGTCGATGCGGGAGCCGCGGCGCCATTCCTCCGGGGCCATGTAGCGCCGCGAGCCCGGCAGGCGTTCCGCCTCCAGGACGAACGGACCCGGGCGGTACTCGTCCAGGTCGATCAGACGGATCGCGCCGCCGTCGAAGTCGTACAGGAACGCGCCGTCGTAGAGATCCACGGCGACAAAACCCGCGGCCTCCACGGCCAGGTGGGCATCCAGGAGGCGGTCCACGGCGCGGAGGACGCGAGACAGCGGCAGGGCCCGGAAGCGGGCCAGGGGATGGTCCGGGGCGGAGCGGCCTCCGTGACTGCGGAGGGTGGGGTGGTAGACGACCTCTCCGTCGTGCCACGGCATCACCACCACCGGGCCGCCGGAGCGTGCCTCGAAGCGGTGGAGCTGGGGGACGATCACCGGGTGGCGTACCGCGCGGTGGAAGGTCCAGGCCCGGTTCAGCGACGCACGGGCCGCGACCGTCGTGGCCTCCTTCACGAACCAGCGTTCGCCGTTCGCGAGCCGGACTCCGTACGAGACGCAACCCGAGTCCTGGTCGCGGAAGGCGCGGAAGACCTCGCCCACCGCGCCCACGTACGACTCGACCCGATCGACCTCGGTCGCGTCCAGGAGGGGATGGCCCGTCACGACGACGACCGGTGCACCAGCTTCGTCGCCAGCACCATCTGGCGTCGTTCCGGGGCGCGGGACGCCAGGGGGCGGCGGTCGGCGACCTCCGAGAGGAGGAGGTCGATCATCCGGCGGCCCATCTCCTCGATGGGCTGGCGGACGCTGGTGAGGGGCGGGTCCATGTGGCGGGCTATGGCGGAGTCGTCGTAGCCGACGAGCGCGACGTCGTCGGGGATGCGGCGGCCCGCCTCGCGCAGGGCCTGGCGGGCACCGGCCGCGGTGACGTCGGAGGCCGCGAAGACGGCGTCCAGGTCCGGGCGGCGCTTCAACAGCGCCGTCATCGCGCGCAGACCGCCCTCCTCCGTGAAGTCGCCCGGCTCGATCAGCGCCTCGTCCCCGGCCAGGCCCGCGTCGCGCAGGGCGTCGCGGTAGCCGTCGATACGACGCTGGGCACCATAGACGTCGAGGCGGCCGGTGATGTGGGCTATCCGGCGGCGACCGCGGGAGAGCAGGTGCTCGACGGCCTGGCGGGCACCGCCGTAGTTGTCGGAGTCCACCGAGGCCAGTGTCTCCCCGGCCGACCGGGGACCGCTGATGACCGCCGGGATCTCCAGCTGGGCCAGCAGGTCCGGCAGCGGGTCGTCGGCGTGCACCGAGACCAGCAGGACGCCGTCCACCCGGTGGGCCGCCAGGTACTGCGCGAGGCGCTGACGCTCGCGGTCACTGCCCGCGAAGATCAGCAGCAGCTGCATCTCCGTCTCGGACAGCTCCGCCCCGATGCCCTTCAGCATGTCCGAGAAGTACGGCTCCGCGAAGAACCGGGTCTCCGGCTCGGGCACGACCAGCGCGATCGCGTCCGTACGGTTCGCGGCGAGGGCGCGGGCCGCGGTGTTGGGGACGTAGCCGAGCTCGGCCACCGCCGCCTCGACCGCCGCGCGGGTCGCGTCGCTGACCCGGGGCGAGCCGTTGATCACCCGGGAGACGGTGCCGCGGCCCACACCGGCGCGCGCCGCCACCTCTTCAAGGGTGGGCCGGCCCCCGCTCCGGCTCCGCGCTCCGTGGCTTGCCATGGGCTCCGCCTTCCTTCGTGTGTCACGCTGGCTGGAATCTAACAGCCCCGTCAGAGCCGGTGCCCGCCCCCGGGAGCCGAGGCTTCCTGGGGCTCCGCTTCGGCCCGGACGCGTCCTGCGCGAGCGGCCCGGCGGCCGAAACGAGTCAGTCGCGCAAGCGCGCGAGCGCTCCCACGAGTCCAGTTAACAGCCCGATAACTGAACGCATTTCGCGGCGCTCGCTCCCTTGACACCCTCGCCCCGACCCGCAACCCTTCAACACATCACTGGTGGGAGCGCTCCCACGGTACCTGACACATACACATCCCGCACGTTCCCCGCCCGAGCCGCAGCGAGTAAAAGGGGCCCAACCATGCAGTTGGCCGGGGGGTCGGCACGTCAGGGCAACAGGAGGACGACATGCGAGCACGCATCCGAACCGCCCGCAAGGCGATGGCCCTCGCGGCCGCCGCGTCGCTGGGCGCCGGGCTGCTGGCCGGCTGTGCCGACGACGGCGGCAACAACTCGGGATCGTCGGGTGACAGTGACGGCAAGACCGTCGTCACCCTGGGTCTCTTCGGCACCTTCGGCTTCAACGAGGCCGGTCTCTACGACGAGTACGAGAAGCTCAACCCGAAGATCAAGATCGAGGAGAACGTCACCCAGCGGAACGAGAACTACTATCCGGCGCTGGTCAACCACCTCACCACCAACGCCGGCCTGATGGACATCCAGGCCATCGAAGTCGGCAACGTCGCCGAGGTGGTGGCCACTCAGGCGGACAAGCTCGAGGACCTGTCGAAGGCGCCCGGTGTGAAGCCGGACAACTGGCTGGACTGGAAGTGGCAGCAGGCCACCACGCAGGAAGGCCGGACGATCGGCCTCGGCACCGACGTGGGACCGGTGGCCATCTGCTACCGCAAGGACCTCTTCGAGAAGGCCGGGCTGCCCACCGACCGCGAGGAGCTGGCCAAGCGGTGGGCCGGCGACTGGAAGAAGCTGGTCGAGGTCGGCCAGGAGTACCAGAAGAACGCCCCCGAGGGCACCACCTTCATGGACACCCCCGGTGGCCTGATGAGCGCCATCCTCGGCAGTGAGAAGGTCAGGTTCTACGACGAGTCCGGCGAGGTCATCTACAAGGACAACCCGGTCGTCAAGGAATCCTTCATGCTGACCGCGGAGGCCGCTCAGGACGGGATGGTCGGCTCCCTGGCCCAGTTCCAGCCGGACTGGAACACCTCGGTCGCCAACAGCAAGTTCGCCGCGATCGCCTGCCCGCCGTGGATGCTCGGCACGCTCAAGGAGCACTCGAAGCCGGAGGCCAAGGGCAAGTGGGACGTGGCCGTCGCGCCGAAGTCCGGTAACTGGGGCGGCGCCTTCCTCACCGTGCCGAAGAGCGGCAAGAACGTGACGGAGGCCCAGAAGCTGGCGGCCTGGCTGACCGCCCCGGAGCAGCAGGCGAAGCTGTTCGAGGTGCAGGGCAACTTCCCGAGCGCGCCCTCCACGTACACCACACCGGCGATCACGGGCGCGAAGAACGAGATGACGGGTGACGCGCCGATAGGCGAGATCTTCGCCGAGGCGGCGAAGACCACCCCGGTTCAGGTCATCGGCCCCAAGGACCAGATCATCGGGTCGAGTCTGAACGACAACGGCCTCGTCCTGGTGACGAAGGGCAAGTCGCCGGAGGAGGCCTGGAAGACGGCGACCAAGACCATCGACAACAACCTGGACAAGTGACCCGTATGGCCGCCCGCCACGACACCGCCGCGCCCCCTGCCGAGAAGGGGGGCGCGGCCCCGGCCCGCCCCGGCTCGGGCGGGCCGTCCCCCTCCGTGGACGAGCGCCGCCGCGCCCGGTTGTCCCGCCGCTGGCAGCGGGACATGCGCTGGAGCCCGTACGCGTTCGTCTCGCCGTTCTTCCTGCTGTTCGTCGCGTTCGGCCTGTTCCCGCTGGTGTACACCGGCTGGGCCTCGCTGCACCAGGTGGAGCTGACGGCGCCCACGGACATGACCTGGGCGGGGCTGCACAACTACACCCGGATCTTCGACGACGACTTCTTCTGGAACGCGGCGAAGAACACGCTGATCATCGGCATCATCTCCACCGTTCCGCAGTTGCTGATGGCGATGGGCATCGCCCACATCCTCAACTACAAGCTGCGCGGCTCGATCTTCTACCGGGTCGTGATGCTCGCTCCGTACGCGACGTCGATCGCCGCCGCCACGCTGGTGTTCGCCCTGCTCTTCGGCCACGACTACGGAATGATCAACTGGGTTCTGCACCAGGTCGGCATCGGCGGGATCGACTGGCAGAACGACACGCTGGCCTCGAAGATCGCCGTCTCGACCATCATCATCTGGCGCTGGACCGGCTACAACGCGCTGATCTACCTGGCGGCGATGCAGGCCATCCCCAACGACCTGTACGAGTCGGCGGCACTGGACGGGGCCAACCGCTGGCAGCAGTTCTTCCATGTGACGCTGCCGTCGCTGCGGCCGACGATCCTGTTCACGTGCGTCGTGTCGACCATCGGCGCCAGCCAGGTGTTCGGCGAACCGCTGCTGTTCGACGCGACCAAGAGCGCCTCGGGCGGTGCGGAGCACCAGTTCCAGACGCTGGGCCTGTACCTGTACGAGCAGGGCTGGGTGAACCAGCACCTGGGCCGGGCCTCGGCGATCGCATGGACGATGTTCCTCATCCTGATCGTCATCGGCATCGTCAACTACGTCATCTCGCGCCGGCTGCGCGCCAGCAGTTAAGGAGTTGTGGCCGTGACGACGACTGTGACACCCGTCGACCGGACGCCCGTCAAGGAGCAGAAGCGCTCGCGCCTGCCGAAGTCCGCACGGGCGGGCGGAACGCTGCACGCCGGGCCGATCGCCTACGTGATCCTGGCCCTGTTCACCGTCTGCTCGCTGTTCCCGCTGGTGTGGACGGCGATCGCCGCCTCCCGCGACAACAACCGGCTGGCTCAGTCCCCGCCGCCGTTCTGGTTCGGCGCGGGCCTCTTCGACAAACTGGAGGTCGCCTGGAAGGACGGCAACCTCGGTGAGGCGTTCCTCAACACCACGATCGTGGCGGGCACTTCCGCGGTGACCATCGTGTTCCTCTCGACGATCGCCGGGTTCGCCTTCGCCAAGCTGCGTTTCAAGGGCCGCGGCGCCATGATGCTGATCGTGATCGGCACGATGATGGTGCCGCCGCAGCTGAGCGTGATCCCGCTGTACATGATGGTCGCCAAGCTGGAATGGACCGACCAGTTGCAGGCGGTCATCTTCCCCTCACTGGTCAACGCGTTCGGTGTGTTCTTCATGCGGCAGTACCTGATCCAGGCGCTGCCGGACGAGATCATCGAGGCGGCCCGCGTGGACGGCGCCGGCAGTTGGCGCGTGGTGTGGCACGTGGTGTTCCCGACCGCGCGGCCCGCGATGGCCGTACTGGGCATGCTCATGTTCGTGCAGACCTGGAACGACTTCCTGTGGCCGTTCCTCGTCCTCACCCGGATGGGCAACCCGACCGTGCAGGTCGCGATCGCCGGGCTGGGCCGCAGCTACACGCCCGACCAGTCCCTGATCATGGCGGGCTCGCTGCTGGGTACGCTGCCGCTGCTGCTGGTCTTCGCCATCTTCGGCAAGCAGATCGTGGGCGGCATCATGCAGGGCGCCGTCAAGGGCTGACGCCCTGGTCCGTTCGCCCGAGAGCCGGGTCACCGCCGCCCCGGCTCTTTCCTCTTCCCCCCTGTTCCACCTCTTCCACCTCTTCCACCTCCGCAACGTCGGTCCTCACGACCTCCAATGGGAGCGATTCCATGCCTGACTCCGAAATGCCGGCCACCCCGGTGACCTTTCCTCCCACCTTCCTCTGGGGCGCGGCGACCTCCGCGTACCAGATCGAGGGCGCGGTACGGGAGGACGGCCGTACCCCGTCGATCTGGGACGTCTTCAGCCACACACCCGGCAGGACGAGCGACGGTGACCACGGCGACATCGCTGTCGACCACTACCACCGCTACCGCGACGACGTGGCGCTGATGGCGGAGCTGGGCCTGGGCGCATACCGCTTCTCGGTCTCCTGGTCGCGGGTGCAGCCGACGGGCCGGGGCCCTGCCGTCCAGAAGGGGCTGGACTTCTACCGCCGCCTGGTCGACGAACTGCTGTCCCACGGCATCAAGCCCGCGATCACCCTCTACCACTGGGACCTCCCCCAGGACCTGGAGGACGCGGGCGGCTGGCCGGAGCGCGACACGGCGCACCGCTTCGCCGAGTACGCGGGGATCGTGGGCGAGGCGCTCGGCGACCGGGTGGAGCAGTGGATCACGCTCAACGAGCCCTGGTGCGTGGCGTTCCTGGGCTACGCCTCCGGGGTGCACGCCCCGGGACGCACGGAACCGGAGGCGGCGCTGAAGGCGGCGCACCACCTGAACCTGGCACACGGCCTCGGCACCTCGGCGCTGCGCTCGGTGATGCCGGCCCGCAACACGGTCGCGGTGAGTCTCAACTCCGCCGCGGTGCGGACGGTTTCCCAGGACCCGGCGGACCTGGTGGCGGGCCGGAAGATCGACGACCTGGCCAACGGTGTCTTCCACGGCCCGATGCTGCACGGCGCCTACCCGGAGTCGCTGTTCGAGGGGACGGCGTCGGTCACGGACTGGTCGTACGTCATGGACGGTGACCTGGCGCTGATCAACCAGCCGCTGGACGCCCTGGGCCTCAACTACTACACGCCGGCTCTGGTCTCGGCCGCGACGGAGGAGATGGCCGGCCCGCGTGCGGACGGACACGGGGAGAGCACGCACTCGCCGTGGCCGGGCGCGACCGACGTGATGTTCCACCAGACGCCGGGCGACCGTACGCAGATGGGCTGGACGATCGACCCGACCGGCCTGCACGACCTGCTCATGCGCTACACGCGGGAGGCGCCGGGTCTGCCGCTGTACATCACCGAGAACGGCGCGGCCTACGACGACAAGCCCGACCCGGACGGCCGCGTCCACGACGCGGAGCGGATCGCCTACCTGCACGGCCACCTCACCGAGCTGCGCCGCGCCATCGACGACGGCGCGGACGTCCGGGGCTACTTCCTGTGGTCTCTGATGGACAACTTCGAGTGGTCCTTCGGTTACGGCAAGCGGTTCGGCGCGGTGTACGTCGACTACGCCACGCTCGCCCGGACGCCGAAGTCGAGTGCCCGCTGGTACTCGGAGGTGGCCCGGACGGGGACGCTGCCGCCGGTCGACGGGGTCTGACCGCGGCGTCCTTCGGGCCCGGTCGGGGGGCCGGGCACCGGTGCGGGGACGCGGCCGTCTCGTAGGGGTCCTTTCACTATGAGCGTCCGATCAGGTCGCTCACAGTGAAAGGACCCCTTACGGTCGCGTCCCCGCGCGGCGTTCGTCAGGCGGCGTCGTCGAGGACCTGGCGCAGTTCCCCGGGCAGCTCCAGGTCGGCGGCCGCGAGGCACTCGTCGAGCTGGGCCACCGAGCTGACGCCGATGATCGGCACGACGGCGGGCTCCCCACCGGTCAGCCAGGCCAGGACCGCCTGGATCGGGGTCACGCCCAGTTCGTCGGCCACCTTGGCGAGGGCCTGCAGCCGTCGCTCGGTGCCGGGGTGGAGGTAGTGCTCCGGCAGCGGCCTCTCCGGTCGCCCGTAGGCGCCGAAGAGCAGGGTGGTGTACGCGAACATGGTCAGCCCGTGGCCGCGCACATAGTCCAGCAGCTCGTCGCTCGCGTGGACGTGGCCGCCCTCGGGCAGCGTGGTCTTCGGCCGGGGCTGGAGGTAGGAGTAGCGCTGCTGGACGACGGTGTACGGGGTCCAGCCGTGCCGCTCGGCCAGGGACCGGGTCTCGGCCAGCCGCCAGGCGGCGTGGTTGCTCGCGCCCAGCGACCGGGTCTTGCCGTCGGTCACGGCCTGGTGGAAGGCGGCGAGGGTGTCCTCGTCGGGTGTGGTCCGGTCCTCGCGGTGCGCGTAGTAGACGTCCACGTGGTCGGTGCCCAGTCTGCGCAGGGTGCCTTCCAGCTGCTCCCGGATCACCGCGGGCGCGAGCCCCTCGGCCTGCCCGTCGCTTCCGGGGCCGGAACCGACCTTGGACGCGATGGTCAGGCGCTCACGGCCGCCCCGGTCCTTCAGCCAGCGGCCCAGCACCGTCTCGCTCTCGCCGCCGCTGCCGCCGGGGACCCAGAACGAGTAGCAGTTGGCCGTGTCGATGGTGGTCCCGCCGGCTTCCACGAACCGGTCGAGGATGGCTAATGAGGTCTGCTCGTCCACGGTGGTGCCGAACGGCATGGCGCCCAGGCACAGCCTGCTGACCATAGTGCCGCCGCCATCCAGGGATCGCTGTCGCATCGTTCCTCCGAGCTCGTACTCGTACGTGGTGGGATCGCTGAAGAGGTCCGCCCGCGTCTTGCGCGGGCGGACGCCGGTGACACCGTAGGAGAAGCGGTGGCCGGCCGGGACGCCTGCGAAACGATCTGGCTGCTTCGGACGGGCAGTCGTCCGGCGGGCGCCCCTGCCGGACGACTTTCAGCCGGTGGGGACCGTCAGCGTGAGCGCCTGCGCACGGTGGTCGGACATGCCGCGGCTGTCCACCATCCGGTAGGTGTGGACCCTCACGGGCTCGCTGGTGAACGCCCAGTCGAGCCGCCAGAGCGCCGGTCCGCCCGCGGGCCACGAGGTGGGGTACGTCTGGTCGTTGGCGGGCAGGGCGTCCCGCAGCCGGGTGCCGAGTCCGCGCACCTCGCCCATGGCCGCGGTGCCGTTCATGTCGCCCGCCACCACCACGGGCAGCCGGTTCTCGCCGAGGTCCTGCTCCAGGGCCCGGTAGGTCGCCTGCCGCCGGACCTCCTGGGCCCGCATGAAGGCGGTGAACTCCGCCGAGGAGGGGTCCATCGAGATGTCGAGCTGCACCGGGACGTGGATGTTGTAGAACGTCGTCGTACGGCCGTCGATCCGCAGGTCGGTACGCAGCACCTTGTACCGGTAGTAGTCCGGGAACCGTCCGTCGGGTGGCCTGCCGATGTCCGGGTCGGACAGGTACGGCCAGTTGTCCAGGCCCCGCCAGTCCTCGATCGGGTACCGGGACATGGTCAGGATCTCCCCGACGGCCGCTACGTGGAACCCGGGGAAGCGCTCGCGGAGTTCGGCCACGTGGTCGGCGCGGATCGGGCGGTGGCCGGCGACGTCCCAGGAGACGTGCTCCTGCAGCAGGTAGACGTCGGCCCGCTGCGCCTTCAGATACGCGTAGAACTCGTCCGGGTCGCCGCCGTCGCTCCAGTACTCGGTGTTCCAGGAGAACACCCGGACCGCCCCCTGCGGTACGGCCGACCCGCCGCCGAGACCGGGCAGCGCGTGGACGTTCAGTCCCGTCAGGGGCAGGCCGAGCAGCAGGCAGCACAGCGCGGCCGCGGCCAGCCGGAGGCGGGCGGGGCGAGCCAGCGGGGCGAGTGCCGCCAGGAGCAGCGGGACGACCGCGAACGTCAGGGGAGGCAGCAGTTCCAGCGGTCTCCACCACCAGTGCCCACCGGTGAGGACGAGGAACGCCGTCAGGAACGCCGCCCACAGTGCGACGGCGGCGGTGAGCAGCCGGGCCGCCCTCAGGCCCCGCGGCCGGGGCGGGGCCGGGGCCGGGGCAGGGGCCGGGGCCGCCCGGATCTCCTCCTTCGCGAGCGGCGTGCTCATGCCGTCATCCCGGGCCTCTGCTCCGGTGCCTTCCAGGTCCGCTCCCCGGCGGCCGGCCACTGGGACTCGTACAGCCGACGGAAGCGGCCGGACACCAGCCAGTGGACGCTGCCCACCGCGATGCCCGCCGAGATGGCGACGTTCGTGGCGAAGGCCACCGTGGTGAACACGGTGAGGAAACGCCATCCGCGGCGGCCGCGGACGTAGCGGTACATCGGCAGGTCGCCGGCGACCGACAGGCCGGCCAGGGCTGCCGGCACCGCCAGCCACCAGGGGCCGAGGAGGGCGAGCGGCAGGGTGGCGACGGCGCCGAGCGCGGCCACCGCGCCCATCGACCGGGACGCGGTCTCGAACCCCTTGGCGAAGCGCCGGCGCCGTGCGAACAGGGGGACCCTCAGCCGGGCGCGGCGGAACAGCTTGCGCATCAGGGGCAGCAGCTTGTCGTCGTCGTCATGCCGTCCGAGGACGTGAGGGGTGACCCTGATCTGGTAGTGCTCCGACATCCGCTCGCCGTAGTCGACCTCCTCGGTCTGCCGCAGCCGCGGGTTGAACGGGCCGATCTCCGTGAAGACGCGGCGCGGGATCGCGGTCAGCGAGGAGAACAGGAAGCTGACCGTGCCGAGCGAGTCCATCCGCCAGCAGTAGGCCTGCAGGACCCGGCACTCCTCGACGACGCTGTCCCGGATCAGCGGCTCGTCCTCGTAGATGCCGCACACCGCGCCGTACTCGGGGTGGGCGAGCAGTTCCTCGACGGCCTTCTCCACGGCGTCGGGGCGCAGGGCCACGTCCGAGTCGACGAAGAACAGGATCTCGCCTCGGGCCGCGGCCGCGCCGGTGTTGCGGGCCACGGCGACACCGCTGTTGCGGGGTGTCTGCAGCACGGTCACGTCCCGGCTGCGGGCGGTCTCCAGGGAGTCGTCGGTGCTGTGGTCGTCGACCACGATCACCTCCAGCGGGGTGTACGTCTGCTGGAGGGCGGCGTCCACGCAGAGACCGATCGAGTTGCCGTAGTTGTAGTTCGGGATGACGACCGACACGAGAGGTCGGGGCACGGGGGTCCTCCTGGAGGGGCGTGAGAGGTGGCGGGTGGCGAGGAGCGTGCCGCCGGGCGCGGTGCCGGGCTGCTCAGAAGAAGGCCTTGGCCAGGCTCAGGGCGCCCTGTTTCCAGGGCTCGCGGCTGGTCCGGCCGGTGGACGCCGTCGCCCGGGCGGTGGCCTGGCTGGTGCGCCACCACCGGTAGGTGCTGAGGATGGCGTCACGGTTGGAGTGGCGGGGGGACCAGCCGAGCACCTCGCGCACCTTGTCGGTGCTGACGTAGGAGTCGGCGCGCAGCTTGTGGATCAGCCGGCCGTACACGGGGGACAGCCGCAGCCGGCTCAGCAGTTCCAGGGTCACGACGGCGGGCGTGGCGGGGACGGAGACCACCCGTTTGCCGTGTCCGGCGGCGTCCAGTACGGCCTGGAAGTCCTCCCTCAGGGTGCCGAACTCGGCGGCGGCCAGGTTGAAGGTGTCGTCGGCCCTCTCCGCGGGTGCGGTGAGCGCGGTGGCCACGGCGTCGACCAGGTCGTCGACCGAGAACATCTGGATGCGTACGTCACCCCGGCCGAGGACGGGGAAGTTGCGGCCCTCCTCCGCCCATTCGAAGAGCATGGCGAACAGGCCCATCCGGCCCGGGCCGAGGAACGTCTTGGGCCGCAGGATCGGGACGCACAGTCCGCGGGCGCGGAACTCCTCGGCGACCTCCTCCGCGCCGGACTTGGCCCGGCTGTAGGCGTCGACGGGGCGGCGGGGGTGGTCCTCCGTGGTGGGGACGACGTCCGGCAGGCCGTAGACCGCGGTGGAGGAGATGTGCACGGCGCGTTCCAGTCCGGTGTCCTGTGCGGCCCGCAGTACGGTCCGGGTGCCGTCGACGATGATCGAGCGGATCTCGTCCTCCGGGTAGCTGGGCAGGGCCGCCGCGGTGTGCACGACGGCGTCGGCACCGGTCAGGGCGGCGCGCACGCGGCCGGCGTCCCGTATGTCGGCGGTCAGGTGTTCCACGCCGGGCACCGGCTCCATGGGCGGCCGCAGGTCGAGACTGCGCACCCGCAGACCCGCCGCGGCCAGCGACCGGGTCAGGTTCCCGCCGAGCATGCCGCTGCCGCCGGTCACGACCACCGTATTCACCACAGCGACGACACCTTCTCCCGGACGAAGCGGGTGACGAGACGGGTCAGTCCGGTCGCGAGGGTGCGGTCGAGCCGCTCCAGGAAGATCTCCACGTCGGCCGGGTCGGCGACCAGAGGTGGGCCGACGACCAGGGGGTTTCGGCCGTTGAGTGTGTAGTAGGCGTAGATGTCGTGGTCCTGGTAGAGGGCGTTGATGACGGCGCAGGTGACGAGCTTGGTGCCGAACTGCGGGTCCTTGGCCAGGCCGCTCGGGGCGAGCCGGGCGACGAGGTCGAGTGCCTTGGGACTGCCCAGGAACGCCCCCCACAGGGCGCCGGCGCCGCGGACGTCGGTGACGATGTCGGAGTGTTCCTTGGCGATCCGTTCCAGGCCGGGGCCGAGGACGTTCTCGATCGCCCTGGCGCGGGCCGGGAAGTCCTCCTCGACGGCGACGTTGATCGCCTCGATGGCGGTGGCGCACTCCTCGCCGAAGCCGTAGTAGGTGGTGCTGGTGCTCTGCAGCAGGGCGTCCTGGAGGCTGTCGTACGCCTTGCGGAAGACGGGACGGCGGGCGACGTACGCGGAGATGGAGGACTTGCCGCCGCCGAAGGACTTCGACGTCGTCACCACGTCGGGTATGAGCCCGGGGTACCGCATGAAGTAGAACATGGTCCCGGTCTTGCCCCAGCCGGTGTAGATCTCGTCGAAGATCAGGACGATGTCCTCCCGGGTGCACAGCTCGCGCAGACCGCGCAGGAACTCCTCCGAGCACCAGCGGATGGTGGAGGCGCTGAACGGCTCGATGAGCAGGGCGTACACGTCGGACCGGCCCTTGGCGTCGCGGCTCGCGTCCACGGCGGCCCGTACGGAGTCCAGGTCGCCGTAGGTGAAGGGGACCACTCCGGGGATGCCGGGGAAGGCGAAGTGGTTCTGCGCGCCGCCGGTGAGGCTGCCCGAGCCGAGGAGCTTGCCGTGGAAGCTGATGTCGCTGCGCAGGATCGTGTTGCGCCGGCCGCCGTGGTACTTGTACGCGAGTTTGACCGCGCCCTCGACGGCCTCCGCGCCCGAGTTGGGCAGGAAGGACATGTCCAGGTCTCCCGGGAGCACGGCGGCCAGGTTGTGCGACAGGGCGGCCAGGTAGGGCGAGAAGTAGGTCTTGTGGACCTCCATCCGGCCGCGTTCGGCGAACCGCCGACGGGCCTCGATGATCCGCGGGTGGTTGTGGCCGTGGTTGAGGACGCCGACGCCGCCGGTGAAGTCGAGGATCCGGCGGCCGTCGCGTGTGTGGACGTACGCGCCCTCCGCCCGGTCGACCAGTTCCCGGCCGAACCCGAACGACGTCATCAGGGACACCTGGCTCTTGTTGACGTACTGGCGGTACAGGCCGTGCACCTGGTCGACGGACAGTTCCTCGGCGTCGTCGATGCTCATCAGTTCTGTCATGCGGCGGTCCTCTTTCTCAGCGGGGCGGGAACGGTGCGGCGGCCGTGCAGGACGACCGCGCCCAGGGCGGCGCCGGAGGTGGTGAGCTCGGCGAGGAGGGTCAGCACCCGGCTGACGAGCGCGGCGGCGACGGCTGCGGGCCACGGCAGGACCGTGGCGAGGGCGGGCGCCAGCAGCAGTTCGCGGACGCCGGCGCCGTCGGGTGCGAACACCACGAGGGTTCCGCCGACGGTGGCGAGGGCGAACCCGCCGACGGCGGCGGGCAGCGCGGGCAGCGGGTCGGCGCCCAGCAGTACCGCGATCACCCAGACGTGCAGGCCCGACAGCACCCAGGAGAGGGTCTGGTAGACGATGGAGCGGCGCAGGTCCCGCGGCCGGCCCGGGGTGGCCGGCGGCGGACGCCGGGCGATCCGGGCGGCCAGGCACGCCACGGTGTGAATCAGGTCGGGCCGGGCCGCGAGGGCCGCCAGCAGGGCCAGGGGAAACAGCAGCCACCAGGCGCCGTCGGCCAGCAGGGCAGGTGCGACCAGCATGCCGACCGCACCGCCCGTGAGCAGTACGATCACCAGGTTGACCAGGTACGTCCCGGCCATCTGGGCCTTGGTGGCACCGGCCTGCTCGCCCATCCGGATCTGGGCGATCAGTCCCCAGACCCGTCCCGGCACGAACTTGCCCAGGAAGCCGACGAAGAACATCCGCATGCCGGTGCGGGTGGGCACGGGCACCGCGATCGCCGACAGCGTCAGCATCCAGGCGCGGGTGCCGCACAGCAGACCGGCCGCGGTGACCAGGACGGCTCCCAGCAGTGCCGCGAGGGAACCGCCGTGGAGCAGTCCGAGCAGCACGGACCAGTCCTGGCCGTGCAGGGCGACACCGGCACCGGCCACCACCGCCAGCGCGAACAGCACGGCCAGCGCGCGGCGCGCCCCGCGTCTCATCGGACGCCCGCTTCCGGAGGCATCGCGGCGGGAAGGGCGCCTTGGCCGCGCAGCCGGCGCACGGCTCCCACGGCCAGGCCGGCCACGATCGCCAGTTGGGCGAGCAGATGCACGGCCAGGAAGTAGGCGAGGAAAGCCAGCCCGCGCTGCCGGCGCACGAACCCCGGCAGACCCGGGTCGGCCAGCAGGAAGAGGGCGAGGAACAGCAGGGGTACGACCGCGAGCACGGGTGCCGCGGGGGCCGCGAGCAGGAGCGGGAGAGTGGCCACGAACAGCGGGGCGCCGAGCACTCCGAGCGCGGGGTTGACCACCACGCCGCCCGAGCGCATGCGGTGGGCCCCGGCGAACCCGGCCAGCGGCAGGGACCGCCGGAACTGCTCCCGCAGCATGTCGGCGAGCCGTGAGCAGTCGTCGTGCCGACCGACGACCGTGTCGGTGAGCCGGATGCCTGCGACCCGGACCAGCCGGTCGCTGTATTCGACGTCCTCGGCGTCCCGCAGTGACTCGTGGAACGGGCCGGCTGCGGCGAAGACCTCCCGGCGTACCGCCGCCAGGGCGAAGACGGCCGTACCGACCCGTCCGACGCTGCGTCTGCGCCACCAGTGCGCGTGCAGCACGCGGTAGTGCTCGACGGGGCCGTCGTCGAACAGCGGGCGGGTGTCGTACGTGCCGTGCACCAAGCCGCACTCGGGGTCGTCGCGGAGTACCCGCAGCGCGTTCGCGAGGGCGTCGGGTCGCAGGGCCACGTCGGAGTCGACGAAGAAGAGGACGTCTCCCCGCGCCTCACGCGCGCCGAGGTTGCGGGCCGCGGAGACGCCCTGGTTGCCCGCTCCCGCGATGAGCCGGCACGGGTAGGAGGCCGCGATCTGTGGCGACCGGTCGGTGGATCCGTCGTCGACGACGATCACTTCGCAGGGCTGGTGGGTCTGGGCGAACACCGCGTCCAGGCAGGCGGCGAGTGTCTTCTCGTAGTTGTAGTTGGGGATGATGACGGAGACGGTCGGTTCGTCAGGGTTCACAGGGCTGTCCTCATGGCTTCCCACGGTCATTCGTCATCGGCTCGGCAGTCCCCCCGTGAGTTCCGGGTGACCGGCCAGCAGCGAGGTGAGGGCGAGGCAGGCGCAGCACAGCAACGCGCTGACGACGACCCGCCGATCGCGCAGCAGGGTCTCCGTGGGGTCCCCGCCTCCCCCTTCCGCGATCACTATCTGGAGGTAGCGGAACAGTCCGTACAGGACGAACGGCATCGTCAGCAGCATCGCCATCTGGCCGAACGGCTGAGCGGCGTCTCCCCGCAGGAAACCCGCGTAGCCCAGCACCGCGACGACCGCGGTGACGATGACCATCTGGTCCAGGAACGGGCGCGAGTAGCCCTCGAGGGTGGGACGGTGCCGGTCGGCCACCGCCCCGAGGTCCAGCTCGTGCCTCCGCTTGCCGAGGCTGATCATGACGGAGGCCGCGTAGACGCTCAGGACGAGCCACACGGACAGGGGGATACCGCCGGCCAGGGAACCCAGGATGACCCGCAGCGCGAAACCGGCCGCGACGACGAAGACGTCGACCAGGGCGATGTGCTTGAGCCGGTGGCTGTAGAGCACGTTGAGCACGAGGTAGACGGCCACGGGCCAGGCGAGCTTCCACGGCCCCAGCGCGGCCAGCGCGGCCAGCGCCGCGGTCAGCACGGCCGCCAGGGCGACCGCCAGGGGGACGGGGACCCGGCCGGAGGCGATGGGACGGGCGCGTTTGACCGGGTGCAGGCGGTCACGTTCACGGTCGGCGATGTCGTTGATCACGTAGACGGCCGATGCCGCGAGGGTGAACAGGGCGACGGCCCAGGCCATGTGGGACAGGGTGTGCCAGTTCCAGTACGCGCCGCCGGCCAGCGACAGCGGAACGGCCACCAGGTTCTTCGGCCACTGGCGGGGCCGGACCAGGAGCACGAGGTCCTTAGCCCGCAGGCCGGGGGTGACGGAGGGCTCGCGCAGGAGCGGCTCCGTGACCGTCATGTCGTCGCTCCGCCGGGACCGAGGCTGCGGGGACGGGGATGCCCCGGGGCCGGGTGCCGGCGTCTTCGGCCCGGCACGGGCGGAGGTCCCGCGCCGTCTGGGTGCGCGGCGGTCGAGAAGGGGTTGCGCGTCGTCATGTCTCTCCTTCAGGCGGCGCCATGAGACTGGAGGCGACGGTTCGTGGTGAAGGTTCGTGGTGAACAAA
Source organism: Streptomyces sp. NPDC033136 (assembly GCF_055578235.1). Classification (NCBI taxonomy): domain Bacteria; kingdom Bacillati; phylum Actinomycetota; class Actinomycetes; order Kitasatosporales; family Streptomycetaceae; genus Streptomyces; species Streptomyces sp. NPDC033136. The sequence goes on from NZ_JBVIPD010000004.1 coordinate 292,162, forward strand.
GCGCACACGTGCGATCGGAGTTGACAGCTTCTTGGGAGATCCCGCTCATGTCCCGACGGGCAGGCCGACCCTGCCTCGCGACGGGAGCGGGGGCAAGGCCGATCCGCCGCGGCCGGATTCCGCCGCACATACGGATGGTCTGGGTCCGGAAGGCTCGCCGGGCCGGGCCCGGTCCGCGAACGCGCCGGTCAGCGCCGTGCCGCCGGGGCCGCCGGGGAACCGTGGCGCTTCCTCGTCCTCAGGGGGCTTCTGGTGATTCTCCTGTCGGGTACATACCGACCCTCTGGAGGGGTTGTTGCCGGAGTGCACCGCCCCTGCCGACCCCGCCGAGCCCGCCTCTTGCGGGGCGCCAGCGATCCTGCGGCGAGTGAGGCGACCCTTACCGCGAACGACAGAGCCCGGCCCCGGTGCCTCGGAGGCATCGGGGCCGGGCTCTGCGCAGGGCGCGCCGGGCGGGCGGCTCAGGCGGTGTTCAGCCGCTCCAGGTGACCGGCCTCCAGTTCGAGGTCGACCGCGGCCAGGCAGTCCTCCAGCTGCGCCACCGAACTCACCCCGATGACCGGGAGCACGCTGGGCGAGCTGTGCAGGTGCGAGGCCAGCCCCACCTGGTTGGGCGAGGCGCCGAGCTCGTCCGCGACCTGGCGCAGCACGGACATCCGGTTCGGGGTGCCGGGGTGGTCGTACTGCTCCGGGACCGCGCGGTCGGCGCGGCTCAGGGCCCCGCCCAGCAGGGTCGAGTAACCGAGCAGCGTCAGCTCCGGCTCGGAGCGCACGTAGTCGAGGAGTTCGTCGCTGGCGTGCGGGTTGGCGCCGAAGTCCGCGCCGGGCCGCGGCTGGAGGTAGGTGGCGCGCTGCTGGACGCAGGTGTAACCGGCGACCCCGAGCTGCCGGGCGAGAGCGCGCGCCTGCTCGATCCGCCAGGCCGCGTGGTTGCTGCAGCCGAGCAGCCGAACGGTGCCGCCCTCGACCAGTTCCCCGAAGGCGGCGACCGTCTCCTCCAGGGGCGTCCGCCGATCCTCGATGTGGGCGTAGTACACGTCGACGCGGTCGGTGCCCAACCGGTCCAGACTGGCCTTGACCTGACGCTCTATCACCTCCGCGACAGCCCTTCGGCGGCCTGCGGCCACGGGGCGTCGAGGGGCACGGGCAGCGCTCCCACCTTGGTCGCCAGGGTCATGGTCACGGACGCCGCGGCTGCGCAGCCACCTGCCGATCAGCGCCTCGCTCTCCTCGCCCGTGCCACCCTCGACCCAGAACGCGTAGGTGTTGGCGGTGTCGATGAAGGTGCCGCCGGCCTCCAGGAACCGGTCGAGGACGGTGAACGCCGTCGCCTCGTCGGTGCGGGTGCCGAAGTGCACCCGCCTAAGCAGAGGGCACTGGTGTCGAACCCGGACGCGCCGCCGATTCGCCGCTGCTCCATTCGAAGTTCTCCTCTGGATCACGGTATGAACGGTCTGAGGTGGATCACCGTTTGAACGGTCTGAAGGCGACACCCAGGAGTCGCCCGGCTGGTGCCACCGGGCCGCCGCGGGTGCACCGGCGTCCGGACTGTAGGGGATCAGTCCGCCCGGGGCGACGCCGCGTTCCCGGCGCATGGCGAAGGATTCTCTCCGGGGTGGCCGAACTCGATCGGCGCCCTCCGGGCCGCCGGCCGCGTGGCGGGAGACTGGGGGACGGCCGCACGGCGACGCGGGGCCGCCCTCGCTCCGGGCCGGAAGGACGGCTGGGCGCATACCTTTTCAGTCGATCGAATACCCGATTCGACATGATCATCTTTTAGACCTCCGTCCGGTAATCGTGTGCCCGGAAATTACAGTTCCGGTATCTGCTGCACGTGGAAATGGAATGTTTCCCTCCAGAGTCGCACCGCCGGGATTGTTCCGACCTGCACCTTTGGCGAGCACCTGAAGACGGGCGCAATCCGGCCATCCCGCGAAGCTCAGAATCAAAAGAAAATCTGGCCACCTCAGGTCACTGCGTGATACCTTCTGTTGCGTTCGTTTTCGAACAGCAACGGGGAGAGTGCTTCATGGAAGTCGCCGTAAACACTCTGGGGGACCTGGCCCTTCTTGCCGCACAGCGGAACATGACCCCGACGGCTCCAAAACAACGCCAGGTACTGGCTCTCCTTTCAGCCCGCGCAAACCAGCTGATACTCACCGAGGATTTCTACCGTGAACTGTGGGGCGCCCGGCCCCCGCGCAGTGCTGCGGCAACCCTGCACACCTACGTCGGCCAATTACGGCGCTCCATGACCGAGGCCTTGGCGGTCACCCCGCAGGCCGTCTCCGAGCGGTTGCTGATCACCCAGCCCGGCGGCTACCTCCTCCGGGTCGACCCCGAGCGCTACGACATCGCCCGGTACCACCGGCTGCTGGAGAAGGCGGACGAGGCCCGGCGCACCCAGCGGGCGGAGGAGGCCGTGCTGCACTACCGCGCGGCGCTGAGCCTGTGGCGAGGCCCGGCTCTGGCAGACATCAGCTGCGGGCCTGTCCTGCGGGTGTGGGCGGAAGGGGCCAACGAGTCCCGCCTGAACGCCACGGAGAAGCTCATCGCGCTCGAACTCCAGCTCGGCAACCCGCTGGAGGTACTGAGCGAACTGCGCGAGCTGGCGGCCCGGCACCCGTTGCACGAGAACCTGCACGGGCAGCTGATGGTGGCCCTCTCCCAGGCCGGCCGCAGGAATGAGGCCCTGGAGGCATACCACTCCCTGCGGCAGCGGATCGTGGGCGAACTCGGCCTCGAACCGTCCGCGCGCCTGGCACTCCTCCAACAGCAGATCATCACGTCGCAGGCGCACGGCCCGGAGCGATTCGACCACCGCGGCGTGAAATCCAGTGCATCGATCTGAATACCCCTGGGAAGGATCAGAGAGTCTCCCGCACGTGACCAAGGCCGTCATTCCGGCCGCAGGTCTGGGAACTCGTTTCCTGCCGGCCACCAAGGCTCTTCCCAAGGAAATGCTGCCGGTCATCGACAAGCCCGCCATCCAATATGTGGTGGAAGAAGCCGTCGCCATCGGCCTCACCAATCTCCTTGTCGTCACCAGCCGTAACAAAAGGCAGCTGGAGGACCACTTCGACCGTAATCTCGAAATCGAAGAAGCCCTGGCCCGCAAAGGCAATGAAGCAAACGCGGACCAGGTGCACGAGCCCAGCGAGCCCATGGCACTGCACTACATTCGCCAGGGCACCCCCAAAGGAGTCGGCCACGCCATCCTGTGCGCGGAAGCGCATGTGGGGAACGAACCGTTCGCCGTCCTCCTCGGCGACGACCTCATCGACCCCCGTGATCCGCTCCTCGGTCGCATGATCGCCGTACAGAAACGATTCGGTGGCAGCGTCGTGGGCCTCATGGAGGTCGACCCGCGCGACATCCACCTGTACGGATGCGCCGACATCGCCCCCACCGACGAGGGCGACGTCGTACGCGTCACCGGCCTTGTCGAAAAGCCCGGCCCGGGCGAGGCACCCAGTGCCTGCGCCGTCATCGGCCGGTTCGTCCTCCACCCCGGCATATTCGACGAGCTCCGCGGCAGCCCGCCCGGACACGGCGGAGAGATCCAGCTCACCGACGCGCTGGACAGCATGGCCCGCCGCCGCACAGCCCACGCGCCGGTCCACGGCGTGCTCTTCACCGGCCGCCGCTACGACACCGGCGACCGGGCCGACTACCTGCGCACGATCGTCCGTCTGGCCTGCGAGCGCGACGATCTCGGGCCGGGTTTCCGGGCATGGCTGACCGCATTCGTCTCGCACGACTTCCAGGAATCGACATGAACAAGATGCCCTCCGGCTCCGCCCAGGACCCCCGGTTCCCCGACTCCACCCACGCCACCGACCCCCTGGTCCTGGCCCGGCGCGTACTCGCCGGCCACACCCAGGCAGCAAGGACCCCCATACCGCCGGCCGCCGACGCCGACGGTGAGCAGCCACCGCTGCTGACCGGAGCGGAGGCCGTGGCAGCGCTGCTGGCCGACGGTGGCGTCCGCAACGTCTTCGTCTACGCCGGCACCTCGGAACTCGCGATCTGCGACGCGCTGGACCGCAGCGAAGGCATCCACCTGGCCAACGGACGCGGGGACAAGGAGTCCGCCTTCATGGCGGCGGGTGCCTCCCTGATGACACCGGGCCGAGGCGCGGCCGTACTGCACGGGGCGCGCGGGCTCACCAACGCCGCCGGAGCCGTGGCCGACGCCCGGCGCAACGAGGCGGGGACCCTGTTCCTCGTCGGCCTGCCCTCCAGCGGGTCCGCCCGCTTCCTGCCGCCGCACGGCGAACACGGCCTGCTCGACGGTATCGGCCGGTTCGCCGACTGGTCCTGGGAGGCCTCCGCGGTGCCCGAGCAACCCGGCGAACGCCGCGCGGCGGCCGAGCGGTTCGTGGAACGGCTCCGGGCGGCCCTGGCCTTCTGCACCACACCGCCGTACCGGCCGGCCCTCTTAGGCATCCCTCAGGACGTCGCCGAGAAGCGCTGGATCCCGCTCGACGCGCTGCTCACGACTCCCCCCGCCGCGCCGGCCACCGACCTGCGACAGCCGGCTCTGGACGCGCTGCTGGGCGAACTGCGGCAGGCCGAACGCCCGTTGTTCCTCGTCGACGACTACGCGCTGCACGACCCGGAGCTGCGCCCCGCGCTCGACCGGCTGAGCGCCCTGACCGGCGCGGCCGTGGCTCAGTTGCGGTACCGCCGGGGCCCGATGCTCTTCGAACGGCTGCGCGACGAGGAGGTCACGAACTTCGTCGGCTGGCTCAACCCCTTCAGCACGGAGCACCGCGCCCTGCTCGCCGAGTGCGACCTCCTGGTGACGGTGGAGGACCGCAACATCTACGAACGCGTCGTCGGCCCCCTGCCCGGCTGTCGCAAGGCGGCCGTCAACACCGACCCCGCCAAGGTCCTCAAGAACGAGTACCTGCACGCGGACGAGCCGCTGGTCGTCGGCGAGCCGGCCCTGATCCTCACGGAGCTGGCCGGCCGGCTGAGCGCCTCCGGGGAGCAGGCGCGCGAGCCCTGGTGCCCGGCCGGGGCCCGAGCCGGGCACCTGGTGAGTCCCGAGCGGGCCGCCGCCGCCGTCGAGGACGGACGCCGCGCCGTCGCCCGTGCGCTCGCGGCGACACTCGCCGCCTGGGAGCGGCCGGTGCTCGTGGACGACAGCCAGATGTTCGGCGGGCTGCTGTCCGAGCACTACGACGACTTTCCCCCGGGGCTCAGGGTCTTCGGCGACCACGGGGCGTTCGTCGGCGGCGGACTGGCGTACGCGACGGGCCTGGCCGCGGGTGAGCGGGACGCCCGGGTGATGTGCACGCTGGGCGACCAGGCGTTCACCAACTCGTTCCAGGGGCTGGTGGCCGCCGTGCAGGAACAGGCCCGGGTGCTGTTCGTCGTGTGCAACAACGGTGAGTCCGTCTCGCTGAAGAAGCAGGCCGCCGCCTCCTACGGTGGAACGGGCCGCGCGTATCTCGCGAACGTCTCCCATATGGCCTACCACCAGGTCGCCGATGCGCTCGGCGTGCCCGCCCAGCAGGTCGTCGTCCCCGTCGGCGGCGATCGGGCGGCGGTGGATGCGGCGGTGTCCCAGCTGGAGACCGCACTGGAGAAGAGTGCGGCCGAGGAGGGTCCCAGCCTGGTCGAGATCGTGCTGCCGTCCGACCCCGAGGTGTGGAAGGGCATCTGGATCACCCAGGGCTTCGAGGAGACGCCGCCGGCGAACCCCGAAGGCGCGGTGTGACGCAGGAACCGGCGTCCGCCGCGGTGCGGCCGCGGCATGCCCGGATCGCCCTGAGCGTGGTGTTCTTCGTCAACGGAGCCCTGTTCGGCAACTGGGTGCTGCGCATCCCCACCGTCAAGGACCACGTGAACGCGGACACCGGTCCCCTCGGGCTGGCGTTGCTCGGCCTCGCCGTCGGGGCACTGCTGTCCAAGCAGGTCTCCGGACAACTCGTCGCACGGTACGGCAGCCGCCCCGTCACCCGGATCGGCATCACGCTGAGCTGCCTGGCGGTGATGCTCCCGGCGCTGGCCGGCGACATCGTCACACTCGGGCTCGCCCTCATCGGCTTCGGCGCGGCGATGGGCATCGTGGACGTGGCGATGAACGCTCACGGCGTCGCCGTACAGGACCGCCTGGGCCGTCCGGTGCTGTCGTCCCTGCACGGCGTGTACAGCATCGGCGGGCTGCTCGGCTCGCTGGCCGGCGGGGCCGCCGAGGCCCGGGGGCTGTCCCCGCTGGTGCACCTGGCGCTCGTCGGCGCCGTGCTGGGCTGCGTCGCCCTGGCCGCATCTGCCTGGCTGCTGCCCGCGAGCAGCGATCTGGCCCCGAAGCGCGCCGAAGGGGGCTGGGCCAGGCTGCCGGCCGGGCACAGAGTGCCGCTGGTGCTGCTGGGCTTCGTCGGCCTGTGCGGCATGGCGGGTGAGGGCGCGGTCGGCGACTGGGGCGCCATCTATCTGCGCGACAGCCTCGGCACCAGCGCCCAGTTCGCCGCCCTGGGCTACTCCGCGTACTCCGTCGCCATGGCCACCGGGCGCTTCCTCGGCGACCGGTTCCTGGCCCGCTGGGGCGACGTACGGGTGGTCACATGGGCGGTGACATGCGCGGGCTGCGCCTTCGCCGCGGGGCTGCTGGCCGGGCATCCGGTAGCGGCCGTCTGCGGGTTCGCGGCCCTGGGGGCGGGACTGTCCATCGTGATGCCCGCGGTCTTCTCGATGGCCGGCCGGATGGGCGGGCAGACCACCGGCCCGGCCATCACCGTCGTCTCCAGCATCGCCGGCACCGGCTTCCTGGCCGGGCCTCCCCTGATCGGATTCCTCGCGCAGCTGACCGGACTGCCCGCGGCGCTCGGCGCGGTGAGCGTGCTGGCGCTCGGTGCCGCCGTACTCCTGCGCTTCGTCACGTCCGGTCAGCGGGCAGCGGCCGACCTGCCGCCCGCTCGCACCGCCGGCCCCCTCACCTGACCGCCACCCGAAGGGAATTCCCGTGACACAGCTCCGTCCGGGCGATCCGGAAGTCCTGGCCACCGCCGTCGTCGACAGCGTCGTCGTCGCCTCGGACCCCGACGCCCGCCACTCCGGCCTCTTCTACTGGGAGATGGCCCGGCCGTGGACCGAAGCCGTCGTCGCCACGGTCAAGAAGGCCGAGAACCCCGAGATCCGCTCTCTCGGCGAACGCCTCGCCCAGGACCCGGCCGTGCCCGACCACTACCACGAACTCCGTGCCGCCCTCGTCGACCAGGCCGGCCTGCCGTCCACCGCTCCCCTGTTCGACACCGCCTGGCAGACGGAGTGCAACTCCCGCATCGGCTTCCACCTCGGCGCGCTGCACACGCGCGAGGCCGAGCCGGTCTCCGCCGAGGAACTCCGTGCCCTGCCGCCGGGGCCCGGGCTGCCCGCCGGAGCCGACCCCGAGGTGCTGATCGTCGTCCCGTTCCGCGACCGTGACACCGGCGGCGCCCGGCTGCGCAACCTGCTGGCCTGCCTGCTCGCTCTGCGCGACCAGTCCTACCCGCGCGAGCGGTACCAGGTCACCGTGGTCGAGTCCGACGACTCCCCGCGCAATCGCGAGGCGATCACACCCTTCACCGACCACTACCTGTTCGCCCCCAAGGCCGGCATGTTCAACAAGTCGTGGGCGGTCAACGCGGGTGTGGTGAACACTCCCGGCCGCAACGAGGTGCTGTGCATCCTCGACGCCGACGTCCTCGCCGACCGGGACTTCGTCGCCCGCAACGCCGAACGCTTCCGGTCACCAGGCGTCGGCGGCCACCTGACGTACCGGAAGATGAGCTGCCTCGACGGCCCCACCACCGCCTGGGCCATCCGCGAGCGGGTCCAGCGCCGCGGCGCCGCGGCCGACCCCGACCACCTGCGCGCCTTCCAGCTGCGCCGCCCGCCCGGCTGCTGCCTGTGGGTGCGCACCGGGATCTTCCACCGGGTCGGCGGCATGGACGAGCGGTACCAGGGGTGGGGTGGCGAGGACAACGACTTCGCCTACCGCTTCGACATCGCCGCCCCCTTCTTCAACCACGACGACTGGATGCTCCACATGCAGCACCCCCCGGCGTCGCTCCTTCGCGAGGACGGCGAACTCGTCAACGCCCACATCCCGGCGCTCAGCTGGCGTCCCGAGGAGCCCATCGGGCAGCTGGACCGCTTCGCCGCCGAACCCTCCGGAAGCTGACCATGGCACTTCTTCCCGGAGCCGAGAGCGAGTTCGTCGTCATCACCGGTCTGTCCGGGGCCGGACGGAGCCTGGCGGCCGACCACCTGGAGGACCTCGGCTGGTTCACCATCGACAACCTGCCGCCCAAACTGGTGCCCAAGGTGGTCGAACTGGCCCACGCCCCGAAGTCGTCCATCGCCCGGGTGGCCCTGGCCGTCGGCACCGCGCCCTACCAGGACGACGTCCTGCCCATGCTGTCCTGGCTGCGCTCCTCGGGGGCGCACGTGCGGGTGCTGTTCCTGGAGGCGGCCACCGACGTCCTCGTACGGCGCTACGACCACACCCGTCGCCGCCACCCCCTGGCCGATGGCGACAAACAGCGCCTGGTCGCCGCCATCGACCAGGAACGCGAACTGCTCGCGCCCGTGCGCAACGAGGCCGACGTGGTGCTCGACACCAGCACGCTCAACCGCCACGAGCTGCGCCGCAGACTCGGCACGTGCTTCGCGGACGCGCGGACCGCGAAGCACGTGCAGATGACGCTGCTGTCCTTCGGCTACAAGCACGGCCTGCCGCTCGACGCCGACCTCGTCTTCGACTGCCGGTTCCTGCCCAACCCGCACTGGGTCGAGGAGCTGCGCGAGCTGACCGGTCTCGATCCGCGGGTCAGCGAGTACGTCCTCGCCCAGCCCATCGCGCAGCCGTTCCTCCAGGACGCCGAGCGGATGCTCGGCCGGCTGCTGCCCGCCTACACCGACGAGGGGCGGGCGTACCTGACCATCGCGCTGGGCTGCACCGGCGGCCAGCACCGCTCGGTGGCCATGGCCGAACAACTGGCGGCCGTCCTGCGGCGGCTGGGCTTCACCCCCGGCGTCCTCCACCGGGACGTCCACAAGTGAGCGCCCGATCAAGGCGCCCCCGCGTCGTGGCCATGGGCGGCGGACGCGGGCTGACCGCCACGCTCCGGGCCGCCCGCCGGTACGCCGCCCACACCACCGCCATCGTCGCCACCGCGGACGACAGCGGCTCCACCGGACGGCTGCGCAGCGCCTTAAGCATCCCCGCCCCCGGCGACCTGCGGCGCTGTCTGGCGGCGCTCGCGGGCGCCGAGGAGGAACCGCTCGGCCAGGCCCTGGAGTACCGGTTCGGCGGCACCGACGTGGAGGGTCATGCGCTCGGCAACCTGCTGCTGGCCGGGCTCACCGCCATCACGGGCGACTTCCTGACCGCGACCGACAGCACCGCGGCGCTGCTGGGCCTGGACCCGGAGCGCGGCCGGGTGGTCCCGGCGACGGTGGAACCGGTCGACCTGAGTGCCGTCACGTCCGACGGCACCCGGGTGAGCGGGCAGTACGCCATATCGAAGACGGCGGGTATTCTCCGCGTCGAACTCGTCCCGCCCGGAGTCAAACCACCGGACGGCCTGGCCCAGGCGATCCACGCGGCGGACCAGGTGGTGCTGGGCCCCGGCTCGGTGTACACGTCCATCCTCGCGGCCGCCCTGGTCGACGATCTCCACGCCGCCCTCGCCTCGACCCGCGCCCAGCGCGTCTACGTCTGCAACCTGGAGCCCGAGGTGGCCGAGACCCAGGGATACGACGTCGCCGCGCATGTCGAGGCGCTGCGCGCCCACGGTGTCGAACCCGACCTGGTGCTGGTGCACGAGGGCGGTCCGCTACCGACCGGGTACGTCGGCGTCCCGGTCGTCAGCGCCGACCTCGCCCGCTCCGACCCGTCACACGGCACCGCTCACGACAGCGCCAAGCTGGCCGCCGCGCTCGCGGCGGTCCTCGCGTAGCTCCCGGAGGTATCCGTCATGGCTTTCTTCACCCTGGTCTGCGCCTTCCACAACACCGAACGGCTCCTCGACAAGACACTGCCGCTGGCGATCCGTTCCCTCACCTACCCCACCCGCCACGACTTCGAGGTGGTCCTGGTGGCGGAACGCGCGTCCGAGGATGTCGTCACCCGGCTGCTGCCCCGGCTGACCGATCTCGGCGTGGACGAGCTGCGGTGGCGGCGTACCGACCGCAACTCCTTCTCCGGCGCGCCGTCGAACAACTTCCACGGCAACCACTTCACGACCACCAGTCCGTACCTGATCACGTTCACCGACGACACGTTCATCCACAAGACCGACGAGGACTTCGACGTCCTCGACGCCACCGCGCGGATCTTCGAGCGGAATCCCGAGGTGGCCCTCATCAGCAAGGTGGACGACCACGAGGAGTGGGACTGGCCGCTCGAGGACGTCGGGCCGGAGATCGAGCCGGGGGTCCGCTCCGTCAACCGGGTGGTGGACCAGCTCATCGCCTACGACACCGCCCGCTTCGCCCCCGTCGCGCGGCGGCTCGGCGCCTTCCACCGGGACACCTTCGTCAGCCACGCGGGCTTCGAGTACCAGTGGGAGAACCTGGCGAGCCACGTCGGGACCTCCGGCGACCGCAGGATCGCCTACCCGCAGTGGTGGCCACTGCGGGTCCGCCACAGCGACCTGCGCAACCAGCCGGGTTCCATGCACGGCACGCAGGACGAGGACGTGAAGCTCAAGTGCTTCGAACGGCTGTTGGAGAGCCGGGGGCTCACCAAGTGAGGTGACCGGGTGAGGTGATCCGCGCGCCGGCCGGCGCGCGGATCGGCGTCCGGGCTCAGACGGACAGGAAGAACTCCTGGGCCCGGTGCGACGACAACCCTTCCGGATCCGTCAGCCGGTAGCGGTGGGCCTTGGCCCCCGTGGCGGAGAAGGCCCAGTCGAGCCGCCAGGCCTGGAGCTTTCCGACCCAGAACGACACCGGTTAGAGACTGCCCGAGGCTGATGAGGAACGGTCAGCCCTTGTTGGCGCCCAGGGTCAGGCCGCTGACGAACTGGCGCTGGAGCGCGAAGTACACGATCAGCGTCGGGATCGCGGTGAGCAGCGCGCCGGCGGCGACCAGGTTGGGGTCGGTGAAGTACTGGCCGGAGAGGTTGTTCAGCGCCGAGGTGATCGGCATGTTCTCGCCGGTGGAGATGAGGACGATGGCCCAGAAGAAGTCGTTGTAGATCCAGATGGACAGCAGGGTGGCGAGGGCGGCCATCGCCGGCTTGCACAGGGGCAGCACGATCTGCCAGTACAGCCGCCAGACGGAGGCACCGTCGACGAGGGCGGCCTCGGTCAGCTCGTGCGGCAGGGAGCGCATGTAGTTGCTCAGCACGAACGCGCAGAAGCCGGACTGGAACGCCACGTGGATCAGCACCAGGCCGAGCGCGGAGTCGTAGAGCTTGCCGCTCATGGTGATGCCGGGCAGGTCGATCAGCAGGTACAGCCGGTACAGCGGGGTGATGATGACCTGCTGGGGCAGCAGGTTGCCCGCCGTGAAGACCAGCAGCAGCGCCAGGTTGAGGCGGAAGTCGAAGCGGCTGACGTAGAAGGCGACCATCGACGACAGCAGCAGCGTCAGCAGCACGGCCGGGACCGCGACCAGCAGCGTGGTGCCGAAGTAGTGCAGCATGTCCGACTGCTGGAAGGCGTCTGTGAAGTTGTCGAAGGTCAGCTTGTCGGGCCAGGAGACGTAGCCCTTCTCGCTGGTCTCCGCGTACGGCCGCATCGCCGCGAGCAGCGCCCACAGCAGGGGCGCCAGCCAGGCCAGTGCCGTGACGACGAGGAAGGTGTGCAGCAGAATCCGGGCGGGCCGGATCGGGGTGCGCTGCTTGCGCGGGGCGCCAGAGTTCAAAGGGGCGGTGCGGAGCGCCACGTTCAGGGTGGTGGTGGGCGACGGGTGGGAGCTCATGCGCGCCGCTCCTTCCGGAAGGTGGCGATCAGATAGGGGATGATCACCGCGAGCGAGATCACCAGCAGGACGACGGCGATCGCGGAGCCGTAGCCGATGCGGCTGGACTCGCCGATGATGTTGTTGGTCACCAGGATCGACAGCAGCTCGGTGCCCTGGGCGCCCTTGTTGAAGACGAAGACCAGGTCGAAGGCGCGCAGGGCCTCGATGATCGTGACGACCAGGACGACGGTGTTGGTCGGGCGCAGCGTCGGGAAGACGACGTTCTTGAACGTCTGCCACTCGCCGGCGCCGTCCAGGGCGGAGGCCTCGCGCAGGGCGGGATCGACGCCCTTCAGGCCGGCCAGGTAGAGGATCATCATGTAGCCGGTGTGCCGCCAGGACGCGGCGATGAGCACGGCCCACAGGTTGAGGTCCGGGTCGCCGATCCAGTCGATGTAGTGGCCGGGCTTGTTGGCGCCGATGATGCTGTTGATCAGGCCCGTGTCGGGGTTGTAGACCAGCTGCCAGACGAAGCCGATGACCGCCAGGGACATCACGACCGGCAGGAAGAACGCGGTCTGGTAGACGCGGCTGAAGCGGATCCTCTTGTCCAGCTGCACGGCGAGGAACAGGCCGAAGGGCGTGGGCAGCACGATGAGCACCACGAACCAGATCACGTTGTGCTCGACGGCGGGCCAGAACTGCGGGTTGGTGGTGAACAGTTCCTTGAAGTTCTGCAGGCCGACCCACTGGATGGCGCCGAAGCCGATGCCGTCCCAGGTGGTGAAGGCCAGCGCGATGGAGGCCAGCGCCGTCAGCCACACCAGGGCGACGTGCAGGACCGTCGGCAGGCCCGCCATCAGGCCGAGCGTGATGCGGTCGCGGCGGGTGAGGAGGCGCCGGTGCCCGTGGGGCGCCTCGGCGGGCTCGGGCACGGGGGCGGGCCCCGGAGCCGGCGCATCGGCCGGCTCCGGAGCCTGTACGGGGGTGGCAGTCATGTCAGATCCGAGTCGTCCGGTCTCCGTTTCCGCTGTCAGGAGGAGGCGAAGATCGTCTTTTTCTGGCGCTCGATCGACGAGAGGACGCTGTCGACGTTCTTGGGGTCGCGGACGAAGTTCTGGAGCGCGGGCTGCATCACCGTGGAGGTGAAGTCCGGGCGGGAGTCGCGGTCCATGAACTGCGTCAGGCTCTTCGCGCCGGAGATCATCTCGTACGCCTTCTTCTGCAGCGGTGTGTACGAGGAGGTGTCGGCCTTGGTGGAGGCGGCCACCACGTTCGGGTCGGACTTCAGGTAGATCTGCTCGGCTTCCGGGGTGCCCAGGAACTCCAGCAGCTCGGCGGCGCCCGCCTTGTTCTTCGGGGCCTTGGAGAGCATGAAGCCGTCGGTCGGCGCCTCGACGGTGTCCTGGCCGAACTGCGGGTCGATCTCCGGGAAGGCGAAGAAGTCAAGGTCGTCCAGGTCGGCCTTGTTCGTGAACTGCTGGCCGACGAAGGTGCCCAGCAGGTACATGCCCGCCTTCTTCGCCACCAGCGTCTGCGCCGCGTCCTGCCAGGTGCGGCCCACCGCGCCCTCCTGGTGGTACGGCAGGATCTCCGTCCAGTGGTCGAAGACCTTGCGCACCTTGGCATCGGTCCAGGAGGCCTTGCCCGCCATCAGCTCGACGTGGAAGTCGTAGCCGTTGGTGCGGAAGTTGATCTGGTCGAAGGTGCCCATCGCGGGCCAGGCGTCCTTGTCGCCGAAGGCGATCGGGACCAGTCCGTCCTTCTGCATCCGCTTGCACAGGGCGACGAGGTCGTCCCAGGTGGTGGGGACCTCGTAGCCGTGCTGGGCGAAGACGCTCTTGCGGTAGAAGACCGCCCACGGGTACGTGTACAGCGGCACGAAGTAATACTTGCCGTCCTCGCCCTTGCTGAGCTTCTTCATCGCCTCCGGGAAGTTCCCGCCGATCTTCTGCCACACGTCGTCGATCGGGGTGGCGAGCTTCTTCGACGCGAAGAACTGCATGCGGTAGCCGGCGAACCAGGTGAACACGTCGTCGGGCGTGCCCTGCAGATAGGAGTTGATCTGCTCCTGGAACGTGTTGTGGTCCTTGGTGTTCACGTCGACCTTGATGCCGGACTTCTTGGTGAAGGCGGCGTAGATCTCGGCGAACGCCTTCTTCGGCACCGCGTCCGAGGAGTTGGACCCGAGGCTGACCGTCTTCGGGTCGGCGGCCGTGCCACTGCCGCCGCAGGCGCTCAGCAGGGGTATGCCGGCGCCGAGGAGGGTCGCGCCGCCCATGCCGCGCAGGAGAGTGCGGCGGCTGGGAGCGGGGAGGGAGAGGCCTGAGGGGGAGAGGTCGCGCATGAACGGCTCCTGGGGGCAGGGTTCGGCCACGAGGGTGCGGCATGAAACCCGGTCCAAATCGACCAGAAATCAACTTGACCGAACACGGTGGCGCCATAACAGCCGTATGTCCGGTCATGCGTCAAGGGCCGTCACCTCCGTTTGTCGAAACGTGACCGATACGTGAGCGTGGAGGCTCCCGGGAGGAGGTGAGGACCGGCCGACGAGAGCGGAGGACAGATCGGCCGCCAGCTCCCGCTCGTTCGCCAGGAGCTGGACGACCTGGTCGGCCATCGAGTTGAACGCGACCGCCGCCAGCCGCAGTTCGGTCGGGCCCTCCTCGGGCACGCGGGCGCCCAGCTTGCCCTCCCCCAGTTCACGCGCCCCCTCGACCAGGCGCTGCGCGGGCCGGACCATCCGGACGCCCAGCCGGTCGGCGACCGCGACCGAGCCGAGGACCACTGAGTACCGTACGGGGTCGACGTGGCGACGTGGGGTCGACGTGGGGTCGACGTGGGGTCGACGGCACCCTCGGCCCGGGGTTCGTGCGGGCCGCTCGGGCTACCTGAACACCGACGCGGGTGGCGCCGGTGAGGCCACCGCCGCGAGGTCCGTGACGGGGGCGGCCCCGCCGGTGAAGTCCGTCAGCGTCCTGCCGTGCGCGACCCGGCCGGGGTGCGGGTCGGAAGCGGCGCGGCGGGTCAGTTCCGCGACGGGCAGCGGGTGGTCGGAGGCGACCAGGACGGCGTTGCCGAAGCGTTTGCCGCGCAGCACCGTCGGGTCGGCGATCAGCGCGAGGTGCCCGAAACGGGCAGCGGCGGTGGCGATCTGGCCTCGCAGGTGGGCGAGCGGCGGCCCGTCGGCGAGGTTGGCGGCGTGGACACCGCCCGGCCCCAGGGCCCTGCGGACGTCGTCGAGGAACTCGGTCGAGGTCAGGTGGGCCGGTGTCCGGGCTCCGCTGAACACATCGGTGACCACGAGGTCGGCCCAGCCGTCCGGCACCTTGGCCAGTCCCTCACGGGCGTCGACGGACCGTACCCGCACGCGCGCGTTGGGATCCAGCGGCAGTTCGCGGCGGACCAGTTGGACGAGGGCGCCGTCCCGCTCGACGACCTGCTGGGTGGAGCGGGGCCGGGTGGCGGCGACGTAGCGGGCGAGGGTGAGGGCGCCACCTCCGAGGTGCACGGCGTGCACGGGCCGGCCGGGCGGGGCGACGAGGTCGATGACGTGCCCGAGGCGGCGCTGGTACTCGAAGGACAGGTACGACGGGTCGTCCAGGTCGACGTGCGACTGCGGGGCTCCGTCGATCACCAGGGTCCAGGCCCGGGCCCGCTCCCGGTCGGGGATCAGCTCGGCGAGCCCGCCGTCGACGCTCTCGACGACGGCCTCCGCACGGGCCTGTCTGCGCCGGCCGCTCCTGGACTTTCCCATGGGGTCATTATCGGGGTGGCCCTGTTGAGCGGGGCGTACGCTCCACCGCCCGGCCCGCGAGGCCCCACCCGGCCCGGCGCCACAGCGCGGGTGGCCTGTCCCACGGGAAACCGGCTCCGCCCCGTCCGGCGCCCGGGTCTTCCACCTCCCCCGAGTTCCCCGCGCCTCAGCGGCAGCTGTCCGCCGCCTTGATCGTCCGGGCCGCCTCGCCCAGGGCCTTGCGCAGTACCGCGGGGTCCGTCGCGAGGTCCGCCTCGCCGGGCGGGAGCAGCCAGTCCGACCCCTCGACCGGAGGCGCGGGCGCCAGGGTCGGTCCGTGTCCGCCGGTCTCCGTGCACGTGCTCCCCGGCACGTCCCACGCCGCCGCCGTCCCGGGCGGGACCAGGAAGCCCAGCGTGCCCCCGCCGTCGTCGTGCAGGACGGGTCCCACCGCTTCCCCGGGGCCGCGCCGCAGGATGTCGACCGCCTCCAGTCCCTGCCGTGCGGGCACCGTCACGACATCGCAGCCCGCCGCCCGTGCACACGGCGGCGTACGAGGATCGCTGATCCGGCTGGTATCCATCCCGGCCTCCACCACGAAAACCCCTGCTTGGACGAGCGGTCGGGAGGCGGGGGCCTTCTCCCGGTCCACGGTGTCAACGCGGCGGACCGTCAACGGCTACGGCGGAAGTCAGCCACAAAGGATGGCACTTCATGGCAGATCACGGATGAGATATCCGGTTTGTAGTCAAACCCAGCGTGAGGGCTCCGACACAGCAGGTACGTTCTTGCCCGCCGGACCCAGGGCCGACGATGCGGATAACGCGTGACAAGCCACCCTGAATCCGGCATGGTTCGATGGTTCGCACGAGAGGACCCGGCCATGGCGTCGTCAACGGTGACCTCATCTCAGCCCCACCGGCCACCACGGCCGAACCTCGTCTTCCGGCACCTGCGCGGACAGCGCTCGCCGACCGAGTTCGCCGCGGTGATCCGCCGGGCCGGAATGGAGATCGGTGAGCAGGTCAGCTGTGACGCGCGGTACATCGGCCGGGTCGAAGCGGGCGAGATCCGGTGTCCCAACTACGCGTACGAACGGGTGTTCCTGCACATGTTCCCAGGCCGCACGCTCACCGACCTGGGGTTCGCGCCGCGCTCGTCGGTACGCGGACGCCGGGCGCGCGACACCGAGGACGTACCCCCGACGCGCACCACGAACCCGGCGAACGCCACCAGTGAGACCAGTGGGGCGTGCGAGCCGTATGCAACGCAGAACCCGCACGACCCGCATGACCCGTACCACCCGCACGACACCTACGAGGAGAGCGACGTGCTACGTCGCGCGTTCATGACCGGCGGGGGCGCCACGGTGGCCGCCGCCTCGCTGGGGCCCGTCGGCCTCGCCCGCGACGCCGCGGCGGCTCAGCGCCCCGTGCGCCGCGCCGGGGCGAGGGACGCGGGCGCCCTGGAAGAAGCCGTCATCCGGATCCGGCTGCTCGACGACCGGCACGGGGCGGACGGCCTCTACCGCCGCGCCGCCGCCCCGCTGCGCGCGGCCTACGCCCTGCTGGACGCCGGCACGACCCGGCAGACGACGGCGGACCGGCTCTACTCGGGCGCCGGTGAACTGGCCATCTCCGTGGGCTGGCTGGCCCACGACTCGGGGCGCTTCGACGACGCCCGCTCCCACTACGCCGAGGCCCTGGCGACCGCCCGCATGACGGGCGACCCGGGTCTGGAGGCGCACGCCTTCTGCAACACGGCGTTCCTCGCACGCGACGCGGGCCGGCCGCGCGAGGCGGTCCGGGCCGCCCAGGCCGCACAGCGCGTCGCACGGCCGGTGGGCTCGGCCCGGCTGATGTCGCTGCTCGCACTGCGCGAGGCGGGCGGCTGGGCCGGCCTCGCCGACCGCGTCGGCTGCGAGCAGGCCCTGGCCCGGGCCCAGGCCCTCTTCGAACGCGGCCTCTCGGACACCGACCCCGAGTGGATGAGCTTCTACGGAGAGGCCGAACTGGAGGGCCTGGAAGCGCAGTGCTGGTCCACCCTCGGCGACTGGCCCCGGGCGGCCCGGCACGCGCGCCGGGCGGCGGAGCTGCAGGATCCGCACTTCACGCGCAACATCGCGCTGTACACCGCGGAGCTGGCGGACGACCTCGCGCGGGGCGGCCGGCCGGACGAGGCGGCGGTGGCGGGGATGAAGGTGCTGGATCTGCTGGAGGAGGTCCAGTCGTCGCGCGTCCAGACGATGCTGGCGGCCACGGCGCGGGTGCTGCTGCCGCACCGGAGGGCTTCGGGGGTGTCGGCGTTCCTGGAGAGGCACGCCTCGCTGCCGCGTATGGCATGAGCCGGACCTGATCGAGGCCTGACCCGGACCTGGTCCAGGTCTGATCCAGCTCTGATCCAGGTCTGATCCAGAACTGCCCCGGGCCTGCCCCGAACCTGCCCCGGATCTCAGGCCAGGTGTCCCAGGTCGTTCCAGCTCTCGATCGCCGGCTCCCCGTACGCCCAGCCCAGCACCGACAACGACGTCGGGTTCAGCCGTATCCGCGCCGCGAAGTCGATCGGCAGGCCCAGCCAGCGCGCCCCGATGGACCGCAGGATGTGCCCGTGGGCGAAGACCAGGACGTCCCGGTCCTCGGAGCGCGCCCAGGAGACCACCTCGTCCGCCCGGGCCGTGACGCCGGCGAGCGTCTCGCCGTCCGGGACACCGTCGCGCCAGATCAGCCAGCCGGGCCGGGCGGCCTGGATGTCCGCCGGGGTCATGCCCTCGTACGCCCCGTAGTCCCACTCCAGCAGCGCGTCCCAGGTACGCGCGCGGTCGCCGAAGCCGGCCAGTTCGCAGGTCTCACGCGCGCGTGCCAGCGGGCTGGTGCGCACCTCGACGCCCGGCAGCCCGTCGTACGGCGCCCGGTGCAGGCGTTCCCCGAGCAGCTTGGCGCCGCGCCGGCCTTCCTCCAGGAGCGGCACGTCGGTCCGGCCCGTGTGCTTGCCGGACAGGGACCACGCGGTCTGTCCGTGGCGGGCCAGGAGGATGCGCGCGGCCATGGGGAACCTTTCCGGATGAAAAACGCGAGCGGAACTCCTCCATCATCGCGCACCCTGGTCGCGGGCAACCCGGGGGGCGATCTCTGCGTCTTCGAGGTCCGGAGGGCGCCCCCGGGGGCGCGCGCCCACGCCGTAAAGTGGCACGGCCGACCGGGCTACGCGTGATGACCAAGGGGGAGGGCGATCGGATGCCGCACACCGAGACACCGGGCACCGAGGCGGCCCCCGCGGCCAGGCTGCGCTGGTGGACCGAGCTGCCTCTGATCCTTCTGGTCTACGCGTGCTACACGGCGGGCCGGCTCCTCGCCCGGGGCGACGTCTCCACTGCGGTCGACCACGGCCTGGCGATCCTGCGCATCGAGAAGGCCCTGTATCTCAACGCCGAGCATCCGCTCAACCGCCTCTTCACGCGCGAACCCTGGATAGGCATACCCGCCGACTTCTGGTACGCCTCGCTGCACTATTTGGTGACTCCCGCGATCCTGGTGTGGCTGTTCCGTTCGAGGGCCGTGCGCTACCGCGCCGCCCGCACCTGGCTGATGACGTCCACCCTCATAGGCCTGATCGGCTTCACCCTGCTGCCGACGTGCCCGCCCCGGCTCCTCGACGCGAGCCACGGCTTCGTGGACACGATGGCCCAGTACAGCTCCTACGGCTGGTGGGGCGGCGCGGCGAGCGCACCGCGCGGCATGGGGGGCATGACCAACCAGTACGCGGCGATGCCGAGTCTGCACGTGGGCTGGGCCCTGTGGTGCGGAGTGATGCTGTGGCGCTACGGCGGTACGCGCCTGGCGAAGGCGGCCGGTGTCGCCTACCCCCTGATCACGACGATCGTGGTCATGGGCACCGCCAACCACTACTTCCTCGACGCTGCCGCGGGCGCGGCCGTGATGGCCGCCGGGCTGCTGCTGGCGCCGATCGTGATGCGGACCGCGGACCGGGTCAAGGCACCGTTCGTGCCGCGCGTCGCACCGGTCGCGGCGGACTCTTCCGTCGCGGGTTCCTCGATTGTCAGTGCCGGATGCCAGACTTCCGCGGGTGAGCGAATTCCACGGCAGCGCGAGTCGCGGCTCGGAGCGGGAGCCGAGCCGAGTGCCTCCCCCCAGGACGCGGGGGACGGCGCTGCGGATAGGGGTCTCCCCTGCTCGAGCGCAGTCGAGAGCTTGGGGAAGGCTCGCTGAGCTGCGCGGCCCCGACGTACCCGCGAAGGCACTGGACGCGCGCGCTCTGGCGGCGCTGGCCGCCAACCCCGGTTGTGCGCGGCGCGCGATCCTCGACGGCGCCGGGGTGAACAAGGCGACGCTGGCGAGCGCGCTGGGCTCGCCGCCGGCCTTCGGGCAGTCGCAGTTCGCGCTCACGCGGGGCAACGCGTTCGAAGCGCGGGTCAAGGCCGACGGCGGTGCGGAGCTGCTGCGGCTGGTGCACGAGAAGCTGGACCGCTCGGCCGAGCCGCCCGCCGACGCGCGTGTGCCGGACCTCACCGCGCCCGGCCCGCAGGGGCGTACGGCCCGTACGGAACTGGAATTGCGGGAGGCCGTCGCGCACCCGGGCGAGTGGACGCTGCTCGACCACCCGATGCTCGCGCTGGACGTCGCGGGCTCCCCCGCGTTCCTGGAGCCGGACGCGGTCGTGGTGCACCCGGACGGCAGCTGGACGGTCGTGGAGATCAAGTCCTTCCCGCTGCTGGACGGGTCGGCGGACCCGGCGAAGGTCGGCGCGGCGGCCCGGCAGGCAGCGGTGTACGTGCTGGCGCTGGAGGAGGTCGCGGCCCGGCTGGACCCGGCCCCGCGCGTGCGGCACCGGATTCTGCTCGTCTGCCCCCGGGACTTCTCCAACATGGCGGCCGCGTCCGCCGTGGACATCCGCAAGCAGCGGGCGGTGACGGCCCGCCAGCTGGCCCGGCTGACCCGCATCGAGGACATCGCCGACGCGCTCCCCGAGGGCACGTGCTTCTCGCCCGAGCTGCCCGCCGGCGAACTGACGGCCGCCGTGGAGTCGGTCCCGGCGTCCTACGCGCCCGAGTGCCTGTCCACGTGCGAGCTGGCCTTCCACTGCCGGGGCCGGTCACGCGAGACGGGCGCGGTGACCTCGCTCGGCCGCCCGGTGCGGGCGGAGCTGGGCGGCCTGACGACCGTGGAGGACGTCCTCGCGGCCGCCCGCGGTGAGGCCGGCGATCCCGGTGATCCGGCGGTGGCGGCCCTGCGGCGCGCGGCCGCCCTGCGCGCCGAGGCACTGGAGGCGGCGTGTCGCTGATCTCCACCCTGGCCCGCCTCGAGGCCGTCAGCACCGGCCGCGCCCAGCCCGCCGCCACCGTCCGGCACCGGCATCTCGGCGACCACCCGCTGGTGTTCGTGCCGCTCGTCACCGCCGGTGAGGCCGGTGCCCCGCTCGGCGCGCTGGTCGGCACCGACCGGGACGCGCCGCGCCTGCTGGCCGTCCCGCAGCCCCGCGACCGCGACCTGCGGTTCACGTTCCTGGCCGAGCTGGCCGACATGCTGCTGCCGTACGTCGACGCGTACGCCGACGTCGTGGAGGCCGCCGAGCGCACCGAGACCGACCCGGAGACCGGCAAGCGGGTCAAGGTCGAGGTGGATCTGTGCGCGGACGCGCCCCAGCTGATCGTGCCGAGCCGGGCCGGCATCGACCTGGTGCGGCTCCTCGGGCGCTCCATGCGGTTCCGGCGCACGGCGGAGCAGGAGCCGGAGGCTCCGTATCCGGCGCCGCCGCGGGTGCCGCTGCTCGGGCGGTGGCTGACGCACTTCGGGGAGCGGGCCCGGGTGCCCGGTTCCTCGCTGCTGCTGGCGATGACCGACGTCCTGGGCCGGCACTGGGCGACCGGGCAGTCCACCCTGGAGGACCAGCACCTCGGGGCACTGCTCGCCTGGATCGACCCGCCCGAGGGCGTCACCGGCGCCGAGGCGGCGCTGCGGGCCGAGCTGGAGCGCGACGAGCAGGGGCAGCTGACGTGCCCCCCGGCCGGTCCGGCCACCGACCCGGCGTTCGACAACAAGCTGCTCGCCCCAGCCGTCGAGCGCTACGACCGGGCCCGCACGGCGCTCGCCGCCGCCGAGGACGGCCTGGAGGCCGACGACCGGTTCGGTGCGCTGGCCGCCGCCGAGCGGGAGATCCGGGACCTGGTGCTCAGCCGCACCCTGCCCACCTGGGACAAGGTCTGGCAGGGCCTCGACCTGCTGCGGGGGCTGCCCGAGGGGGCACATGTCGGGGAGCGGTGGACCCGCGACCGCTGGTCGTTCACCGGCCACCGCGACCGGGTCCTGGCCGGCGAGCCCCCGCAGCCGCGCCGCGACGACGCGGTCACCGCCGCGAACAAGCTCGCCACGCGCGAGCGCGAACAGGCCCGGCTGGAGGCGCAGGAAGCCCTCGACGACCCGCTGGTGATGGCGGGCCGGCGACTGTCCGGGGAGGCGTTCGCGGGGGAGGTCACCGATGTCGTGATGGCGTACAGCGACGGCAAGCGGCCCAGCCCGCGCCCCCTGGTCACGGTCCGCACGGACGACCGGCCGCATCTCGGGGAGCGGACGAAGGTGTACCGGTCGCTGGGCGGGAAGCCGCAGTCGGCGGAGTTCGTCGCGGCCGAGGAGGACGGGGCCTGCGTCGTGCTGCGGATCCTCGACAAGATGGGCCGCGGCAAGGAGCCCGAGCCGGGGTCGGTGCCGGAGAAGGGCGACCGGGTCTGCTTCACGCTCTTCGAGCACGAGCAGCGGGGCGGCGCGAAGCTGCCCGATCCGGAGCAGACGCCGTGGACGCACGGCGGGCCGCCCGGTGAGGCGGCCCTGGAGGCCGCCGACCCGGTGACCGAGGAGGATGTGCTGTGACCACGGTGTTCGACCCCTCGGCCGCCGCGGGCCGGGCCACGGACGCGATCCTCCACGACACGGTGCGGGGCACCGCGCGCGGTGTCGTCGTGGACTCCCCGCCCGGCGCGGGCAAGTCCACGCTGGTGGTCCGCGCGGCCCTCGAACTGGCCGAGGCCGGCCGCCCCCTGATGGTGGTCGCTCAGACCAACGCCCAGGTCGACGACCTCGTCCTGCGGCTCGCCGAGAAGAACCCCGAGCTGCCGGTGGGGCGGCTGCACAGCAGCGACGCCGACCCGTACGACAAGGCGCTCGACGGCCTGGAGAACGTCCGCAAGTCGGCGAAAGCGGCCGATCTCGCCGGGCTGGCCGTGGTGATCTCGACCGCCGCGAAGTGGGCCCATGTGAAGGTCGACGAGCCGTGGCGGCACGCGATCGTCGACGAGGCCTACCAGATGCGCTCGGACGCGCTGCTCGCGGTGGCCGGGCTGTTCGAGCGGGCGCTGTTCGTGGGCGACCCGGGACAGCTGGACCCGTTCGCGATCGTCGGCAGCGAGCAGTGGGCGGGCCTCGCCTACGACCCGTCGGCCTCGGCGGTGACGACCCTGCTCGCGCACAACCCGGACCTGCCCCAGCACCGCCTGCCGGTGTCCTGGCGGCTCCCGGCGTCCGCGGCGCCCCTGGTGTCGGACGCCTTCTACCCCTTCACACCGTTCCGCAGCGGCACCGGCCACGGCGACCGCTCCCTGTCCTTCGCCGTGCCGTCGGACGGCTCGGGCCCCGACCGGGTGATCGACGAGGCGGCCGCCGCGGGCTGGGGCCTGCTGGAACTGCCCGCCCGGCACACTCCGCGTACGGACCCGGAGGCGGTCCGGGCGGTGGCGGCGGTCGTACTGCGTCTGCTGGACCGCGGTGGCGCGGCGACCTCGGAGCGCTCCCCCGACCCCTCCCCCCTGACCGCCGACCGGGTCGCCGTGGGCACGGCCCACCGGGACCAGGCGGCGGCGGTCCGGGCCGCCCTCGCCGACCTCGGCGTCACCGACGTGGTCGTGGACACGGCGAACCGGCTGCAGGGCCGGGAGTACGACGTCACGGTGGTCCTGCACCCCCTCTCCGGCCGCCCCGACGCCACGGCCTTCCACCTGGAGACGGGCCGCCTCTGCGTCCTGGCCTCCCGCCACCGGCACGCCTGCATCGTGGTGTGCCGCGCGGGGGTGACCGACCTCCTGGACGACTATCCGTCGACCGAGCCGGTGCAGCTGGGCACGGTGGTGAAGTTTCCTGACGGTTGGGAGGCGAACCACGCGGTGCTCGCGCACCTGGCCGAACACCGGGTGGTATGGCGACCGTGACCCACGCCGGACAGAACCTCCCCCCCGCCTCCGCCGGCCGGAGGCCGGTACGCCGCCGGAGGCGGCCGATGAAACAGCCCTGACGGTTGGGAGGCGAACCACGCGGTGCTCGCACACCTGGCCGAACACCGGGTGGTATGGCGACCGTGACGCGCGTCGGCAAGAGGGGCGGCACGCGCGGACCCAGTCGGCTCGCGGATCTGGCCGGAACACCCCGTGTCCCGGCAGCCGTGGCGAACACCGGGTGGTGTGGCAGCCGTACCCACGACCACGATGCCCACTTGCGCGCCCGCGAGAGAATGGACGGTGGCCCGCTGCACCGGGCGGGTCATGCGCGACGTACGAGGAGGAGAAGACATGGCGGAGCCCACGCCGCGTCGGAACGAACCGCGGCTACGCCCCGCGCCCCTGCTCTTCGAGCCCGCGGAGGCGGCCTCGGATCCTGAGCACTTCTTCGACCTCGAGTCGATCGACGATCCCCGGGCGCTGCTGGCCCGGGCGACGGAGCTGACGCTGGCGTTCCGGGCCGCGGCGGACCGGGCGGTGGAGTTCCAGGCGATCGCGGCGGCGCAGCTGGCCGACCCCCGGCGGTTCGACCGGCTGACGACCGCGGACATCGCCGAGCGGGCCGAGTGGACCGAGGACTACGCCAAGAAGATGGTGGAGTTCGGGCGGGACCTGCTGCGGGGCGGTGCCGAGGACCGGGGGCCCGGCGACGCCCTGTGAAAGCGGCCCACGGCTGAAGCGGACCCGACCCCCAGGGCATATGCCAGGCGGGCAAGATACCCCCTCCCACCCCCTGCCGTCCCGGTTTCCCGCAACCCTCGGGAATCACGCGCTCACGGCCGGTAGACCTGGGTGCCATGAGCAGCGCATGGAACGCCTCCGATGTCACCCCGGACGGAGCCGCCTGGCTCGCGTCGGCAGGAACGTATCCGCGAAGCACGCTCGCCCTCTGGGAGGAGCGTCCGGACGCCCCGGTCGTGCTGCCCTGCGGCTCGGTCTTCGACGTGGTCAGCGCGCCCGCGGTGTTCGGGCGGCGGATGCTCGACCGGCTGTGGGACGACGGTCCCGGCTCGGGCCCGGTCGCGGAGCTCCGGTGCAGGATGCTGCTGTTCGCCGCGCCGGGCACCGCCCAGCGGCTGCCGGCGCTCCTGGAGTGGGAGGAGTGGGGCACCCGCGCCCGGGACGCCCAGGATCCGCGGGAAGCCCGGGAGTGCCGCACGGACGCGGTGCCCCCGCTGCTGTGCCACGGCACCGGCGACGCCGTGACCGTCCCGGCACCGGCGGAGAGCACCTCCCGCACCATCCCGGCGTCCGGTGGAGCCGCCGCCCCGGCCCGCTCCGGCTCCCGCTGGCTCGTGGCCCCCGACACCCGTCAGCCCTGGCTTCCCGGCCCCGAGGTACTGCTGTGGGCGGCCGTGCGGGCGGCCCGGTCCGCCGTGCGGATATCGATTTTTCCTCCCGCCGACCAGGATGCTAAGGTCTACGACGTCAGCAGGCGCC
This sequence comes from Streptomyces sp. NPDC033136, assembly GCF_055578235.1. NCBI lineage: Bacteria > Bacillati > Actinomycetota > Actinomycetes > Kitasatosporales > Streptomycetaceae > Streptomyces > Streptomyces sp. NPDC033136. The sequence goes on from NZ_JBVIPD010000004.1 coordinate 317,521, forward strand.
GCTAGCTCAGTTGGTTAGAGCAGCTGACTCTTAATCAGCGGGTCCGGGGTTCGAGTCCCTGGCGGCGCACAGACGACAAAAGGCCCCTCGCGAGAGCGAGGGGTCTTTCGCATACCCGGAACGGAGCGCCGCGCCCTCAACGGCCGACCGTGATCTTCACGGTCCAGGCCCCGGAGGCCGTCCGCCCCTCCACCTCCACGCGCACGCCCTCCCCCGGCACCGTGAAGCTCTCCCCGAGGGCGATCGGCGCGTCCGCGAGGGGCGGGTAGACGGAGTCCTCCCAGCACGCCTCGGTGTGCGGATGGGCGTCGATCACCTCGATCGGCCCGCCCCCCGACTGCGCGCCGCCGCGCACCCGGTACACGAGCACCCCCTGCTTGCACGCGGCCACGTCGTTGCCCACCGGCCCGCGCGCCTCCAGGGCGAGCACGGTGTCGGGCCCTGTCCGCACCACCGCGAGCTTGGCGCCCCGCCCGAGCCCGAAGGCCTGGGTGCCCGCGGCCCCCGTCGCCGGCCCTCCGGGCCCCGCCGCCAGTGGCTCCAGGGTCAGCCGGGCGGGCCCGGCGTCCCGCACGCACCGCACCTGCCTCGGATTCAGCCAGCCCAGCTTCCACTTGTGCCAGGCGAACAGGTCGGGGGCGAGTCCGAACTGGCTGCCCATCAGGTCCCAGTCGCCGACATGCGTGTCCCAGTCACCCTTGCCGTCCACGGGGCGGTGGTACAGGTCGGGCAGATCGAACACGTGCCCGGTCTCATGGGCGAGGACGAGCCGGTCCGGCGGATGCTGCTCGAACACCGTGACGATCCGGCGCAGGTCGGTGCCGTCGGCCCGCAGCGGACTCGTCAGGTTCACCACCTTGGTCGCGTCGGAGTCCACGCCGGGCGCGTCGGGGTCGGCCACGAAGTACACGATGTCGTAGCGCGAGAAGTCGACCTGCGGGTCGGTCACGGAGAGGGCGTCACGCAGATATGCGGCCCGGTGCCTGGGACTCCAGTCGCGCTGTATGTCGTAGGCGGTGGACGGCTGTGGCATCTGGATCCAGTGCCCGAGCGAGTGCGGGCGCAGGGTGAAGCGGCCGTAGGAGGCGCGTCCGAAGAAGCGGGTGGTGGCCGGGAAGTGGTCGGCGGTCAGCTCCTGCGGCGTGGTCAGCGGGTGGGCGTCCGGGAAGGACAGGAAGACCATGACCGCGTCCAGCGACCGGGCCGGGCGCGGATAGGCGGCGTTCCAGGTGTCCAGGCCCTCCGAGTGGTGGGCGTCGGTGCGGGTCAGGGCGCAGGGCGCGGCCGGGTCGGACTCGGCGACCGACGGGCCGGTGCCGAGGGAGGTGGCGGCCAGGGCCGACATGGTGGTGAACACGGCCGCGGTGCTGCGCAGTCGGGCGCGCGGAAACGGACGCGGCACGGGTACCTCCGGGTACGGTTCGCGGGACACCGCACCCAGCCTGTGATGATTTGTCGTACTGCGTCCTGTTTGCCTACACCAGTTGGGTGAAGGGGCCGAAAAATCACGGAAGCCGACACCCCTGAAGCGCTCACGGAACGTCACAACTGGTCGAGGGCCTGAAGAAGCCGCCCAAGGGCGAGCAGAAACGATCTGGCAGAAGGGCGGGTTGGTCCGGGACACTGGACACCGGCTGGAAGGCCCTGGGGCCAGCCTCTATGATCGGCACACTTTCCTGACCTTTCCTGCACGGACAGAGATCGAATACATGCGGGAGCGAGCGGTGAGCGGAACCTCCGAAGGGCCGGCGCCCGCGGCAGACCTCGACCGGCCGGTCGTCGCAGAGAGTGAGATCGACACGTCTCCCCGTACCGAGCCCCCGTCACGGCAGCCCTACCGCTCCGTCTTCACGGCCGCCCCGCTCGCCATGGCCGTCGTCGACCGCGAGGGCATGGTCGCCGACGCCAACGACGCGCTCGCCGCGCTGCTCGGCAGCTCCCCGGACGCGCTCGCCGGAGCCGTCGCCGCCGACCTGGTCGACCTCACCTCCGACGCCCGCACCTGGCACGCCTACCGCGAGGTGCTGCGCGGCCGGCAGTCCCGGCTGCGCTGCACGCGCCGCCTCAAGCACCCCGACGGGCACTCGCTGTGGGTGCAGGTGACGGTCGCCCCGCTGCCCGCCGAGGACCGGGGCGTGCTGCTGTCCGTCGCCGACATCAGCGGCCGCCGGGAACTCCAGGCCCGGCTGCGGCACTTGCAGATGCACGACCCGGTGACCCGGCTGCCCAACCGCACGCTGTTCTTCGAACGCCTGTCGGCCGCGCTGGAGGCGGAGTCGTACGAGGAGAGCGGCACGGGCCGGATCGGGCTGTGCTGCCTGGACCTGGACGGCTTCAAGGCCATCAACGACACCCTCGGCCACCGCGTCGGCGACCGGCTGCTGGCCGCCGTCGCCGAGCGTCTGACGCGCTGCGCGGACGAGGCCGGCCACTCCCGGACCAGCGTCCCGCTGGTGGCCCGGCTCGGCGGCGACGAGTTCGCGCTGCTCGTCGAGGACTCCACCGGCACCGAACAGCTGGCCGAGCTGGCCGAGTCGGCGCTGCGGGCGGTCCAGGACCCGTTCGACATCGCCGGCCAGCGGCTGTCGGTGTCGGCGTCGATCGGCGTGGTGGAGCGGCACGCGGCCGGGACGACGCCCACCGCCCTGATGCAGGCGGCGGACACGACGCTGTACTGGGCGAAGGCCGACGGCAAGGCCCGCTGGACCCTGTTCGACCCGGAGCGCAACGCCCACCGCATGACCCGCCAGGCCCTCGCCTCCACGCTCCGCCCGGCCATCGACCGGGGCGAGTTCCGGCTGGAGTACCAGCCGCTGGTGGGCATGGAGGACGACCGGCTGCACGGGGTCGAGGCGCTGATCCGCTGGCACCATCCCCAGTTCGGCGTACTGACGCCGAATCGGTTCATCGGGCTCGCGGAGGAGGACGGCTCGATCGTCCCGCTGGGCCGCTGGGTGCTGCGTACGGCCTGTCAACAGGCCCGCCGCTGGCAGCTGGACCACCCGGACGAGCCGCCGATCTTCGTCAGCGTGAACGTGGCGGTCCGCCAGATCTGGGACTCCGACCTGGTGGCGGACGTGGCGGAGACCCTGGCCGAGACGGGCCTGGCGCCGCACCTGCTCCAGCTGGAGCTCACCGAGTCGGCGGTGATGGGCTCGGCGGGCCGCCCGCTGCAGACCCTGAAGGCCCTCAGCGACATGGGCGTCCGCATCGCGATCGACGACTTCGGCACCGGCTACTCGAACCTCGCGTACCTGAGCCGGCTGCCGGTGTCGGTGCTGAAGCTGGACGGATCGTTCGTGCGGGGCTTCCAGTACGACGACCGGGAGGCGGCCGCCCGGGCGAACCCGGCCGACGAGGTCGTCGTCGAGGCGATGATCCAGCTCGCGCACCGGCTCGGGCTGACCGTCACGGCCGAGTGCGTGGAGACCTCGGCCCAGGCGACCCGGCTGCGCAGCATCGGCTGCGACACCGGACAGGGCTGGCTCTACTCCCGTCCGGTGCCGCCGGACCGTATCTCCGAGCTGCTGGGCACGCCGGATCTTCAGGCGGAGGCGGGCGTCGGCAAGCCGTAGGCGTCGGCGATGAGTTCGTAGGACCGCAGGCGGACCTCTCCGCCGTGCGCGTTGGCCGTGATCATCAGCTCGTCGGCGCCGGTGTGCTTGTGCAGGTCGTCCAGGCCGGAGCGGACCTCGTCGGCGGTGCCGTGGAGGACGTTGGCGTTCCAGGAGTCGACGAAGTCGCGCTCCACGGGGCTGAAGGTGTAGGCCTCCGCCTCCTGTGGGGTGGGCACCAGGCCGGGGCGGCCGGTGCGCAGCCGGACCATGCTGAGGGCGGCGGCCAGCACCTGGCGGCGGGCCTCCCTCTCGTCGTCGGCGGCGAGCGCGGAGACGCCGATGAGGGCGTACGGCTCGTCGAGCACGGCGGACGGCTGGAAGGACTCGCGGTACAGGTCCAGGGCGGGGACGGTGTTCCGCGCCGAGAAGTGGTGCGCGAAGGCGAAGGGCAGCCCGAGGGTGCCGGCGAGCCGGGCACTGAAGCCGGAGGAGCCGAGCAGCCAGAGCGGCGGGCGGTGCGGGGACTGGACACCGCCGGGAGAGGTGGCCTGGACGGGGCCCGGTACGGCGTGGATACGGCGGTAGGGGTGCCCGTCGGGGAAGTCGTCGTCGAGGAACCGGGTCAGCTCGGCGAGTTGCTGGGGGAAGTCGTCGGCGCCCTCGCCCGGCCGGTCGGTGCGGCGCAGGGCCGCGGCCGTGGCACCGTCCGTGCCGGGAGCGCGGCCGAGGCCGAGGTCGATCCGGCCGGGGGCCATCGCCTCCAGCGTCCCGAACTGCTCGGCGATCACGAGCGGGGCGTGGTTGGGCAGCATCACGCCGCCCGAGCCGAGCCGGATGCGGTCGGTGTGGGCGGCGAGGTGGGCCAGGATCACGGCCGGGGACGACGAGGCCACGCCCGGCATGGAGTGGTGCTCGGCGACCCAGTGGCGGTGGAAGCCGCGCCGCTCCGCGAGGCGGGCCAGGTCGACGCTGGTGCGCAGCGCGTCGGATGCGGTGCGGCCGGCCCCCACGGTGACCAGGTCCAGTACGGAGAGGGGGACGGGGGCGCTGCCCTGCGCTGCGCCGCGTATCTCGTCTGCCGCCACGGTGGGGTGCCTCCTGCTGTGGGCCGTGTGCTGTCGTTCCGGCTCTAACAGGGGACTGTCTCCGGTTATTCCGGTGAGGGCCGGGCGGGCGCACCGGCGGCGTGCTCCCAGTCGCCGCGCACACTGCCGTGCCTTCCGTTCCGCCACCGCCGCTATCGGTCGCAGGCCGGCCCTCGCCGTCTGCGGCAACCGTGGCAGGCGGCGAGGGCCGGCGCTCACGCCTGGACGATCGGCTCCCGTGTGAACAGCGCCCCCAGCTCCGGCGCGTTCACCCGCCGGTCCGCGAGGCGGAGGGCCTCCCAGACCGTGACCTGGTTGGCGGTGAGGACCGGCTTGCCGAGCTCCTTCTCCAGGGCCGCGATGTGGGCCGCCGTGTGGAGGGCCGTGTCGGGGAGGAGGAGGGCCTCGGCGTCGGGGTGGTCGGAGTCCCGGGCCATGGCCAGGAGTTCCGCCTCGCCCCAGGTGCCGACCTCGGCGGCCGTGATGATGCCGGAGCTGCTGGCCGAGACGACATCGACGCCGTCCGAGCGCAGGAACCGCGCGAAGAGCTGCGCCACGTCCTCCGGGTACGTCGCACCGATCGCGACCCGCCGTACCCCCAGTTCCCGTAGCGCGTGCACGAACGCGAAGGACGTGGAGGAGGCGGGCATGCCGGCCGTCTGGGCCAGCGCGCGGACCTGTTCCTGCGCGCCGTCCCAGCCGTAGACGAAGCTGCCGCTCGTGCAGGCCCACACCACGGCGTCCGCACCGGCGTGCCGCAGTTCCTGGACTCCCGCCGCCAGCCGCCCGGCGGAGCCCATCTCGAGCAGCGCGTCCACCCGGTGCGCGTCCTCACCGATGTCGGTGTGCACCAGGTCCACCCGGACGTCACTTCCCAGCAACTGCTCGATGCGCGGATAGTCGTCCTCGGCGGAGTGGCCCGGGTAGAGGAATCCCAGTGCTGTCATGTCCAGCCTTCCTGCTGCTGCTCTTCTTCCGGCACTACGGGACCGGGGTCCGCCCCCGGCGCTACGGGACCGGAACGCGCCGCCGGATTGATCAGCGCCTGATACGGCCCCACCGCACGGGTACCCAGTCGGCGCAGCGCCGCCCACATCGTCACTTGGTTGGCCGAGATCACGGGGATGCGCAGCTCGGCCTCCAGTTGGGGGATCACGTCGTAGGTGGGCAGGTTGGTGCAGCTGATGAACAGGGCGTCGGCGTCCCCGCGGACGGCCTGCCGGGCCATGTCCACGACCTCCCGGTAGGGGACCTTCCAGATGTGCCGGGTCAGGCCCATGAAGGCGCAGCCGGAGATCGTGACGCCCGCCTGGGCGACGTAGGCCTCCAGGGACCGGGTGACCGACACCGTGTACGGCGTGACCAGCGCGACCCGCCGTACGTCCAGTTCCACCAGGGCCTCCAGCAGCGCGCCGGAGGTGGTGATGGCGGGCACGGCTCCGGCCCGGCTCATCGCCTCGCACATCGCGCGCTCGCCCATCGTGCCGCCGACGAAGCTGCCCGACGTACAGGCGTAGGCCACGACCTCGGGGGCGATCGCGTTGAGGGTGCGGACCGCCTCGCTCAGCGTCTCGTGCTCGCTGACCAGGCGGGCGAGGTCGAGGCTCACCTCGACCGGCACGTACGGCGTGCGCGTCATGTGCAGGGAGACCTCGTCCGGTACCCAGCGCCACAGCTCGCGGTCGAGTGCGAAGTCAAAAGGGGCGACCACGCCGACCCCGCGCTGCGGGCTGGGCCCGCCGAGAAATGAGACGTCCATGGCAGGCACCGGCCTCACACTGGGCAACGAGTGTGCAACGGATCGTGGGAACGCCCGTGTTGACGACGGTAGGTTCGGGTGCGAGCGTGGTCAATCCGCCCGGATCACCCCTTGGTCAACGCCGGGTTAACTCGTCGTCACCGACCGGCGCCTCAAGGCCCGCCGGCCCCGCCGAACGGCTGGAGAAACGGCTGCTCATGTCCACCCCCACTCTGCTCGTCCTGGACGCCGAGCCCCTCCCCCGACTCGGCCGCCTCACCGGCCGCGCCCGTATCGAACACACCGACGCGGCGGGGCTCGCCGAGCGCCTCCCGCGCGCGGACGCACTCCTGGTGTGGGACTTCACCTCGCGCGCCGTACGGGACGCGTGGCCGGGTGAGGGTCCGCGGCCCCGCTGGGTGCACACGGCCAGCGCCGGCGTGGACCATCTGATGTGTCCGGAGCTCGCCGCTTCCGACACGGTGGTGACGAACGCGCGTGGCATCTTCGACCAGCCGATCGCCGAGTACGTGGCCGCGCTCGTGCTGGCGATGGCCAAGGACCTGCCGCGCACGCTGGAGCTGCAGCGGGAGCGGACCTGGCGGCACCGCGAGTCGCACAAGGTCGCCGGGGGCCGGGCCGTCGTGGTCGGTTCCGGACCGATCGGCCGGGCGATCGCGCACACCCTCGGGGCGCTGGGCATCACGACCGCGCTGGTCGGCCGCGCCGCCCGCACCGGCGTGCACGGCCCGGAGGACCTGGACCGGCTGCTGGCTCGCGCCGACTGGGTGATCGCGGCCGCGCCGCTCACGGAGCAGACGCACGGCATGTTCGACGCCCGCCGCTTCGGCGTGATGCAGCCGTCCGCCCGGTTCGTGAACATCGGCCGCGGTCAGCTGGTCGTCGAGGACGCGCTGGCCGACGCCCTCGCCAAGCAGTGGATCGCGGGCGCTGCCCTGGACGTCTTCGAGGCCGAGCCGCTGCCCGCCGACAGCCCGCTCTGGCAGGCCCCGGGCCTGATCGTGTCCCCGCACATGAGCGGCGACACCGTCGGCTGGCGCGACGAACTCGGGGCCCAGTTCGTGGAGCTGTACGAACTGTGGGCGGCCGGCGAGCCGTTGAGGAACGTGGTCGACAAGCGGCGTGGGTACGTACCCGGACACTGACATTCCTAAGGAGAGTGGATGACCGAGCTCACCGAGCTGACCGCCGTACGGCTCCTCGACGGGTACCGCAAGGGCGAGTGGAGTCCCGTCGAGGCGACCCGCGCGGCGCTGGAGCGGGCCGAGGCGGTCCAGCCGGAGGTGAACGCCTTCGTCCGGCTGACCGCCGAGGACGCGCTGGAGCGGGCCCGGGAGTCGGAGGAGCGCTGGCGGCGCGGTGAGCCACAGGGGCTGCTGGACGGGGTGCCGGTCACGGTCAAGGACATCCTGCTGCTGCGCGGCGCACCGACCCTGCGCGGGTCGAAGGCGGTGGACCCGGCGGGGCGCTGGGACGAGGACGCCCCGTCCGTGGCCCGGCTGCGGGAGCACGGCGCGGTCTTCATCGGCAAGACGACGACTCCCGAGTACGGCTGGAAGGGCGTGACCGACTCGCCGCTCAGCGGCGTGACGCGCAACCCGTACGACCCCGCGCGCACCGCGGGCGGGTCGAGCGGCGGCAGCGCGGCGGCCGTGGCGCTCGGCGCGGGACCGCTGTCGCTGGGCACGGACGGCGGCGGCAGTGTGCGGATCCCGGCGTCGTTCTGCGGGATCTTCGCGCTGAAGCCGACCTACGGGCGGGTGCCGCTCTACCCGGCGAGCGCGTTCGGCACGCTGGCGCACGTCGGGCCGATGACCCGGGACGCGGCGGACGCGGCGCTGCTGATGGACGTCATCGGCCGCCCGGACTCGCGCGACTGGTCGGCGCTCGCCCCGCCGCCCGGGGCGTACGCGGCGGGCCTGGCCGGCGGGGTGCGCGGCCTGCGGGTGGCGTACTCGCCGTCGCTGGGCGGGCAGGTGGCGGTGCGGCCGGCGGTCGCGCGGGCGGTGCGGCAGGCCGTGGAGCGGCTGGCGGAGCTCGGCGCGTACGTCACGGAGACCGACCCGGACCTCACCGACCCGGTGGAGGCCTTCCACACCCTGTGGTTCAGCGGGGCGGCCCGGGTGACCCAGCATCTGGGCCCGCACCAGCGCGCGTTGCTGGACCCGGGCCTGCGGGAGATCTGCGCGCGGGGCGCCCGCTACTCGGCGCTGGACTATCTGGCCGCGGTGGACGTCCGGATGGATTTGGGCCGCCGGATGGGCCGCTTCCACGACACGTACGACCTGCTCGTCACGCCGACCCTGCCGATCACGGCGTTCGAGGCGGGCGCCGAGGTGCCGAAAGGATCCGGCCACCGGCGCTGGACGGGGTGGACGCCGTTCACCTACCCGTTCAACATGACGCAGCAGCCCGCGGCGAGCGTGCCGGTCGGCACCGACGGGGACGGGCTGCCGGTCGGGCTGCAACTCGTGGCCGCCCGGCACCGGGACGATCTGGTGCTGCGGGCGGCCCACGCGCTGTACGAGGCTTAGGGGTCCTTCTGACGGATCTCCGTGGGAGAAGGAACGGCGTCCGGTGCGTGCTCTCGGCGTGCCGCGCGGAAGCCCTCGTAGCGGTGTTACTCGGGCTTTCGTGCGGTGCGGCGAGAGTGCGTGCCGGGCGTCGTGACGCCGCGGAGATCCGTCAGAAGGGCCCGGGGTGGCGTCGGCCGGACGGCTCAGGCCCTCCGGAAGCTGAGCGTCTCCCCCGCCGCTCCCGACCGCCACAGGTCGTTGCACGCCTCGGCCATGGTCTCCAGGCCGTCGACGACCTGGCCCCAGACGGTGCCGGGGACCCAGCCGACATCGCCGTTCAGCAGCAGGTTGTTGCGTTCGTAGAACAGGGCCAGGTCGACGAGTGTGGTCCCGGCGCGGACCTCGCGGTCGTAGCCGTACGCCTTGGTCCCCAACTCCGCCCCGGCGAAGGCGAAATAGCACAGGTCGCCGGGGATGGGGGTGACGGTCGGGTTCTCCAGTGGCGGTTCGGTCGCGGCGAAGGGCGGGAAGAGGGCGTAGATCTCGTTGCGTGCGTACTTCGCGTGGTAGACGTCGCCGGCGAGGGGCAGCGCGTCCCAGACGGCCGCGCAGGTGAGGGGGGCGCGGTCGTCCAGCAGCCGTGCGGTGCAGTGGATGTCGCGTTTGACCAGCGAGACTTCGATGAAGCGATCAGCCATGCCCTCCATGGCAGTGCCCAGGACCGCCGCGGTCAAGGGCGCATCGGCGCGATATCGGTCCCAAAAAGATCGGCATAACTCGAAGTGCTTCGGGTAGCCGCGCGCCCATGGCCTCACCACCAGACAGAATTCCGCCCATAGTCAGGCGTGATCGCACATCAGGGCCCACCCGCCGGTCGCTGCTCGCGGGGGTCGCGGCGCTCGGCGCGCTGGGTGCGTCCGGATGCTCGCGCGTGGCCACCGCCTCCGGTACCGAGGGGGGTGAGCTCCTGGAGCGACTCCGCGCGCAGGGCGTGGCGCGGCTCGGCATCGCCGGGGAGATCCCCTTCGGCTACATCGACAAGAACGGCGAGCTGACCGGCGAGGCGCCGGAGTTGGCGAGGGTCATCTTCAAGCGGCTCGGAGTGGACCGGGTGCAGCCCGTCCCCACCGAGTTCGGTTCCCTCATCCCCGGCCTCAACTCACAGCAGTTCGACATCGTCGCCGCCGGGATGTACATCAACCCCGAGCGCTGCGAACAAGTCATCTTCTCCGACCCCGACTACCAGATGCTCGACTCGTTCATCGTGCGCAAGGGCAACCCGCTGGGCCTGCGTGACTACAAGGACGTCGTCGAGAAGAAGGCGAAGTTCGCGACCGGCACCGGCTATGCCGAGATCGCCTACGCCGTCGAGGCGGGCTACAAACAGGACGACATCCTCATCGTGCCGGACCAGGTGGCCGGTCTCAACGCGGTCGAGACCGGGCGCGCGGACGTCTTCGCCGGTACGGCGCTGACCACGCGCGAGGTGGTGAAGAAGTCCACCAAGGCCGAGGTGACCGAGCCGTTCAAGCCGATCGTCGACGGTGAACCGCATGTCGACGGCGGCGCCTTCGCGTTCCGGCCGAGCGAGACCAACCTGCGTGACGCCTTCAACCGGGAGCTGCACAAGCTCAAGGACAGCGGCGAACTGCTCCGGATTCTCAAGCCCTTCGGCTTCACCGAGAACGAGATGACGGACATGACCGCGAAGGAGCTCTGCGGCGGATGACATCCGGACTCTGGGAACTCGTCGTCAGAGGCATCTGGACGACCCTCCAACTGCTGGTCTTCAGCGCCCTGCTGGGCGCGGCGGTCGCGTTCGTCGTCGGTATCGCCCGCACCCATCAGTCGCGGGCGGTCAGGTTCCTCGCGGGCTTCTACACCACGGTGTTCCGCGGGACCTCCGCGCTGATCATGATCTTCTGGATCTACTTCGTGCTGCCGCTGAGCTTCGGCTGGCAGCTCGTGCCCATGTGGGCGGGAACGCTCGCGCTCGGGCTCACCTACGGGGCGTACGGCTCGGAGATCGTGCGCGGCGCCATCGCCGCCGTCGATCCGGCCCAGCGGGAGGGCGGCATCGCCCTCAGCTTCACCCCCTGGCAGCGGATGCGACTGATCCTGCTGCCGCAGGCGGTTCCGGAGATGATCCCACCGTTCTCGAACCTGCTGGTCGAACTGCTGAAGGGCACCGCGCTGGTGTCCCTGATGGGCATGGGTGACCTGGCGTTCAGCGGCAACCTGGTGCGCCTCGCGCTGCAGGAGAGCGCGGAGATCTACACGTACATCCTGTTGATCTACTTCGTCATCGCCTTCCTGCTCACCCGGCTCATGCGGGGCCTGGAGAAGAAGCTGAAGGCAGGGGTGGGCAAGGAGCCCAAGGCCGACGCCGAATCCAGGCTGCAGCCCCAGGCCACCGGTGTGGGAGGTTTCTCGTGAAGTGGGACTGGAGCGCGGTGGCCGACTTCATGCCGCACTTCTGGGACGGTCTGCTGGTCACCCTGCAGATCCTGGTCATCGGCTCGGTGATCTCCTTCGTGCTGGGCCTGGTGTGGGCACTGCTGATGCGGTCGCCCTCGCGCTGGGTCACCTGGCCCGTCGGCGTGGTCACCGAGTTCATCCGGAACACCCCGCTGCTGGTGCAGCTCTTCTTCCTGTTCTACGTGATGCCCGAGTGGGGCCTGACCTTCTCCGCCCTGACCACCGGCGTGGTCGGCATCGGCCTGCACTACTCGACCTACACGATGCAGGTGTACCGGGCCGGCATCGAGGCCGTTCCGGTGGGTCAGTGGGAGGCCGCCACGGCGCTGAACCTGCCCCCCCGCCGGACCTGGTCGGCGGTGATCCTTCCGCAGGCGGTCCGCCGGGTCGTCCCGGCACTCGGCAACTACGTCATCGCCATGCTGAAGGACACTCCGATCCTGATGGCGATCACCGTGCTGGAGATGCTCGGCGAGGCACAGCTCTTCGCCCGTGAGCACTTCCAGTTCACCGAGCCTCTGACGGTGATCGGCGTGGCCTTCATCGTCATTTCCTACCTGGCCTCCCTTGCCCTGCGAGCCCTGGAGCGACGCCTTGCCCACTGACACGATCCCCGACCCCGAGAAGAACCCCGAGAAGGACTCCGCCGCGAGCACCGGCGAGCTGATCCGGCTGGAGCAGGTCACCAAGCGGTTCGGGACCAACACCGTCCTGGACCACCTGGACTTCTCGGTCGACGCCGGCAAGCACGTCACCCTGATCGGCCCGTCCGGGTCCGGCAAGACCACGATCCTGCGGCTGCTGATGACCCTGCTCAAGCCCGACGAGGGCACGATCACGGTCGACGGGCAGAAGCTGTTCCCGGCCTCCGACAAGGAGGTCCGGGAGGTCCGCAAGAAGATCGGGATGGTCTTCCAGCAGTTCAACCTGTTCCCGAACATGACGGTGCTGCGGAACATCACCGAGGCGCCGGTCACGGTCCTCGGCATGTCCAAGGACGAGGCCGTGGAGCGGGCCAAGGGCCTGCTCGAGATGGTGGGCCTGTCCGACAAGCAGGACGCGCATCCGGCGCAGCTGTCCGGCGGGCAGCAGCAGCGGGTGGCGATCGCCCGGGCCCTGGCGATGCGCCCGCGGGTGCTGCTGCTGGACGAGGTGACGTCCGCGCTCGACCCGGAGCTGGTCGCGGGCGTGCTCGACGTGCTCAGGGACATCGCCCGTTCCACCGACATCACGATGCTCTGCGTGACCCACGAGATGAATTTCGCCCGGGACATCTCCGACCAGGTACTGATGTTCGACTCGGGCCGGGTCATCGAGTCGGGCCCGCCGGAGAGGATCTTCAGCGAACCGGAGAACGACCGGACCCGGGAGTTCCTCAGCGCAGTCCTCTGACTACGCCGTGTGACCAGGCAGAACCCGGGGCCCGCGGACTGGGGCATGCTTCTGGCATATGCCAGAGTGTCATTGCCCCAGTTCGGGTGCCCGGCAATCTTGTCAACCCCCGCCCCGCGCACGGCCTTTGCCGGTTAACCTGGAACAGGTTCACTGACCGGATTACGGCCCTACAGCAAGCGCAGGGGGAGACCACCGTGGCGCTGAAGCACGAGCCGACCACCCCGTACCACTCGGCCCAGGAAGCCCTGCGCGTCCTGGAGTCGGTGGCGCGAAACAGTTCGGGCGTCACCGACACCGAACTCGCCCGGCGCACCGGCATCGGACCGGAGCGGCTGACCACGCTCCTGCGCATGCTGCGCCGCGAGGGCTACGTCGAGCAGGTCGCCGACGGCGCGTACGTCACGGGCGAGACCCTGGCCCGCCTCGGCTCCGCCCGCCAGCGCGAGCAGGCGCTGCGGGACAAGCTCCAGCACACCCTCGACCGGCTGCGCGACTCGGTCGGCGCCGCCGTTTACATGAGCCGCTACGTCGACGGCGAGATCAGCGTCACCCAGTACGCCGACAGCCCGGCCACGCCCAAGGTCAACGAGTGGGTCGACTTCCGCTCCTCGGCCCACGCCACCGCCATCGGCAAGAGCCTGCTCACCCAGCTCGACCACGCCGGCCGCCGCGACCACCTCGCCCGGCACAAGATGGCCCGCCTCACCTCGCGCACCATCACCAGCGACCGGCTGCTGCTGTCCCGGCTGGAGTCCCACTCGCCCACCGTGCCCGTCCTGGACCTCCAGGAGTACGCGGTCGGCACGGTCTGCGCGGCCGTCCCCGTCACGGCCGGCTCCTCGGTCGGCTGCCTGGCCCTCTCCCTCCCCGTGGAGCACGCGCACCGCCTGCGCCAGGCCGCGGACACCCTCAACCGCAACGCGGCACCGCTCCTGCTGTCCATGGCGATCTAGTGCCGTGAAAGTGCCGCCGGGTGGTCCGGAGCACCCCTCGGGACCAGGTAGTATTTTCCGCGTCGCCCGCCGCGGAACACACTTCCGGCGGCAGGCGGGAGTCATGCGCCGCTAGCTCAGTTGGTTAGAGCAGCTGACTCTTAATCAGCGGGTCCGGGGTTCGAGTCCCTGGCGGCGCACCGGTGAAGGGCCTTCTGTGGGAGCGGAGGGCCCTTCGGCGTGTTCGGGGCCCCGGTGTCAGAATCCGGCGACGTCCGAGGCCATCGCCGACATCTCGGTGTACACGACCATGAAGCCGACGCAGAACACGACGATCACGCCGAGGAACGCCAGGATGCCGAACGTGGCCGCCGCGTGCTTGCCCCGGCTCGGCGCGTGGGCCGTGGCCACGACCTGGGGGCCGTCGGTGTAGTAGACGGTGACGTAGTCGCCCTCGAGGATCGTCCCCCGTCCGTCCTCCTCCTCGAACCGGATCACCCGACCGTCGTGCGTGAAGAACTCGTAGACGTGGTGCAGCGTCGTACGGACGGACGTGTCATGACCGCCGCCGGTCGTCGTGTACGCCCGCAGGCAACGCGCCTGAGCCGTCAGGCCGCTGTTCCAGGCGCCGCGGATCTGCAGCCAGCGACAGAGCACGCGGTACGCCATGAAGAGCACGCCGACCATGATCAGGCCGGGCACGCCGTAGAACATCACATCCATCGCACATCCCCCGAGGTCCCCCGCCGGCCCCGATCGGCTGGCGTGGGAGGAACCTACCCACGCCGGCCGCACCGGTGACTCAAGAGAACCTCAGAGGTTCAGAACGTGACGTCCGAGCAGGCGTAGAACGCGTTGGCCGTGTCGGCGATCGTCCACACCGCGACGATGGCGTGGTGGCCGCTCAGCCCGGACGGCAGTCTGCCGCTGGTCTGGATCAAGTCTGAGGGCAGGGACGCTAGTTGAACATGTCCATACCAATCACGGAGCCGTTTCTCCCCGGCCCGCGCAGAACGCCACCGTCAGATCCCTCACCAGCGCCTTCCGCTCGTAGTCGTCGAGTTCCACCAGCCCCCGCGTGGTCAGCCGGGTCACCGTGTCCTCCACCGAGTCCACGACCGAGGTGAGCACGCTCGCCCGGTGCTGGGCGTCCAGCGCGGCGATCCGGCGGCGGTGCATCGCGGCGGCGACCTCGGGGGCGTACTCCACCCGCAGCGGCTGCACCGAGAACACCTCCAGGCCGACCGGGGCCGCGTCCGCCGCGACCAGCCGGGTCAGCGTCCCGGCCGCCGCACCCCCGGCCCCCTTCGCCGCGCCCGGCATCTCGACGGGCACCCGGGCCAGCGCCGCCTCCACGCACTCGCGCAGATACGCCTCGTGGTCCTCGACGCCCAGCATGGCCCGCGCGGTGTCCCGCACCCGCCAGACCACCTGGACGACCACCCGCAGCGCGACCCCGCCCGCGTCGGCCGCGGGCACGGGTCCGCTGCGCCAGTGCCGCAGCCGCACGTCCACCCGGCGGCGCAGCAGCAGCGGGTTGACCCAGAGCAGACCGGAGCGCCGGACGGTCCCCCGGTAGCGGCCGAAGAGGTCCAGCACCCAGGCCCGTCCGGTGCGGCCCCGGGCCAGTCCGCCGAGCCCGAACAGCCCGAGCGCCCCGGCTCCCGCGTACGCCGCCCACTGCGCGGGACCGAGCCCGGCCCCGGCCTGGGCGGGAAGCCGCAGCGCCTCCAGCACGAGCGGCGGCAGCACCCCGGCCCACCAGGAGGTGACCGCGCACCCGGCCACCCCGCACGCCGCGGCCAGCACGCCCGCCGCGCCGGGCAGCACCCGCGCGGGCCGCTCCACCAGGTCGGGGTCGACCTTCGGCACCGGGCGGGGCGGCGCGGGCGCCGGGCGCCGCAGGCGCGGCTGCTCCCCGGTGCCCTGCCGACGGGCCACGACGGCGGGCTTGAGCGGCACCGGCGCCGGGGCGGGGGCGTCGCGGAACAGCAGGTGGACCGGAATCTCGGTGGTGGCCTCGTTCTGGATGAGCCGGGTGGGCCGGACCGGCCCTCCGGCCGGTCCGTCGGGCTCGGACGTGTGGGAAGTGGTCGTACTCATGCGTGCCTCCAGCCTCCGCGCCAGATGCGTCACGGGTGGTCCCCGGTGCCGGGTGCGGGCCCGCCGGAAGGTCCCGACCGGGGTTCGGGACCCGTCGGCCGGGCCTACGAGAAGAGCCGCCGCCAGGTCTCCGGCCCCGGGTAGCCGTCCGCCGCGCCGCCCCGCCAGCCCTGGGTGCGCTGGAACGCCTCGACGGCGCGCCGGTCCGCCTCGCTCCAGCGCGGACCCGGCCCGACCCGGTAGAACCTGCCGAACCCCTTGCGCACGAGCTGCCTCCCGAGCTGCGTGACGTACGTGTTGCTCGCGCCCGGGCGGAACAGCGCCCGCCCCGGGTAACCGGGGACGCCGTGGGAGGCGGGCGGCGGCGCCACCGCCCCGCCCTTCACGTCCTTGCCCCGGCCCGTGACGAGCAGTTCCCAGGTGCGCGGGCCGGGCAGCCCGTCCGCGTCCGCGCCCGTCCAGCCCTGGGCCAGCTGGAACGCCCGCGTCGCCCGCCGGTCGGCGTCGGTCCAGCGCGGCCCCGGGCCCGAGGCGTAGGAGCCCGCGGCCCCGCGCGCGACGAGCATGCGGCCGAGCAGCGTGACGTACTTGTTGTTCGCGCCGGGGCCGAAATACGCCGCTCCCGGGTAGGGCGTGGCGGCCGGTGCGCCCGGCTTCCCGGCGGCCGGTTCCTTGCCCGGTACGGTCCGCGGTCCCTCCGGGGTGACGCCCTTGTAGCGGTAGGGGACGTACCGGTCGGAGTCGCTCCAGTAGGCGTACGGGATGGACTGCCGGCGGGTGTGCGGACGGGTCTGCTCGTAGGCCAGGTAGGAGGTGTGTGCGGTGTCCGTCCAGCCGCCGAAAATGACGACGTGCGAGCCTTTCGCGGGGTCGGACGAATCGTGGAACAGCAGAATGTCGCCCGGCTGGAGCTCCTCCTTGGAAATCCGCTCCCCGTACCGGGTGAGGTTGCCGGTCCATTCGTTTCCGGGCAGCCGCCAGGCCATCGAGACATAACCGGAGCAGTCCTGCCGGTAACCGTCGGACCAGTACGCCGTCATGCTGTACGGCACTTTCGCGGCGACCCAGGTCTTGGCCCGGTCGATGATCTCCGCACGGGTGATGGCGGTGGGCTTGGAGAGCGCCGGGAGCCTCGCGGGGCGGCCGCCGGGGCCGTGCAGCGGGGCCTGGTGGCCCTGAGAGGTGTCGGGCTCGTCACCTGCGGGAACGCCCGGCCGGTGGGGTGCGTGCGGGGCGGCACCGGCGGGGACGGCATGGCTCGCGCCGAGTGCGGCGGAGGCCACGGCGGCCAGGGCGAGAGCCCGGTGCGCGGCCGGGTGGGCGGTGCGGCGGCCCGCCGGGGAATGCGGCAGGACGCGGCGCCAGTGGACACAGCCGGGGCAGTCGCAGTCGCTCGCGGGGTCGAATTCCTCGAATACCGGAGACTCCATGCGATTCCCCTCACACTTCCGGCGGAAAATGCGGTGCCCGTGCACGTCCGGGCGCGCGTCGTCAGTTTCGCAACTGTCTTCCGTGCGCGCATGCTGACGGTCCGAACGATGTACGCCGGGGCCCTGTGGGGGACCGCCAGGGGGCCGGTCGGGTGGTCGGGAGCACCTCCTGAGGTCCGGTAGAGTTACGCCGTCAGCGCGCGCCGCTAGCTCAGTTGGTTAGAGCAGCTGACTCTTAATCAGCGGGTCCGGGGTTCGAGTCCCTGGCGGCGCACCGACCGGAAGGCCCTTCGCGGAAGCGGGGGCCTTCTTGTATGCCCCGACACCTGAAGGGCGCTCCCCCTCTCTGGTCCTCTCTGGCCGGAACCCGGCGCACCGTGCGAGGGGACGGATACCCTCTCGCCATGGCAGCGCGTGACCTCCGGGAGCGGATCAAGAAGCTCATCATCAAGGCCATGAGGGAGCACTTCGGCGACATCCGCGCCCGCCTGTCCACAGCTACTCCACCGGTCCTCCACACTCACCCCAATGAACACGTATGACGCGTATGACCGGTAACCACCGCGTTTCGCATCTTGCGATCATGACGGGCGCCGTAGAACCCTGGGTTTCTTCTTTTTCAAGATGCTGCGGTTTCGTGGCAGTTGGGGGGATTCGGAGCCGGTCGCGCGCCGGGCGGGGGTAGGGGCCCCGGTCCTGGAGCGATGCCGTGGGGGGCATCATGCAACCGGAAGGTCGCGTTGCCGTGTCTATAGGGTGTGGATGACGTGGTGACTGCGATCCACCACTGATACGTCTGTGAAGGTCGAGGGGGACCCGCAGCAGACGGTAGGAAGCTACGAAACACGCGGCTGTCCGCGTGTGGGGGGATGACTCATGACGTCGAGGCCCACGGGTGCCCGGCAGGACGACGACCCGTCCCAGACCACTCAGCTCAGGGTGCCAACGCACCGCATGAGCACCACGGGGACGTTCCGGCGGATCAAGAAGACCCTGCCGAGATACGACTACGAGCACTACAGCCG
This sequence comes from Streptomyces sp. NPDC033136, assembly GCF_055578235.1. NCBI lineage: Bacteria > Bacillati > Actinomycetota > Actinomycetes > Kitasatosporales > Streptomycetaceae > Streptomyces > Streptomyces sp. NPDC033136. The sequence continues at coordinate 335,801 of NZ_JBVIPD010000004.1, forward strand.
GCTCGCGGGTCCCCTCACCCAGCCGGATCCGGGCAAGCCGTACAAGGTGCAGTACCGCTCGCTCATCTCGCAGGAACCGCACCGCATCCGCGTCGCCCTGATGCTGGCCGCCGCCCCGGTGCTGTCCCTGGTGCTGCTGTTCTGGCTGCTCCAGCCCGAGCACTGGACCGAGCGCGACTACCCGGCCTTCGACTGGCTGCCGACGCTCGACATGGTGATGCTCGTCTCGATCGGCCTGATCGAGTTCTTCCGCTGCATGAACGTGCTGTCGAACGCGCACGCCACGCTGGTGGCCCGCGACCCGATCCCGGTGGTACCCGAGACCGGCACCCGAGTGGCCTTCCTCACCTCCTTCGTGCCCGGCAAGGAGCCGCTGGAGATGGTGACGAAGACCCTGGAGGCGGCCGTCAGGATCCGCCACCGGGGCCTGATGCACGTGTGGCTGCTCGACGAGGGCGACGACCCCGAGGTGAAGGCGGTCTGTGAGCGCCTGGGCGTGCACCACTTCTCCCGCAAGGGCGTCGCGAAGTGGAACCAGGCCAAGGGCCCGCACCGCGCCAAGACCAAGCACGGCAACTACAACGCCTGGCTCGATGCGCACGGCGACGACTACGACTTCTTCGCCTCGGTCGACACCGACCACGTGCCGCTGCCCAACTACCTGGAGCGGATGCTCGGCTTCTTCCGCGACCCGGACGTCGGCTTCGTCATCGGCCCGCAGGTCTACGGCAACTACGACAACCCCATCACCAAGGCCGCAGAGTCGCAGCAGTTCCTCTTCCACGCACTGATCCAGCGCGCCGGCAACCGCTACGGCTCCCCGATGTTCGTCGGCACCTCCAACGCCGTGCGCATCAGGGCGCTGAAGCAGATCGGCGGTCTGTACGACTCGATCACCGAGGACATGGCGACCGGCTTCGAGATGCACCGCCACAAGAACCCGGCGACGGGGAAGAAGTGGCGCTCGGTGTACACGCCGGACGTGCTCGCGGTCGGTGAGGGCCCCAGCGCCTGGACGGACTTCTTCACCCAGCAGATGCGCTGGTCCCGGGGGACGTACGAGACGATCATCGGGCAGTACTGGAAGGGCTGGTACTCGCTGCCGCCGAGCAAGCTCTTCAACTACACGATGATGATCATCTTCTACCCGATGTCGGCCCTCAACTGGATCCTGGCGGCGCTGAGCTGCTGCCTGTTCCTGGGCCTGGGCGCCTCGGGTGTGAACATCGACCCGGCGGTCTGGCTGATGCTCTACGGCAACGCCTCCGCCCTGCAGATCGGCCTGTACGTCTGGAACCGCCGGCACAACGTCTCGCCGCACGAGCCGGAGGGCTCCGGCGGTGTGGCCGGCATGGTGATGTCCGCGCTGTCGGCGCCGCTGTACGCGAAGGCGCTGATCGACTCCGTGCTGCGGCGCAAGAGCAAGTTCGTGGTCACGCCCAAGGGCGACTCGGCGAGCCCGGACCGCTGGTTCGGCACGTTCCGCTACCACTGGTACTTCATCCTGATCTTCGCCGCCTCGATCGCCGCCGGCTTCGTCTTCGGCCACTCCCACCCCGCGATGATCATCTGGGCGACGTTCGCGCTGCTGATCACGGCCTCGCCGGTGTTCGCCTGGCGCTGGCAGCTGCGGCAGGACGCCAAGAAGCCCGCCGCCCCCGCCGGGGAGCAGCCGCAGGACCCCGCGGGGCCGAACCGGACGCAGCCGCTGCCCATCCCGCAGCAGCCCGCGGCCCACGCCCCGCGGCACCAGCCCGGTTGGGCCGCCGCCCCGGGCGGAAACGGGGAGGTCGGGGAATCCGACCAGACCATGCAGATCGCCCTTGGTGGACTTGGGGGACGTAAGGAATGAACGACCGTGCAGGCCGCCGCCGGGCCCGTCGACTCGCGATCGGCACGGCGGTGGTACTCGCGCTGGCCGGGATGAACGGGCCGTGGCTCTACCGCTTCAGCACCGAGAAATACCACCAGTACACAATCAACAAGCCGGAGTACAAGGCCGCGAACGGCAAGTGGGAGATCATCGATTTCCCCGAGGAGTACCGGCAGAACACCATCCACGCGGCACTGCTGCGCACCGGCAAGGTGCTGCTCGTCGCGGGGTCGGGCAACAACCAGGACAACTTCGACGCGAAGAAGTTCGACACCCGGATCTGGGACCCGGTCAAGGGCACCGTCAAGAAGGTCCCCACACCTGCCGACCTGTTCTGCACCGGCCACACGCAGCTCGCCAACGGCAACCTGCTGATCGCGGGCGGCACGAAGCGCTACGAGAAGCTCAAGGGTGACGTCACCAAGGCCGGCGGCCTGATGATCGTGCACAACGAGAACCCGGACAAGCCGATCACGCTGCCCGCCGGCACGAAGTTCACGGGCAAGGAGAACGGCCGGACCTTCGTCTCGAAGGACCCGGTGCTCGTGCCGCGCGCGAAGAAGGTCTTCGACAAGGCGACCGGCAGGTTCCTGCGCAACGACCCCGGCCTCGGCCGGATCTACGTCGAGGCGCAGAAGCGCGGCAAGAAGTACGAGACGGGCACGCAGGACAACTACCGCGTGCACGGCCTGAAGGGCGCCGACGCCCAGAACACCTACGGCATCGCGCAGAAGCTAGCGCTCGACAAGAAGGACTTCCAGGGCATCCGGGACGCCTTCGAGTTCGATCCCGTGGCCGAGAAGTACATCAAGGTCGACCCGATGAAGGAGGCCCGCTGGTACCCGACGCTCACCACCCTGAGCGACGGGAGGATCCTCAGCGTCTCCGGCCTCGACGACATCGGCCAGCTGGTCCCGGGCAAGAACGAGGTCTTCGACCCGAAGACCAAGAAGTGGACCTACACCGGCAGGGTCCGGCAGTTCCCGACCTACCCGGCGCTGTTCCTCATGCAGAACGGCAAGGTCTTCTACTCGGGGTCCAACGCGGGCTACGGGCCGGACGACGTGGGCCGTGACCCGGGCGTGTGGGACGTGGACACCAACAAGTTCACGAAGATACCGGGGCTGAGCGACCCCGAGCTGATGGAGACGTCCGGCACGGTGCTGCTGCCGCCGGCGCAGGACGAGACGTACATGGTGATCGGCGGCGGTGGCGTCGGCGAGTCTCAGGAGTCCAGCGAGAAGACCCGGATCGTCGACCTGAAGGACGCCGACCCGAGCTTCGAGGACGGCCCGTCCCTGGACAGGGGCACGCGCTACCCGAACGCCTCGATCCTGCCCGACGACAGCGTGCTGATCTCCGGCGGCTCGGAGGACTACCGGGGCCGCAGCGACTCCGACATCTTCGAGGCGCGGCTCTACGACACGGAGAAGAACGAGCTCAGGCGGGTCGCCGACCCGCTGGTGGGCCGCAACTACCACTCCGGGTCGGTCCTGCTGCCCGACGGCCGCGTGATGTTCTTCGGCTCGGACTCGCTGTACGGCGACAAGGCCAACACCAAGCCGGGCAAGTTCGAGCAGCGCATCGAGATCTACACGCCGCCGTACCTCTACGGCGACGGGGACCGGCCCGCGCTGTCGGGCGGGCCTGAGACCATCGAGCGCGGCGGGACGGGGACCTTCACCTCACCGGACGCGAACCGGGTGGAGAAGGCCCGGCTGATCCGGCCGAGCGCCGCCACACACGTCACGGACATCGACCAGCGGTCGATCGCCCTGGACTTCGAGGCGTCCGGCGACAAGCTCACGGTGACCGTGCCGAAGAACCGGAACCTGGTCCAGGCGGGCTGGTACATGCTGTTCGTGACGGACGGCAAGGGGACGCCGAGCAAGGCGCAGTGGGTCAAGGTGCCGTAGGAGACGACTGAAGGGGCGCTCTCCGGGAGAGCGCCCCTTTTCACGTGGGCCGGTGGGTCAGCCGCCGGCCTTCGCCAGCTTCAGCGCGTAGTCCTCCCACCACTGCCCCGCCTTCGGTCCGCCCTTGCACTCGCCGTCCGACTCGCCCGGCCGCTTGACCCACAGGTACGCGTCGACCAGCGGGTCCGCCGTCTTCGTCGTCGGGGTCTCGCCCAGCGCGCGGCCGGGCGGGTTGCACCAGCGCTCGTCCGGCTTGCCCTCGGTGTAGGGGCCCTTGCCGTTGCGGCTGGTGTCGATGACGAAGTGCTTGCCTCCGACCTTCGCGGAGAGCTGCTTGCCGTAGGCGATGGAGTCCTCGGTGGAGTAGAAGTTGGAGACGTTGACCGAGAAGCCGTCGGCCTGCGCGATGCCCGCGCGGTTCAGCGGCTCGAAGATCTGGTCGGGGTTCTGCCAGCCGGCGTTGCCCGCGTCGAGGTAGACCTTCGTGTTCTTCAGGGACTTCAGCTGGGTGACGGCGCCCCTGAGGAGGTCGTAGCGCTCCTCGTGGAACTGCTCCGGGGTGCAGCCGTCCACGAGGTGGAGCAGCGCGTCCGGTTCCAGGATGACCGTCGCGGGCCGGTCGCCGATGCCCGCCGCCACACCGCCGACCCAGGCGCGGTAGGCGTTGCCGTCGGCGGCGCCGCCCTGCGAGTACTGGCCGCAGTCGCGGTGCGGGATGTTGTAGAGGACGAGCAGCGCCGTACGGCCGGCCTTGTCGGCGGCCTCGGTGAAGCCGCGGGTCTGCTCCTGCGGGTTGTCCGGGCGGACCCACTCGGCGACCGGCTGTTCGGCGATCTTGCGGATCTGCTCGGCGTCCTCCTTCTGGCCGGACTTCTCCAGGGCGGCGACCTGCCGGGCCGCCGTGCCGTCCGGATTGACCCAGAAGGGCGCCTTCTCCTTGGGCTGTTGGGTGATCCCGGCGCCCTCGCCGGCGCCCTTGTCCGATCCGTCTCCTCCGTCGGCGGAGGAACACCCCGTGATCAGCAGCGCCGCCCCCAGCACCACTGCGGACATCCGCCTCCCGGCGGACACCCCGACCCCCCTGCTGCCGTACATCCAACTCCCCCCTTGATGCACCGATCCAAGTCTCAATCCTGACATACGTCCCGGGACACCCACGGCGTGAACCCCATGGTTCCGGAGCCTTGCCCAGCGGCGGCGCCTGCCCGGCCTCCGGCCAGAGATTCACCCACCGTGGCCTCCCCGGCGGCTCCAGAGCCCATACCGGTGAGTCACCGGCATGGGCTCTAGAGACCGGTTCCCGTCAGGTACGCCGAGACGACCACGTTTGCCGTGTAGCTGCGGGTCGTACGGTCGAAGCTGCCGCCGCAGGTGACCAGCCGCAGCTCGGCCCGCCCCGACTCCCGGGGCCCGTACGCCTGGTGGGCGTCGAAGCGGTCGCGGGTGAGGACCTGCACGGACTCGACGGTGAACTCGGCGACCTTGGCGTCGGCCCGGATCACCCGGATCGTCTGCCCCGGCCGCATGGCACTGACCTTGTAGAAGACGGCCGGCCGGGTGTCGGTGTCGACGTGCCCGACCATCAGCGCGGTCCCGGGCGCCCCGGGCGCCACCCCGCCGGCGTACCAGCCGACCACGCCCGGCTGGTCGTACGGCGGCGGATCGAGCGCACCGCGCGCGTCCAGGCCGCGTGCCACCACGGGCGCCTGGACTCCGAGCCCGGGGATGTCCACGCGCTGCGGCAGGGCGTCCCCCAGCGGGCGGTGCGCGGGCGGCAGCTTCACGTCCGGAGGACGTCCGGCCGCCGCCATGTCGCCCGTGGTGGGGGCGGAGATGCCGTGCCGCACGTCGGTGACCTCACGGCCCCACAGCCACAGCCCGAGCAGCAGCACCACCCAGGCCACGCCGGCCAGCAGGCGGCCCGTACCCGAGAAGCGTCCGTGGACCTGGTTCTCCTCGGACATGGTCAGTCCGTTCCACGGCCCCGGCGGACACCGCCCAGCGCGACGACCACCGCGGCCACTCCCGCGAGCACCATCCCGGTCACCCCCTGCGCCGTACCCGGCCCGGCGCCGCGCTCCTCGGCGGCGACGAGGTCGGCGGCGCCGCCACCGCCCGCCCGGACGGGGGCGACGGGTGAGGCCGGGGCGCTCGGCGACCGCCCGTCGCCACCGGGAGCGGACGGCTGCCCGCCCCGCCCGGGCACGGGCGGAAGCCCCTCGGACCCGGACACCGGTGGCCGCCCGGATCCGAGCCCGGCCACGGAGGACTCGCCGTCGGCCTCGGACATGGAGGAGTCGTCATCGGGCCCGGCCAAGGAGGACTCGTCATCGGCCTCGGACGTGGAGGGCTCCTCACCGGCCTCGTTCGCCGTGGACTCCTCACCGGCGTCGGCCTCGCTCGCCGTGGACTCCCCACCGGGCCCGGACGCGGACGAACCGCTCTCGGTGAGGGACCGCCGTCCCTTGCCGTCCCGGACGGTGACCGTGCCGGTCCGTTCGGCGTCACCGCAGGTGACCTTCAGGGGGTACGACCCCGCTTCGAGTGTGGAGCGGACGCGGCTCTCGCCGACGAGCTCACGGCCGTCGGTGACGGTGAGCCGGGCGTCCGCGACGAACGCGGCCGACGCGGCGACGGCCGTCCGCGCCGCGCAGCCGGTCACGCGGAGCGTGACGTCGCTGCCGGGCGCGGGTGCCGCCGGGGTCACGGTGACGCCCCCTCCGTCCGCCGCGTATGCCGCCGGGGTGAAGGCGACTGCGGCCAGGACACTCGTACAGACAGTGACTCTCAGGGAACACATCGTGAACCTCCAGATGCCTGGAGCCTCCCCCGCACGACGGGTCGCCGCATCCTCAAGGACGCGGCGACTGCTCCATACGGGTGGCGACGGGTTTGGGCCCGGGGAGCCCTGCCGCCGGGGCTCAGACCCGGTCGACGAGGTCCGCGATCGAGTCCACTACCTGCGACGGCCGGTACGGGAAGCTCTCCACCTGTTCGGGCCGGGTCAGGCCGGTGAGCACCAGGAACGTCTGCATCCCGGCCTCCATGCCCGCCAGCACGTCGGTGTCCATGCGGTCACCGATCATCGCGCTGGACTCGGAGTGCGCCCCGATGGCGTTCAGGCCCGTCCGCATCATCAGGGGGTTCGGCTTGCCCGCGAAGTACGGCTTCTTGCCGGTCGCCTGGGTGATCAGCGCGGCCACCGCGCCGGTCGCGGGCAGCGGGCCCTCGGTGGAGGGGCCCGTCTCGTCGGGGTTGGTGCAGATGAACCGGGCACCGCCGATGATGAGCCGCACCGCCTTCGTCATGGCCTCGAAGGAGTACGTGCGGGTCTCGCCGAGGACGACGTAGTCCGGCTCGTGGTCGGTCAGGATGTAGCCGATGTCGTGCAGCGCGGTGGTCAGCCCGGCCTCGCCGATGACGTACGCCGAGCCGCCCGGCCGCTGGTCGTCCAGGAACTGGGCGGTGGCCAGGGCCGAGGTCCAGATGCTCTCGATCGGCACCTCCAGGCCCATGCGGCGCAGCCGGGCGTGCAGGTCGCGCGGGGTGTACATCGAGTTGTTGGTGAGGACCAGGAAGGGCTTCCCGGAATCGCGCAGCTTCTTCAGGAAGGCGTCGGCTCCGGGGATCGGTACGCCTTCGTGGATGAGCACGCCGTCCATGTCGGTGAGCCACGACTCGATGGGCTTGCGGTCTGCCATGTGCGGGATCTCCTGCCGTACGCGGTCCAGCGTGCGACCCAGCCTAAACAGTGGCGGGATCTTGGGGAACGGCCCGGGTGCGGCATCCCGACAGGCGGGACGGCAGGTCAGTGCGGGACGACAGGTCGGACAGGGGCGACCGGTTCAGCGGCGCCGGCGCGCGAGGTGCAGCGCCGCCCCGCCCCCGGCGAGCAACAGGGCCGCCGCGATCGCCGCGACCTGGACGCCGCTGCCGGTGCGGGCCAGTTCCTCGGCGAACGGGAACCGGTCCTCCCGCGGCGGGACGGAGGCGTCGGGGTCGGGGGCGACGTCGGGGTCGGGGGCGACGTCGGGGTCGGGGGCGACGTCGGGGTCGGCGTCGGGGTCGGGCTCGGGCTCGGCCGGAGGGTCTGCCGTACCGGCGTCCGTGCCCGCTTCCCCGTCGCCGATCCCGAACCGGTAGTCGTTCGACTGCCCGACCCAGTCGCCGTCGTCGTCGTGCCGCTGCACGACCGCCGCGTTGGCGGTGACGTCGTTCGGCACGGCGTCCGAGGTGACCGCGAGCCGCACCTTCACGGTGACGGTCTTCCCCGGGCCGACGGTGAACCCGGCGAAGCGGTCCTCCGCGTCGGTGAACGCCCCGACGAGTTCGTCCTCGCCGGTCTTCTCGAACCGCACGGGGTGGGCGCGCGGCCCCTCGAAGAACTCCAGCCGGGGCTGGGACGGCTCCAGAACCCGCTTGTCGTCCATCAGCACGACGACGGGGTGGATGGCGGAGCAGGTCCGGTCGGTCGTGTTGGTCAGGTCGACGTACCAGGTCCCGAAGCCGCCCCCGGCGGTGTAGGAGTCCGGGCCGCCGTGGATGCGGGTGGTGAGCGGGAAGGTGTGGTCGTCGGGCGCGGCACAGGCGGGCGCCGGGGCGTCCGCGTACGCCGGGTGAGCACCAGGGAGCAGGACGGCGGCTGCCGTCGCCAGGCAGAGGTGAACGGGCGTGCAGAATCGCATGATGATGTGACATTGCCGGGCGGCGGCGCCGGCAAGTCGGCGTCGCCGGGAAGCACCCCGAACGGCGGTGCGGATCCGCCCGGTCGGCGGACAGGCAACGGGCCGGCACCGGCGGAACGGCTTCCGGCCGCTCCTCGGCCCGGCAGGGGCAGGAGCCGGCTCGCGTCGCGCCGGCCGAGCCGTCCCCCACCCGCCCCCGCGCCCGAACACCGAGGAAACGGCTTCCGGCCGCTCCTCGGCCCGGCAGGGGCAGGAGCCGGCTCGCGTCGCGCCGGCCGAGTCGCCCCTCACCCGCCCCCGCGCCCGAACACCGGCCCCAGCACCAGCTGAGCCGCCCCGACCGCCACGGCCCGCCCGCCGCCCGGGGCGAGGCGTACGGGCACCGGCTCCTGCCCGGTCCGCCGGGCCCAGGCCTCCAGCACCGCCGCGGCCCCCCGCACGAACGCCTCCGGTGCGGCCGCCACCGTGCGGCCGCCCAGCAGGACCACGTCGATGTCGAGCAGACCGACGAGGTTCGCCGCCCCGGCGCCCAGGACCCGTGCCGCCTCCGCCAGGTCGCCGCGCGCCACCGCGCCGAGGCACAGCGCCTCGACACAGCCGCGGTTCCCGCAGGTGCAGGGCGGGCCGTCCAGCTGGATCACCTGGTGGCCGAACTCCCCGGCCCCGGTCCTGGCACCCCGGTGCACCGCGCCGCCGATCACCAGCCCGGCCCCCAGCCCCGTACCGAGGTGCAGGTAGGCGAAGGAGCCGCCCTCGCCCCCCGCGGCCAGGCCGAGCGCCGCCGCGTTGGTGTCCTTGTCGACCGCCACCGGCACGCCGAGCCGCTCCGCCAGCGCCTCCCGCAGCGGAAAGCCGCCCCACTCGGGGAATCCGGTCACCCGGTGCAGCACCCCCCGGGCGTGGTCGAGCGGGCCGGGCAGCGCGATCCCCGCCCCCAGCGGGGTCCGGCCGGGCCCGGCCGGCAGTACCTCGGCCACCGTCTCCCGTACCGCTCCCAGTACGGACTCCGACCCCGCGCCCAGGTCCAGGGCGGCGCGTCGCTCCCCCACCACGGAGCCCCGGAGATCCACGAGCAGGGCCCGCACCTCGTCCCGGTCCAGATGGACCCCGACCGCGTGCCCCGCCTCGGGCACCAGCCGCAGCACGGTCCGCGGCTTGCCGCCCGTCGAGGCCCGTCGCCCCGCCTCCGCCGCGAGCCCGTCCTCCCGCAGCCGTGCCGTGATCTTGCTGACCGCCTGCGGGGTGAGCCCGGTCCGCTCGGCGAGTTCAAGCCGGCTGATGCCCTCGCCCCCGGCCGTGCGCAGCAGGTCGAGCACCAGCGCGGCGTTGTGGCTGCGCAGCGCGAGCAGGTTCACCCCGCCCCCGGTGCCGTGCATGCCGCCCACCCCGCCCGTACGGTCGTCCGCCCTGTTCACGTCCCCCATTGTCCCCGGCGCTTGCACTTTGGCAACAGCGTTGCGAAAGTGGGTGGCATGACTGGCACACCCCTCGGCGCAACCCCCGGCTCGCCCCTCCGCGTCGGCCTCGTCGGCTACGGCCTCGCCGGCTCCGTCTTCCACGCCCCGCTGATCGCCGCCACCGAGGGCCTGACCCTCGACACGGTGGTCACCTCGCACCCGGACCGGCAGCGGCAGGCCCGTGCCGAGTTCCCCGGCGTACGCCTCGCGTCCTCGCCGGACGAGCTGTTCGCCCGGGCCGCCGAGCTGGACCTGATCGTCGTGGCGTCGCCGAACAAGACGCACGTGCCGCTCGCCACGACCGCACTCCGGGCGGGTCTGCCGGTCGTCGTCGACAAGCCCGTGGCGGGCACCGCGGCCGAGGCCCGCGACCTCGCCGCCCTGGCCGAGGAGCGCGAGCTGCTCCTGTCCGTCTTCCAGAACCGCCGCTGGGACAACGACTTCCTCACGCTGCGCAAGCTGCTCGGCGAGGGCGAGTTGGGTGACGTCCGGCGCTTTGAGTCCCGCTTCGAGCGCTGGCGTCCGAAGCCGAAGGGCGGCTGGCGGGAGTCCGGCGACCCCGCGGAGATCGGAGGTCTGCTCTACGATCTCGGCAGCCATGTCGTCGACCAGGCCCTGGTCCTCTTCGGCCCGGCCGCCTCCGTGTACGCGGAGACGGACATCCGCCGCCCGGGCGCCGAGACGGACGACGACACGTTCATCGCGATCACGCACATCAACGGCGTCCGCTCCCACCTCCACGTCTCCGCGACGACCGCCCAACTGGGCCCGCGCTTCCGCGTCCTGGGTTCCACGGCCGGCTACGTCAAGTACGGCCTCGACCCCCAGGAGGCGGCCCTCCGGGACGGCCTGCGCCCCGGCCCCGGCTGGGGTGTGGAGCCCGAGTCGCTGTGGGGCCGGGTGGGCTCCGGCGAATCCCCCGTGACGGGCGGCGGCCGCCCCGAACCGACCCTCCCGGGCGACTACCCCGCCTACTATGCGGCCGTGGCGAACGCCCTGCTGGAGGGCGCCCCGAACCCGGTGACCGCGCGGGAGGCGGCCGCCGCCCTGGACGTACTGGAGGCCGCCCGTCGTTCGGCCCGCGAGAAGGTGACGGTGACCCTGTGACCCACAAGAGCAACTCCTCACACAGCCAGGAACTGACCCCGAAGTTCCACCCGGAGCTCACCCCGAGCCTGGAGGAACTGGAGAAGCAGGAACGCCTGCTGGTGTTCCGCCAGTTCACGTACGACGACGCCTGGGCGCTCGGCTCGCTCCTCGTGGAGATGGCCCGGGAGCGGCAGGCCCCGGTCGCCATCGACATCCACCGCGCCGGCCAGCAGCTCTTCCACGCGGCACTGCCCGGCTCCACCCCGGACAACGACGCCTGGATCGCCCGCAAGCGCCGGGTGGTGGAGCGCTACGGCTCCGCGTCCTACCTGGTCGGCGCCCGCTTCCGCGCCAAGGGCACGACGTTCGAGGAGTCCTCCCGCCTCGACCCCGACACGTACGCGGCCCACGGCGGCTCCTTCCCGGTCACCGTCGAGGGCGTGGGCGTGATCGGCGCGGTGACGGTGTCGGGGCTGCCGCAACTGCAGGACCACCGGCTCGTGGTGGAGGCACTGGAGCAGTACCTGCACAACGGCCGTTAGCCGGCCGGAATGAGCGGAGGGTCCCTCCGGTTGGCACCTGCTGTACGCGTGTGTACGCCTGTGTGCGCGTGTGTACGCGTGATCAGACACGGCGCCCCACCGGAGGGATCGGACAGATGAGCACCCCCGTCAAGGAAGCGGTCGGCCGGTACGGCATCTGGAGCGTGGGCCTGCGCTCCGAGGAACCGGACCGGCGCGGCGAACTCGCCGAGGCCGCCGCCGAACTGGAGGAACTCGGCTACGGCGCCGTCTGGCTGGGCGGCAACTCCTCCGCCGCCAACGCCGCCCCGCTGATCGAGGCGACCTCGAAGCTGACCGTCGGCACCAGCATCCAGAGCATCTGGCAGCACGAGCCGGACGCCGCCGCCACGGCCTTCGCGGACCTGGAGGCGGCCCGCCCGGGGCGTTTCCTGCTGGGCCTCGGAGTGAGCCACGCCAAGCGGGTGGAGCAGTACGCCCGCCCGTACTCGGCCCTGGTCGGCCACCTGGACGGCCTGGACGCCGCCGGAGTTCCCGCGGACCGCCGCCTCCTGGCCGCCCTGGGCCCGAAGTCGCTGCGGCTGGCCCGCGACCGGGCGGCGGGCTCGATCCCGTACCTGGTCACGCCCGAGCACACCGCGCAGGCCCGCGAGATCCTGGGCGAGGCCCCGCTGCTCGCCCCGGAGCTGGGCGTCATCCCGGAGACGGACCCGGGCCGCGCCCGCGCCCTGGCCCGTGAGTTCCTCGGGATCTACCTCCCGCTGCCGAACTACACCAACAACTTCCTCCGCATCGGCTTCACCGAGGACGACCTGACGGACGGCGGCAGCGACCGCCTGGTGGACGCCCTGTTCGCCTGGGGCGACGACACGGCGATCCGCACCAGGATCGACGCCTACTTCGAGGCGGGCGCGGACCACGTGGCCCTCCAGATCCTGGACGGCACACCGCGCGACGCCCTCCCGAGAAAGGCCTGGCGCCAGGTGGCGGCACTGCTCGACTGACCGTCTTCGGGGACGCGGGGAACTGCGCGACAAACCAACACACGGCCCGCAGCCGACAACCCGAGCAGTCCCCGGCCCTCCCGGCTCCCCCGGCTCTCCCAGAGGCAAGTGCCCTCAGGGGCGCGGGGAACTGCGCGACAAACCACACACGGCCCGCAGCCGACAACCCGCGCGCAGTCCCCCGGCTCCCCCAGCGGAGCGCCTACGCGCTCTTGAACTCCTGCCGCTGCCGCCCGAGCCCCTCGATCTCCAGCTCCACGACATCCCCGGCCCGCAGGAACGGCTTGGGCTCGGGCGCCCCCAGGGCAACCCCCGCCGGTGTCCCCGTGTTGATGACATCACCGGGGTACAGCGTCATGAACTGGCTGAGGTACCGCACGACCTCGCCCACCGGGAAGATCTGCTCAGCCGTCGTCCCGTCCTGCTTCAACTCCCCGTTGACCCACAGCTTCAGGGACAGGGCCTGCGGATCGCGCACCTCGTCCGCCGTCACCAGCCACGGCCCCAGCGGATTGAACGTCTCGCAGTTCTTGCCCTTGTCCCACGTGCCGCCCCGCTCGATCTGGAACTCCCGCTCGGACACGTCGTGCGCCACGGCGTACCCGGCGACATGGGCGAGTCCCTCCTCCGCGGACCCCAGGTACCTGGCCGTACGCCCGATGACGACGGCCAGCTCGACCTCCCAGTCGGTCTTGTGGGACCCGCGGGGTACGAGCACGGTGTCGTCGGGCCCGACCACCGTGTCCGGCGCCTTCATGAAGACGACCGGCTCGGGCGGCGGCTCGGCCCCCGTCTCGCGGGCGTGGTCGTGATAGTTGAGCCCGATGCAGACGATCTTGCCGATGCGCCCCAGCGGCGGCCCGATCCGCACCCCGGCCGCATCCAGTACGGGCAGCTCGCCGGCGTCCGCGGCGGCCCGGACCCGGCCGAGTGCCTCCTCGTCGGCGAGCAGCGCGCCGTCGACGTCCGGGACGACGCCCGACAGGTCCCGCAGGGTCCCCTCGGTGTCGAGCAGCGCGGGCCGCTCCGCCCCCGCCGTACCGACTCGCAGCAGCTTCATGATCACGTCTCCCTAGATCGCGGGCGCCCGGCCGATGCGCGCGACCCGGATGCGGCGGGGCAGCCATCGGAGGACTGGTCGATCCTCCAAGGTGAGGGTCCACTCCGCAATACCCCGTTCACGTACTGGGACCGTCCCGCCCGGCCACCGCCGGGACACCTGCCTGACCGCCCACCGGGACCCTCACCGGCCGCACACCGGGACCCCGGCCGACCGCCCACCGGGCCCCTGACCGACGACCGCCCATCCGACACCCGGCAGCCCGGCTTGGTGTCCACCGGGACCATGACCGACCGACTGTCGGGACACCCGGCCGCCCGCCCGCCGAGGCACGCGACGGACCGCCTACCGATACAGCGCGGCCCGCTCGACGACGCTCCACGCCGTACTCGTCACCACGTACAGCGCGGCGGCCAGCGGCACCACGGCCACGGTGACGAGCGTGAAGAACGACATGAACGGCATCACCTTGGTCATAGCCCCCAGCCCCGGCACCTGCTCCCCCGCACCGCCCTGGGCGGCCGGATGCGCGGCCATCATGCGCTTGCTGAGGCGGTAGCCGAACGCGGCGACGCATCCGACGACGACGAACAGCCCGGCGTACACGAGCCCCGCCCCACCGAAGAGACCGCCCTGGAGCGCGTCCGCCCACCGCTCGCCCAGCGGCGCGGCGAACAGCTGATGGCCGAGCAGCTCATTGGCCTCCCCGCCGATCGTCTCGCTGGAAAACAGGTGGTAGAGCAGGAAGAACGCCGGAATCTGCAGCAGCCCGGGCAGGCAGCCGGCCAGCGGTGACACCTTCTCCTCGGCGTGCAGCTCCAGCACGGCCCGCTGCAGCTTCTCCGGGTTCTTCCCGTGCTTCTTCCGTAGCTCGGCGATCTTCGGCTGGAGCGCGGTCCGGGCCTTCTGGCCGCGCGCTGCGGCCCGGGAGAGGGGGTGGGCGAGGAGTCGTACGAGCGCGGTGAACAGGACGATCGCGGCGGCGGCCGCGGAGGCGCCGAACAGCGGCTGGAGCAGGTCGGCCAGGTGCTCGACCAGGTTGGCGAAGACGGACATGGGTGAGCCCTCCGGGGGTCTCGTCGTGCCGGGAGTGGGACATGGCGGCATGACGACCCGCGCGGGGTCCGGTGACGTGGATACGCCCCTACGCGACGGTCGCCCGGAGGGCGTGTCCGGGTGCCCGGGGCCGGGTGCGCCCCCGGGCGTCGGGATCGCGCTGGGGCAGGAAGGCCGTACGGCGGTCGCGGTCGCGGATGGCCGTACGCACCCGGGTGCGCGGCACCGTGGGCGCGCAGCGCGAGGCGACGACGGCGCAGGCCGCGAGGGCGGCCGAGGTCGCGGCGGTCGCGGCGAGGGCGACGGTGGCGGACAGACTGCCGGTGTCGAGCAGCGCCAGCCCGACGAGCAGGAAGAGCAGTGCGAGGACGGGACGCGGAGTCGCCCGGCTCCAGTTCGTCAACTGCCCCTCCTCCCCTACGTGCTGTGCCCTGTTGTTCGTTATACAGGATCACCCTTGCGCACACGTCCGAGACTTCGTACACGGGTTTGAGAAAGGTTCGTCGCAACTCTCGACAACCCCTCCGCCGCACCCGATGCTTCTCGTCACCGACAACGGGCACCGCACGACGCCGGGCCGGGGCCGGCGCCTGCCCCCATCTCCCTTACGGAGGAGCCGTGATCAGACGCAGGAGTCTGCTGGCCGCAGCAGGCGGTACGTTCCTCGGCAGCGCCCTGGCGACCGGCACCGCGCACGCGGACGCCACGATCGCCGTCAACCCGTCGACGACGTACGGCACCTGGGAGGGCTGGGGCACCTCCCTCGCCTGGTGGGCCAACGTCTTCGGCGCCCGGGACGACTTCGCCGACCTGTTCTTCACCACCAAGTCCGTGACCTACAACGGCCGTTCCCTCCCCGGCCTGGGCCTCAACATCGCCCGCTACAACCTGGGCGCGTGCAGCTGGAACAGCGTCGGCGGCGAGACGATGGTCGAGTCGCCCAACATCCCCGGCTTCAAGCAGATCGAGGGCTTCTGGCAGAACTGGAACAACGAGGACCCCACCTCCTCGGCCTGGAAGTGGACCGCGGACGCCAACCAGCGCGCGATGCTGGTGAAGGCGACCCAACGGGGCGCGATCACCGAGCTGTTCGCCAACTCCCCCATGTGGTGGATGTGCAACAACCACAACCCCTCGGGCGCGGCGGGCGGCGGCAACAACCTCCAGACCTGGAACTACCGCCAGCACGCCTCCCACCTGGCGGCGACGGCCCTGTACGCGCGCGACAACTGGGGCGTGAACTTCGCGACGGTCGCCCCCTTCAACGAGCCGGCCTCCACCTGGTGGACCGCGACCGGCACCCAGGAGGGCTGCCACATGGACCCGGCGGTCCAGGCGGCCGTCCTCCCCCACATGCGCGGCGAACTGGACAAGCGCGGCCTGACCGGCATCCGCATCACCGCCTCGGACGAGACGAACTACGACACGGCCCGCTCCACCTGGGCGTCCTTCAGCTCCTCCACCAAGGCCCTGGTCTCCCAGGTCAACGTGCACGGCTACCAGGGCTCGGGCGGCCGCCGCGACCTCCTCCACACGGACGTGGTGACGACGTCCCGCAAGAAGCTGTGGAACTCCGAGACCGGCGACAAGGACGGCACGGGCCTGACCATGGCGTCCAACCTCTGCTACGACTTCCGCTGGCTGCACCCCACAGCGTGGTGCTACTGGCAGGTCATGGACCCGACGACGGGCTGGGCGCTGATCGCCTACGACAAGAACACGCTCCAGCCGACGACCGTCCAGACCAAGCACTACGTGCTGGCCCAGTTCAGCCGCCACATCCGCCCCGGCATGACGATCCTGGACACGGGCGTGAGCTACGCGGTGGCGGCGTACGACGCGACGTCCCGCCGCCTGGTGATCGTCGCGGTGAACACGTCCGCGTCCGCCCAGACCCTCACCTTCGACCTGTCCCGCTTCTCGACGGTGACGGGCGGCTCCGGCGGCCTGGTCCCCCGCTGGAACACGGTGACGACGGGCGGCGGCGACCTGTACACACCTCGCTCGGACATCCGCCTGGCCGGCAAGTCGGTGAGCGTGCCCTTCGCCGCGAAGTCGGTCCAGACCCTCCAGATCGACGGCGTGACGCGGTAGGCCCGCCGCATCACGGTGGTCCAGGGCCTGCTGTAGAGCCGAGGTGGCGAGCGTGGGGAATCCGGGCAGGCCAGGGGTCTGGCCCGCGCATCTCTCACACTCGTCACCTCCCGGCAGTACGGTGTCCCCCATGCGCCCCGACACGCCTGCCGAAAACGTCGACCACACCGCCGAGGCGGCACGCCTGGAGCGGACCGCCGGCCTGTATCCCGAGGACGCCGAGGCCCTGCTGCTGCGGGCAGCGGCCCACCTCGAACTCTCCGGCGACCGCCCCACCGCCACGGCCCTCTACGACCGCCTCCTCGCCTCCCCCGACGGCCTGGAGAACCCCCACCTGGTACGGGCGCTCAAGGCCTCGAACCTCTGGGAGTACGGCCACGAGGCCGAGGCCCGGGCGATCATCGAGGGCGTCCGGGTGGCGGCCCCGAAGGACCCGGCCCCCTGGGTGATCGTCGCGGAGTCCCTCGAAGCCCACGACGAGCTGGAAGCGGCCCACGACACCTTCACCGAGGCCGTACGCCGCCTCCTGACGGACGTCGCGGAGCCCCCCTACGCCACCCACCCCCTCCTCTTCGGCCGCCACCGCGTACGGCGCATGCTGGGCAGGTCCCACGACGAGTGGGACGCGCTGGCGGACACGGTCCACTCCCTCCCGATCACCCTGGACGAGCTCCACGACCCCAAGCGGGTCTGGTCCCTGGGCTCGGAGAACCCGGCAGAACTGGAAGCCGAGATCCTCCGCCTCCGCGCGGAACTCGGCGCGTACCGGGAGGCCCTCTCCCGCCCGTTCCCGGTAGCGGTCCTCCACTGGCCGGCGACGGAACTCTCGGAACTCCTGGAGGCGTATCCGGCCCTGGCCTCGGAGTACCCCTCCCACGCCGCCCACCTGTCCTCGATAGAGCAGTCCCTCCGCGAACTCTCCGCCTCCGGCACCCCGAACCTGGGCATCGTCACGGGCACGGTCCCGTCCTACGAGGCCTTCGCGGCGTCGGAACTCTCCTCCCCGGGCGACGCGACCCTGCTCCCGCAGTACGCGACCACGCTGGCGGCGCGTGGCCGGGCAGTGGCGTGGCCGCCGCAGCGGGGGGCGGCTTGCTGGTGCGGGTCGGGGCAGACGTACGGCGAGTGCCACGGCAGCTCAGCCTGAGCCCGGCCGGCGAGGCGAGCTCCCGCGCCACGCACTCCTGGCCCCCGCTTCCCGGGCCGCCCGCTCGTCGCCTTCTCGTGCTGGAGCGGCCCGGGGTCAAGGGCGGCCCGCGGGGCCATCGGCTCTCTGCCGTGTTGGAGCGCCCTTGAGGAGCGGCGCGGAGGCAGGACACTGGCCAGGAAGCGGGCTGCCCCAACGGCAACGAAGTGTCGCTGAAAGCTCGTGACAGTCGTCAGGCGCCTACGGCCAGATCCCAGGAAACGGCTGTGGGAGAACCCACCCAGTCCCCGTCCTCGGTGTGCCAGATCGACGCAATGCCATGTTCCTCTAGGTACGCGGCGTAGTGCCCGATGCTTTCCGTGAAGAGCGCAACAAGGTGCGGCTTCGGCTCACCGCGCTTCTCGTGCCAGTAGTAGCTGTACTCGTAGAGTTGGCCGACCGCTTCACGGACGGCTTGGGTCGCGTTGCCCCTCTTCACAGCCTTGCCCTCCACGAGCCAGGAGCGCTGTTGGTCCGCGGCAGGACGGCGCAAGACCAAATCTCTCGGGTACATGCCTTGCGTGATCGGCTGATACCCGCACGTGACGGCGTGAAGGCCGAAGTCCTTGATGAGCTCCTCGTGGCGGCGTTCCCTGCGTCGACGACCGCCCTTGATGTGGACGTAGTAGTCGCTGCTGTCGTTCGGGCGGAAACCATCGAGGGGATCGTCGGCAGAGGCGTGCCCCTCACCCTCGTACACCAGAGGCTCGTTCTCGGATGGCTGCTGAAGCCAGACGCGATGGCTTGCGGCAGCGTCACGGAGGATGAGGGACGCCACATGAAGATCCTCTGCGAGAACTTCCTCCGCGGGCATACTCGCGACCTCGTACCGCCGGGCTGCCACGCTCGCTGCCTCATAGGCACGGGGACGTTCAAGCTTGGACCGGAAGGCCGGTGTGTGGGCCCAATACATGGCCAGCTCAGGCTCTATGCCTGCCCTGAGGTGCCGTGCTCGCCGTTTCAGCTCCCTCCGTAAGTCGCCTTGCTTGGGGTAACTATCCGAAAGCTTCGTTACTCCCTGCTGCAACGTGAGCGTCACGGAGGTGAGAGTCGAGTCGAAGATGTAGGCGAGGTACAGACCCTCTTGGGCCTGCATGTTGATCGACCTATCGAACACGCCAAGCCATGGAGTGCTGCTCGCAGACCCCTTCCCGCCGTATCCCGATGCCACGAAGCCACGCGGTAGCGGTAGATCGGGCATCTTCTCGACATCTCGGAGGAGGTCTTGGGCTAAGACGCCATGGGCTGTACCCGCCTTGCGGTCGTAGGTCTCTGCTATGCGTATGAGCAGGTCACGTAAGAGCACGCCCAAAAACTAACCCGCTTCGATCAGTTGTGGCGCCTCGTGGGTCGATATCTGGCAGCCTGATGACCACACCCATCCAACTCCGGACGCTCTTTGCCCGCCGTCGGCTCCTGTCAGTACCCCTTGATAGAACAACTGCATCGTCGATCGATGCGATCAATCGGGGGAGCCTGCCTGTGTCTGAGAGCCGCATCCATACCTCTGCCCCAGCCGACGGACTGTACGAACAGCTGATCACGCTCCGCTTCGAACAGCAGTTGAAGGAGTTGGTCAGCCTCGGCTGGCACCCGGTCAGCGAAGCCGTGGGACCCGAGTCCTCCCCTCACATCCTGGCTCGGCATGTAGGGGGGACGGTTAGGCGTGTGCTGCAGAACCTTCCGGCTGAAGAGCGGGTCCACGCCGCGAACCACATCCTGGAATCCATCAGCACGCTGCAGGGTGCTCAGGAGTGGGTGGATCTCATCGCGGACGGTCCGCGCCAACTCCTGGCGATCACCCGGCAAGAGGCCCGCGGCGTCTTCGCCGTACGCCCGGCTATCCCGCTCTCCGATGCGGCCTTGATCACCAACTCGCCAGACGACCCGAGCCTCGGCTTCGAACTGCGCGCGGAGCTCACTACTGCGGACCGCGTGGACCTGCTTTGCGCCTTCGTGAAGTGGCATGGCCTCCGGATCATTGAGCAGTCACTGAAGGCAGCCCATGCGCGAGGAGTGCCGATACGAGTCATCACGACGACTTACATCGGCGCGACCGAGAGGCGCGCGTTGGATCGGCTGGTGGAGGAGTTCAAGGCGCAGGTCAAGGTCAACTACGAGACCCGCTCGACGCGGCTGCACGCGAAAGCGTGGCTGTTCCGCCGCAGGAGCGGATACGACACTGCATACGTGGGGAGCTCGAACCTGTCCAAGGCAGCGCTTCTCGATGGCCTGGAGTGGAACGTGCGGCTCTCCTCCGTCGCCACGCCCGATGTGCTGCGCAAGTTCGAGGCGACCTTCGACGCCTACTGGAACGACTCGTCCTTCGAGACGTACGACCCGAAGGCCGACGGTGATCGCCTGCAGGAAGCCTTGGCAATTGCAGGCGGAACCTCGTCGACGTCACCTGCTCAGCGCGGGATCACCCTCTCAGGCCTTGAGGTACGGCCGTATCCCCACCAGCGCGACATGCTGGAGCGGCTGGAGGTCGAACGGGAGGTACACGACCGGCACCGGAATCTGCTGGTAGCAGCTACAGGCACGGGTAAGACCGTGATGGCAGCTCTGGACTACAAGCAACTACGCAAGAAGCACGGCCGTGACCTGCGAATGCTCTTCGTAGCCCACCGCAGGGAAATCCTCGATCAATCGATGAGGACCTACCAAGACGTCTTGGTGGATGCGAACTTCGGCGAGTCGCTCCACAGCGGGGAAATTCCGGAGCGTTGGTCGCATGTCTTCGCCAGCGTTCAGTCCTTGAACGCGAAGGGCCTTGATCGCCTCGCCCCTGATCACTTCGACGTGATTGTGATCGACGAGTTCCATCACGGGACATCGCCGACGTACCGCAAAATTCTTGATCACTTCCAGCCGTTGGAGCTGCTAGGTCTCACTGCCACGCCTGAGCGTATGGATGACAGGAACATTCAGGATGAGTTCTTCAAGGGCAGGATCGCCGCCGAAATGCGTCTATGGGAGGCGCTAGAGAATGATCTACTCAGCCCCTTCCACTACTTCGGAATTAGCGACTCCACAGATCTCAGCACGGTGGAGTGGAAGCGCGGGGCGTACGACCCCATCTCGCTGAGCAATATGCTGTCGAGCAATGCCAGACGTGCGCGACTGGTAGTGAAGGCCGTACGGGACAAACTGGCCGATCCCGGCATCATGCGCGCACTGGGCTTCTGCGTATCAGTCGCTCACGCCCACTTCATGGCGGAGGTCTTCCGAGCGGCCGGCCTCAACGCCATCGCCCTATCCGGGGAGACACCGGCTGAGCAGCGCAGGCAGGCACTCGGTGATCTGGCATCGGGCGCGCTCCAGGTCATCTTCTCGGTTGACCTCTTCAA